>JAZDLC010000298.1:0-7562 GCA_043802345.1 Planctomycetota bacterium | reverse complement strand
CCGGATGCCGACCACGACGCCGCCCTAGGCGGAGCCGTCCAGCGTCGCCAGGAAGAGTCCGGTCACCGGCCCCGCCGCCTTGAACCGGTCAGCCTGCACCAGCGCATTCTGACCGGTGGTGGCGTCGAGCACCATGATCACCTCGTGCGGCGCCCCCGGAATTCTGCGGCTGAGCACCCGGTTGATCTTCTCCAGCTCCCGCATCAGGTTGTCCTGCGTGTGCAGGCGGCCGGCGGTGTCGACCAGCAGGTAGTCCGCCTTCAGCCTCACCGCGCAGTCCGCGGCGTCGAACGCGACGGAGGCCGGGTCCGATTCGGGCTTTCCCTTGACCAGGGTGGCGCCCACCCGATCGGCCCAGATGCCGAGTTGCTCCACGGCGGCCGCCCGGAAGGTGTCGCAAGCGCCGACCACGACCTGCTTTCCCTGCGAGGCGAAGTGGCTGGCCAGCTTGGCGATCGAAGTGGTCTTGCCGCAGCCGTTGACGCCCACCACCAGGATGACCGTGGGCGGCGACTCCGCCAACCGGATCTCCGAGCGGGCGCCCAGCCGGCCGGAGATTTCCTGCTTCAGGAATGCGAAGACATCCTCCGACGTCTTCAACTCTCGCTTCCGGTACGCCTCGCGGGCAAGCTCGATGATCTCGGTGCCGGTCGGCCCCAGGTCGGCGGTGTAGAGCATCTCCTCCAGCTCGTCCAGCAGGTCGTCGTCCAGATCCCGGCCGATCGACAGGATCGCGTTCAGGCCTGCGGCGAGTTTCTCGCGGGTCTTCTTCAGCCCGGCTCGCAATCGTTCAAACATCGCTCACGGATTTCCTTCGGGAGGATTCTCGGACTCGTCGTCGAGGCTCTGCTCGGTCGTCTCGCCTTCCGGCTCGCAAGCCGGCTCCTCCCCCGGCCTGGCCGCGAGCGGGCCGGTGTGATCGGCGGCCCGTCCGGCGTCGGCTCGCAGCCGATCGAGGATCCCGTTCACGAAGGCGCCTGACTTCTTCGTGGAGAAGAGCTTCGCCAGCTCGACCGCCTCGTTGAGCGTGACCTGGGGCGGGATGTCCATCCGGTGCAGGATCTCGTGCGCACCGATCCGCAGGATATTCCGGTCGACGGTGGCGATCCGGGCCAGGTCCCAGTGCTCCGCAACGCGCCGGATCTCCCGGTCGATCTCCTCCCGGTGCGCGAGACAGCCGTTCACGAGCCCGGTGGCGAAGAGGTAGATCTCATCGTCCCGGGTCTGCATGCGCAGGAACGGATCGACTTCCAGGGAAGGGCCGTCCTCGCGGAGATCAATGGAATACAGGAACTGCAAGGCGAGTTCCCTCGCCCTCGTCCGCTTGCGGACAGCCACGATCAGCTCTCTTTGATCTGGCGCAGCACCGAGACCGCCTCGATCGCGGCCCGGGCCGAGTTGGCCCCACGGTTGCCGGCCTTGGCTCCGGCCCGGTTGATCGCCTGTTCCAGCGTATCCACGGTCAGCACGCCGAAGATGACCGGCACCTTTGAGTGCCTGGCCACGTCGCCGATGCCCCGGGCGGTGCCGGCGGCGACATGCTGGTAGTGATCGGTCTCGCCGCGGATCACCGCGCCGAGGCAGATGACCGCGTCGGCCTTGCCCGACTCGCAGAACGACTTGGCCAGAAGAGGCATTTCCAACGATCCCGGGGCCCAGGCCACGGTCACGTCGGAGTCCGCGACGCCCAGCTTGTCGAGTTCGTCCAGAGCGCTCTTCAGCAGGTTGTCCGTGATGAACTCGTTGAACTTGCTCACCACGATGGCGATGCGAAGACCAGCTCCACTCAGCTTGCCCTTGTATTCGGTTGGCACTTTGGGTGCTCCTCTCAATCAGTCCTTGGGCTCGTCCTTCTTCTCACGACGAGGCGGGGCCAGGTAGCGATAGCCGGAGTTCGGATTGTCCCGATCGTACCCGAAGGCGTCGCGGTTCTTGATGAAGTGCTTCACGTAGTCGACCGGGATGGCGAAGTTCAGGCCTTCGGAGAAGAGTCTCTTCCAGCTGTTCACGCCGATCACCTCGCCCTTCGTGTTGAACAACGGGCCTCCGGAGTTGCCCGGGTTTACCGCGGCGTCGATCTGGATGTAGACCTTGCCGTCGGACGCGCGGTTCTTCAGCGAGACGATCCCCTCGGAAACCGAGCGCTCCAGGCCTTGTGGCGCGCCGACCACGAACACCTGCTGGCCCACCTCGACTTCGTCGATGCGGCCCAGATAGACCTTCTTGAGCTCGACGCCGGCGAGTTCCTCCGGGTCGATCTTGATCAGGGCCAGGTCGATGAACTGGTTGACGGCCACGATCTTGACCTGGTCGAAGTTCTGCTTCTCGAACTGGCCGTCCACCATCCGGTAGACCGTGACGCTGACCTCGATCTCACCCTGGACCACATGGGCGTTGGTGATGATGTAACCATCCTCGCGGATGATGAAGCCGGAGCCGAGGGCGCCCGGGACCTTCACCAGCACCACTCCCTCCCCGAACTTCTCCACGGCCGCCTTCACCCCCAGTTCGGTCAGCTCGGCCTCCGAGTAGAGGCCGTGTTCCTGGGTGAGGCCCTGCTCGGCCGGAGCCTCCTCCTGATCGGCCGCGATCCGCTCCTCGACGTCGGCCTTCGGGATGCCCAGCACCGTGAAGCCGATATCGACGAACAGCTTCTCCGGGGTCTCCTTCAGCAGTTCTCCACGGACCACCTTGCCGTCCTTGAGCCGGAATTCGTCGGCATGTGCGGGGGCAAGAAGGAGGGCGCAAAGCAGCAGGATCACCAGGTACGGGAGGCGCATCAGATTCTCCGAAGTTGCTGGAATCGGGTCATGTTAACGATCCTGGACGTCTTGGGGAGGATCTTCTTCCCGGGCGGAGTTCCAGATTTTTGCAGGACGGCGCCGGAAACGGGCCGGAACCGACCCTCCACGACCGTCCTCCGGCCACCCGGCCCCCAGTGGAGAGGATTCTGTCGTCAGACTTCACACGCCCCGCGCGGCTGGTAGACTCGCCGGACTTGTCTTCTCTTCCTCTCCGCGGGGTTCCAATGCGCACTTCGACTTACCTGGTTTCAATGGCCGCGCTCCTGCTTCTCTCCGGAGCCTCCCGGGCGGGAGAAACGGATGAGCTACCCGATTCCACCGGATCGAGGCTGCACGGAGAGTACGGCTTCTCCGGGATGATCATCTCCAAGCTGAATGACGGCATCACGAACCTGACCGCCGCCGACCTGAATGGCGACGGCAAGGGGGACCTGTTGGTGCTGAACAACCCGAGGTCGCGGATCGAGTTCATGTTCCGGTCGGAGGAAGGGCCGGGCGGCGCTCCCACTCCGGAGTTTCTGAACGAGCTGCCGGACGAGGTGTACTTCCAGCGCGACTCGTATCCGATCGAGGAGAAGATGTCGTCGGTCGCGGTGGCCGACCTGAACGGCGACCAGGCGGCCGACCTGATCTTTCTCGGTGAGTCGGGAAAGGTCACGGTCGCCTATCGGGGGCAGGACGGGAAGTACCAGAGGTCGAATCGGTACGAGGTGGAGGATCACTCCGGGGTCTGGCGCGCCGTGCGGCCGGCTGACCTGAACGGCGACGGCCGGTGTGACCTGGTGGTGCTGGGCCGGGAGGTCACGTACCTGTTCGAGCAGAACGAGGAGGGGCGGCTGGAGCAGCCGCGGAAGCTCCCGAACGGCACCAAGGACGCGGGGTCGTTCGAGGTGGAGGACCTGAACCAGGACGGGCACCAGGACCTGTTGTATGTCCACTACGACTCCGACCTGCCTTTTCGCTACCGCCTGGGTCAGGGCGGGTTCGCGTTCGGTCCGGAAATCAAGTCCAGGTTCGCGGCGATCCGTTCCTACATGGTGGGGGATTTCGACGGGAAGCCGGGGTGCGAGCTGATCGCGGTGCGCAGGAACAGCAGCCGGGTGGCGCTGCTCCGGTTCAAGAGCCAGGTGCAGGAGGAACAGGACGAGCTGCCGCTGTCTTCGCTCCGCTCCGTGCCTTTTGAGAAGGGGAAGGACGGGGAGCAGCGGGCGCAGGTCCTGGTCGACCTGGAGGGTGACGGCCGGCCTGAGTTGCTGGTCGCGGAGCCGACCGCCGCCCAGATCGTCTCCCACCACTCCCTGCTGGGAGGCGGTCCGAGCAGCGCCGTCAAGTTCCCGTCGTTCGTCGGCGCGCGCTTTCCGGGAGTGGGGGACGTCGATGGTGACGGCAAGGTCGAACTGGTGGTGGCGGCGCCGGACGAGGGCGCGGTGGGGGTCTCGGCGATCGAAGCGGACGGTTCCATCGGCTTCCCGATGGCGGTGGCCATCCCGAACGGGGACGACCTGCTGGCCATGGACGTGGTCGACACCGACGGCGATGGCCTCTTTGAGATCTGGCTGGCCCTCGGCTCGGGCTCCAGTAGGAGCCGGGAGCGCAGGGTGGTGCAACTGGGTCCGACCTTTGAGATGCAGCGGGAGGTCAAGCTGGCGAAGCAGAAGTCCGACCCGAACGATCTGCTGCTCGCCGATCTGAACCGGGACGGGCAGACCGACATCATGCTCTTCCAGCCGCGCGAGATTCCGACCATCTGGCTGCAGCAGGCGGACGGGTCGTTCGTGGATCTGGACACATCGACCGTGCCGACGCTGGGTATCCTGGAGGGGACTTCCCTCGACTCCCTGGCATGGGGAGACATCGATGGGGATGGCCAGAAGGAGCTGCTGGTGCCGGGACCGAACTTCGCCCGCGCGTTCTACCTGGACGGCGAGAATCAGCCCCAGGTGGTGGCGCAGTTCAACCTGGACCGGTCGGCGGCGCAGGTGGCGAAGGTGGCCCTCGGGGATCTGGACGGCAAGGGGGATCCGGAGATCGTGCTGTTCGACAAGGCGGGGTCGACGCTCACGGTGCTCTCCCGGTCGAAGGGCGCGTCCAGGGAGATCGCGCGGGTCGACCTGGGGGGCGTGGAACCGGAGAGCCTGCTGGTGACCGATCTGGACATGGATGGCCGCAATGACCTGCTGCTGTTTTGCAACGATCGCTTCGCGGTGATCAGGAACGGCGGCGCCGATCCGGTGTTCGATCCGGTGGACGAGCTGGAGATTCCCGTTCGGGACGTGGTGCTGGACGATCTCGGCGTCGGCGACCTCAACAACGACGGTGAGATGGACCTGGTGCTGCTGGAGAGCAGCAGGCACCTGGTGACCATCTCCGCAATTCATCCCGACAAGCTGGAGTACGCGCTGCGCTTTCCGGTTTACGAGGAGCGGATCTTCGAGCGGGGCGGCCGGGGCGGCCGGGAGCCTCGCGAGGTGGTCCTGAGCGACGTGACCGGAGACGGCCGTCCCGATATCACGATCCTGGTTCATGACCGGATGATCGTCTACCCACAGGAGTAGCAACTGATGAAGATACTGGCCTCGCTGCGCGGCGCTCTGACCGCGATCTCGCTGATTCTGATCGTTACGGCAACTTCCCGGGCAGGGCTCGAGGAAGCGCTGCCGGAAGAATGCCTGGTCTTCGTCGGAGTGGACGACCTGGAGCGGCTGAAAGCCGGGTTCGACAAGACCGCCTGGGGCCGGTTCCTGGGCGATCCGGGGCTGAGCGCGATGAAGGAGTCGTTCCGCAAGAAGGTGTCGGAGCTGGGCGCCGACGCGGAGGAGGAGGCGGGCGTCAATCCCTTTGATCTGCTCGACATGATGAGCGGGTCCGCGGCCGGCTTCCTGCTCGAGCTGGGTCTGCCGGCGAGCGGGCCGGATCCTTCCGGGGCGCCCGCCATTTCCATGGGATTCGTGGTCGGGGTGGGCGAAAAGGGCGACGAATTCCTCGGGCTCGTCGACGAGCTGTTCGAGGATCCCCTGAAGAAGGGGATCGCCGTGCGGGAGAACGAGGAGGAGGGGGATATCACGGTGACCGTGATCCGGGATGCGGAGGAACAGGAAGGGATGAGCCACGAGCTGCGGTATGCCGTGGTGGATGGAGTCTTCCTCGCGCTGATCGAATCGGAGGACCTCGTGGAGAAGGGGCACTTCGGAGGTCTCGTGGACGGTCTCGCCGGAGAGAGCGAGAATCCGCTCTCCGCGGCCGGCGGCTACACGGATTCGCTGGCGGCGAAGGCGGAGGACGGAGTCCGCATCTACGCCGACCTGCGGCGGTTGATCCAGCAGACGATCCTCATGGGGAAGGCCGAGGGAGAGATGGATGAGGAGTCGGAGGGGATCGTCGAGGCGCTCTCGCCCGAGGACCTGGGGTACTTCTCGGCCAGCCTGGAGCTCGGTGAGGAGGGCACGGCGTTCAACGTCGGGTTGGACTGGGCCGGCCAGGGGCATCTGCTCGAGGTGCTCAAGGCGCTGTTCGTCACCGGCGCCCCGCAGACTGCTCGACTGATGCCGGACAAGCCTCTGTCGGCGAACATCTTCTTCATCGACCTGCTGGCCGGTCTGGACGCGGGCTTCGCCGCCGCCCGGGAAATTGCCCCGGAGCCCGCGAAGGCGGCGCAGGAGCAGATGGAGATCGGCTTCCAGCAGGAAGGATTCCACGTGCGGACCGACCTGCTCGCGAACCTCGCGGGAGAGATCAGCTTGTTCACGGCGAGGATCGAGGACGAACTGGACGCCCTTCCGGGCACCGAGGACGATCCGCAGAGCCTCTGCGCTCTGATCAGCCTGAAAGACGGGAGCAAGGTGGAGAGCGTGATCGAGTCCCTGCTCCGATCTTCAGGCATGCACGCGGCCAGGAAGCGGGAGGAGTTCCAGGGGCACGCGCTCTACTCCCTGCCGATTCCGGTCCTCGGCAGCAAGGCGCGCTACGCCATCCTGGACGATCTCTTGATCTTCAGCCCGTCGGCGGAGTTGATCCAGGATACCCTCCGCCGCAGGGGCGAGAGCGGCCTCCCCACCCTGGCCGACAACGAGAACTTCAGCGCCATCTTCGACGCGGCGCCGGATGGCCGGGTCACCGCCGCCGGGTACAACGACTCGGCCGCTTCCGTCAGGGCCCTGCTCGAGGGCCTGAAAATGGTGATGGACGAGGGGGCTCTTTCCGAGCTGGGCCTCGGCGAGGAGGGGCTCGACTTCGAGCTGCCTGCCCCCGATCTGGCGGACAAGTACTTCAAGGACTCCAGCGTCTCGGTGTTCACGGTCTCGGAGCACGGCGTCCGCCTGACTTCCAAGGGGCCGTAGCGGTTTTGAGGCGAACTTCCGGGAGAGAATCGTAAGATCACAACCCAAGAGCACCCGTAGCTCAACTGGATAGAGTGTCGGCCTCCGAAGCCGAAGGTTGCGCGTTCGAACCGCGCCGGGTGTACCAGTCATGAGAAGGCGGCGGTCGACCCTCGGGTCCGGCCGCCGCCTTCTTTTCGTTCTCGTTCTCGTTGACGTCCTCGGAACTCTCCTCCGAAAGCCCACCACCCTCAATCGTGAACGAGAACGGGAACGGGAGGAAGTACGGTGCCGCGGCATTTTCCGCCGCTTTCACCCTGCGCGGTTCAGGACACGATATGGCAGGCACCAGGGTGGTGCACGCGCGGACTGCGCGTCATCCAGGTCTTCTCCGTGGTATGGAAGACGCGGTGGCTGGCGCGTGGATTCGTGAATCCGAAGG
>JAZDLC010000297.1:0-2256 GCA_043802345.1 Planctomycetota bacterium | reverse complement strand
GGTCTTGAAATCCGGGAGACTCCGGATGGCGCGCGTCGCATCGTAGCCGTCCATCTCCGGCATCATCACGTCCATCAACACAGCCTGGATCCCGGGCTCCTTCTTGAGCGTCTCGATCGCCGCCTTCCCGTTCTCCGCGGTGAAGACCTCGGTCTTGTACCGCTCGAGGAGGGAGGTGATCGCGAAGATGTTGCGCACGTCGTCGTCGACGATCAGGATCTTCTTCCCGGCCAGCGCCGTTTCCGGCTGGTACAGCTTCTCGAGCATCTTCCGCTTCTCGTCCGGCAGCGAGGAGGTCATCCGGTGCAGGAATAGAGCCGTCTCGTCCAGGAGCCGCTCGGGGGAATGGACGTCCTTGACGATGACGGACCGTGCGTACTTCTCCAGACGCTTCGTCTCATCCGGCGTCAGCGATGCCCCCGTGTAGATGATCACCGGCATGTCGGCCATCTCCTGTTCCGTGCTGATTTCACGGAGGACATCGAATCCGGAGATGCCGGGCAGCGCCAGGTCCAGAACCATGCAGTCGAAATGCCCCGATCGCAGCGTCTCCAGGGCCTTCTCACCGGTGGAGACGGCGGTGATCTCGATGTCGCCGTCGCCGAGAAGGCCGATGACATTCTTCCGCTCGGTTTCGTCGTCTTCCACCACCAGCAGCCTCTTCGGCCTCCCCCGGTACTCGGTGATCTTGCCCAGCGCCTTCGTGATCGACGCCTTGCTGGCGGGCTTCAGGATGTACTCGATGGCGCCGTGCTGGAGGCCGCGCAGGCGCTCCTCCTCCACGGTGATGATGTGCACGGGGATGTGGCGCGTCTGGATATTCGACTTGAGCCGGTCGAGGACCGTCCATCCGTCGACGTCCGGCAGGTTGATGTCCAGCGTGATCGCCTCGGGCTGGATCTGCCTGGCCAGGGAGATCGCCGGCTCGCCCCGGAGGGTTACAACACCCTTGAACCCCTTTTCCCTCGCCATGGCGAGGAGTGTCTTCGCGAACTTGGCATCGTCCTCCACGATCAGTAGGACTCGGTCGCCTGGGCTCAGGCTCCCCATGTCGTCGGCCACCTCCGTCTGGTGGACGGTCTTCTCCCCCCCCCGCGGCTCTCGGGTGGGAGGGGCGGGGATCGGACGGAGCTCCGGGGGTGCCGGCTGCGCCGTGTTCCACGGGCCGGCGACCGGATCGGGTCCGGGCCGGGTCCCGCGGAGGACCCTCTCGGGAGGCGTGCCGTGCGCCGGCAGGTAGAACGTGAAGGTGCTTCCCTTGTCCGGCGTGCTGACCAGCGTGATCTCTCCGCCGAGCATGACGGCGATCTCACGGCTGATGGCGAGGCCGAGGCCGGTGCCGCCGTACCGGCGGGCGGTGGTGCCGTCGGCCTGCTGGAACGCCTCGAAGACGATCCTCTGCTTCTCCACCGGGATGCCGATGCCGGTATCGGCCACCGAGAAGGCGATGACCTGCTTCGCCCGGTTGAGGCTCTCGTTGACGAAGCTCCAGCCACCGGCCGCGGGCGCCATCGTGAGGGTTACCCGCCCCTTGTTCGTGAACTTGAAGGCGTTGGAGAGCAGGTTCTTCAGGACCTGCTGAAGACGCTTTCCGTCCGTGTAGATCGCCGCGGGCAGCCCAGCCCCCGCCAGGATCTCGAAATCGAGATGCTTGGCTTCGGCGACGTGGCGGAAGTTGCGCTCCACGTCGTCGCGGACGCCGGCGAGCGGCACGTCGGCCATGTCGAGGGTCACAGTCCCCGACTCGATCTTGGACAGGTCCAGGATGTCGTTGATCAGCGACAGCAGGTCGTTGCCGGAGCTGTTGATGGTGCCGGCGAACTCCATCTGCTGCGGGGTGAGGTTCTTCGAGGGGTTCTCGGCGAGCTGCTGCGAGAGGATGAGAAGGCTGTTCAGAGGCGTCCGCAGCTCGTGGGACATGTTGGAGAGGAACTCCGACTTGTACTTCGATGTGAGGGCGAGTTGCTCCGCCTTCTCCTCCAGCGCGAGCCGCGCCTGTTCGACCTCCTGGTTCTTCCGCTCGACTTCCGTCTTCTGCTCGGAGAGGAGGCGCGCCTTCTCCTCGAGCTCCTCGTTCGTCTGCTGCAGCTCCTCCTGCTGGCTCTGCAGCTCCTCGGCCATCGATTGGGACTGCTTGAGCAGCTCCTCGGTCCGCATGTTCGCCTCGATCGTGTTGAGGACGATGCCGATCGATTCCATCAGCTGCTCGAGGAACGAGAGGTGTGCGTCCGAAAAACGCTCGAATGAGGCCAGTTC
>JAZDLC010000296.1:0-6528 GCA_043802345.1 Planctomycetota bacterium | reverse complement strand
GGGATGGTAATCTGTCCCGTCGGCCCGAGTTCTTTGTCAGGGGATCATTCCCCCCGGGATCATTGGAATCATGGCAGGACACTCACACTCAGCAAACATCCGGCATCGCAAGTCCGCCGTGGACGCCAAGAAGGGTGTGGCCTTTTCCAAGCACGCCAAGCTGATCATGTCGGCGGCCCGCCTGGGAGGAGGCGATCCCACCATGAACGCCAGGCTGACCCTGGCGATCGACAAGGCCCGCGCCGACAACATGCCGAAGGACAAGATCGAGCGGGCGATCAAGAAGGGGACCGGCGAACTGGGAGGACAGTCGCTGGAAGAGGTTCGCTACGAAGCGTATGGCCCCGGGGGTGTGGCGATGATCATCGATTGCATCACCGACAACCGGAACCGCACGGCGCCGGAAATGCGGCAGATCCTGGAGAGGAATGGCGGACGGCTGGCCGAGAGCAACTCCGTGGTCTGGATGTTCGATGCGCGGTCGCTGGTGGCGATCCGGTCCGAGGGGGTCGACGAGGACGAATTGACCGAGCAGATCATGGAACTGGGGGCGGATGACCTTCGCCTGGAGTCGACCGAGTACGCGGTGCTGGGAGATCCCACGGTGCTGAACACCCTGCACAAGGGGCTCCGGGAGGCGGGCTACCACGTGGAGCGGGCAGAACTGACCATGTCGCCGAAGAATGTGGTTTCCCTTGATCTCGAGAACGCGCGCAAGATCCTGAAGCTGCTGGACGCCTTCGAGGAACATGACGACGTCCAGACCTCGTTCTCCAATTTGGACATCCCTGACGACGTCATGGCCCAGCTTGGGGACGAGTGAGCGAGCCGACTCGGGGAACAGGGAATTCCATTTTCTCTCAAGTCGGGTCTGGAAGTGGTCGATAAGACCCCCGAGTGGAGTGCCTGTACCTCCCAGGGAGCTGAACCCATGTCCGAGACCAAGCGAGCGATTGTGGCCCGATTCGATCCAGAGGAGAGGGCTGCCATGTGCGGCTTCCTGGAGGATCGCGGCTATGCCGTCACTGCCGTGGAGAGTGGGCGGGATGCCCTGAATCAGGTCCGGGAGCAGCTTCCAGATCTGCTGGTGGCTGATGGAGTCCTTCCCGGCATTTCCGGATTCGAGCTGTGCCGCCAGGCTCGGGACTATGCCCAGCCGAAGACCTTTCCGGTGGTGCTGATTCTCGAGGAGGAGGACAAGTACGGCAGGGGAAGGGCCCGGGCGGATGGGGTGGACCTGGTTCTGAGCCAACCGCTGCTGCCGGAGGACCTGGAGGAGATCCCGCTGGCCAGCGTGCAGGAGACCGAGCAGGTCGATTCGGTTCTCTCCGGGTCGCCGGGGACCAGTGACCGCTTCCTCAAGGAGCTGCTCAAGAGCTCCTCCTCGAGGAACGACCCGATCACCACCAGGATCTCCGACCCACTCACCGGCCTGCACCACAAGGCCTTCATCACCATGAGGCTGGAGGAGGAGTTCAAGAAGGCGCGCCGGTATGGCCAGCCGCTTTCGGTCCTGCTGGTGGAGGTGGAGAACTTCGCCGATACGGTGCGGACGCACGGGAAATCGGTGGCACACGAGATGCTGTTGGAGGTGGCGGGGATCTTCCTGTGCGAGTCCAGGGACGTTGACTGCGCGGGTCGCGTGGACGAGGCGCGCTTCATGCTGCTTCTGCCGAGCACCAGTCTCTCAGGGGCACGCTTGATGGCGGACAGGGTCTTTCAGCAGGTCTGCTCCCGGTCGGTGTACGCCAACGGGGAGGAGATCCAGGTCCGCGCGTCGGTCGGCATCGCGGCCCTGCCGAGCGAAGAGTTCGATTCGGTGGAGGAGTTCCTGGAGCGAGCGCTCCGGGCGATGCGGACAGCGGCGAATCTGGGGGGAAACCGGATCTGCGCGTGGGGAGACGGAGCGGTGGTGGAGAAGGCCTGAGGGGCGGGTAGACCGAGAATCACTCATTACGAAGGACACGAAGGGCGCCCAGAGGGGTCCCTTCGTGTCCTTCGTAATGAGTGAATCACGCCGGCTCTCTTCGCCGGCGCTCATTCCTCCAGGCTGCTACTCGGCCTCGGCCCTGATGCTGGCCTGGGCTGCCGCCAGCCGGGCGATCGGAACGCGATACGGGGAGCACGACACGTAGTCGAGGCCGACCGACTCGCAGAAGTCGATCGAGGCCGGATCGCCGCCATGCTCGCCGCAAATACCGCATTTCAGGCCGGGCTTGGTGGCGCGGCCCAGTTCCACGGCGGTGCGGACCAGGACGCCCACGCCTTCCACATCGAGGCTGGCGAAGGGATCGCTCTCGAGGATGCCGGTCTTCTGGTAGTGCAGCAGGATCGGACCGGTGTCGTCCCGGGAGAAGCCGTAGGTCATCTGCGTCAGGTCGTTGGTGCCGAAGGAGAAGAAGTCGGCATCCTGCGCGACCTGGTCGGCGGTCAGGGCGGCGCGGGGAATCTCGATCATCGTGCCGATCAGGATCTTGCCCTCGAAGCCGGTCTCCTTGCGCACCTCGGCGATGACCCGCTCTGTCATGGCCCGCAGTTGCGTCAGCTCCTCCTGGACGCCGACCAGCGGGTGCATGATCTCCGGCGCCACCTTGACGCCTTGCTTCGCGCAGTGCGCGGCCGCCTCGACGATGGCGCGGACCTGCATCTCGTAGATCTCGGGATGGGTCAGGCCGAGCCGGCAGCCCCGGTGGCCGAGCATCGGATTGATCTCATGGAGTTCCTCGACCTTCTTCGCGATGACGCTGCGATCGACCTTCATGGTCATCGCCATCTCGTCCTGCGACTCAGGCGTCATCGGCAGGAACTCGTGCAGCGGCGGGTCGAGCAGGCGGATGGTCACCGGCAGGCCGTCCATGGCGGTGAAGATGCCGATGAAGTCGCTCCGCTGGTGGGGGAGCAGCTTCGCCAGCGCTTCCCGCCGCTCCTCCATCGTGGCGGCCAGGATCATCTGGCGCACCGCAATGATCCGGTCACCCTCGAAGAACATGTGCTCGGTGCGGGTGAGTCCGATGCCCTCGGCGCCGAACTTCCTGGCCACCTCGCAGTCCTTGGGAGTGTCGGCGTTGGTGCGCACCCTCATCCGGCGCCGCTCGTCCGCCCAGCCCATCAGCGTGCCGAACTCCGCGGAAAACTGGGGATCGACCGTGGCGATCTTCCCCTCGTAGACCTTGCCCAGGGACCCGTCCAGCGAGATCCAGTCCCCTTCCTTCAGGTTCACGCCCGAGGCGGTCATCGTGCGGGTCTTGTAGTCGATCGAGATGCTGTCGCATCCCGCCACGCAGCAGGTTCCCATCCCGCGGGCCACGACGGCCGCGTGAGAGGTCATGCCGCCCCTGGCGGTCAGGATCCCCTTCGAGGCGTGCATGCCGCCGATGTCCTCGGGGGAGGTCTCGTTCCGGACGAGGATGACCGCCTCGCCGCGCTCCTTCGCCGCCTCCGCGTCCGCCGCGAAGAAGTAGATCTGGCCCGAAGCTGCGCCGGGTGAGGCCGGCAGGCCCTGGCCGATCTCGTTCTTCTTCGCCTTGGGATCGAAATCGGGATGCAGTAGCTGGTCGAGCGCCTTCGCCTCGACCCTGAGCACCGCCTTCTCCTTCGTGATCAGCTTCTCGGCGACCATCTCCACGGCGCACCGCACGGCGGCCTGGGCGGTCCGCTTGCCGGTCCGCGTCTGCAGCATGAACAGCTCACCCTCCTGGACGGTGAACTCGATGTCCTGCATGTCGGTGTAGTGTTCCTCGAGCTGATGCTTGATGGCGATCAGCTTGTCGTAGGTGCCGGGGATGTCCTTGTCCACCTGGTCGATCGGCCGGGGGGTGCGGATGCCGGCGACCACGTCCTCGCCCTGGGCGTTGGGCAGGAACTCGCCGTAGAACTTGTTCTCGCCGGTGGCGGGGTCACGGGTGAAGCAGACCCCGGTGCCGGAGCCCTCACCGTAGTTGCCGAAGACCATTGTCTGGATGTTCACGGCCGTCCCGCGCAATCCATGAATGTCGTTCAGCCGCCGGTAGGTCACGGCGCGCTCGTTGTCCCAGGAGTCGAACACCGCATTGATGGAGCGCTTCAACTGCTCCATCGGGTCGTTGGGGAACTTCGTTCCGGTGTGGTCCTCGAAGATCTTGAGGTAGCGGTCGCACAGCTCCTCGAGAGCCTCGGCGTCCAGGTCGGTGTCGAGCGCCGCGCCATGTTCCTTCTTGAGGGCCGACATGGCCTCCTCGAACCTCTCGTGACCGACGCCGCAGACCACGTCCCCGAACATGTTGATGAAGCGCCGGTACGAGTCCCACGCGAAGCGCGCGTTGCCGCTCTTCTCCGCCAGGCCGATGGTTGCTTCCCGGGTCAGACCGAGATTCAGGACGGTGTCCATCATTCCCGGCATCGAGACCGCGGCGCCGGACCGCACCGAGACCAGCAGCAGATCGGACGGATCTCCCAGACGCTTGCCGAAGTGCTTCTCGAGCCGGTCGAGAGCATCCCGGATCTCTCCTTCCAGCGTCTTGGGCCAGGTCTTGTGCTTCGAGTAGTAGTTGCATGCGTCCGTCGTGATCGTGAAGCCCGGCGGGACGGGGATGCCCAGGTTGGTCATTTCCGCCAGGTTCGCCCCCTTCCCTCCCAGCGCCGCCTTCATCGACGCGTCACCCTCGGCCTTGCCGCCCACAAAGGCGTATACCATCTTCTCTGCCATGATCATCCTCGTTTCATGCTCCCGGGTTGGTGAATCGTCTAGGGAGCGTTCCTCTGTTGACTCGCCTCCTGGGCTTCGGGAAGCCCGGGCAGGCCTGCAATGACCCAGCGGGGTCGAATCTCCACCCGCTGAATCGGTTTCCTCTCGACATCCCCCAGATCCTCGTCGCCGATCAATACGACGACCTGATTGCGGGGCCCGAATCGGGCCGAAACCCGATTCGCGAATTCATGGGTGATGGTGCCGTCCGGGTGGAACAGCCGGTACTCCGGTTCGTTGACCAGCAGCACTTCGACCTCGCCCTCGCCCGTGTCGATTCGCGCGATGGCCGTGTTCCCATCCTCGTCATACGACACGCTGGTCCTCTCGGAGAGGTCGGCCAGATCCATCTTCATCAGCAGGACGTCCATCTGGCGCTGCTGCCGAAATACGTCACGGCCGATGGAGTAGCCCGCGAGGTGGCTGAAGCCGGCCTTGGCTCCATCGGAGAGGCAGCGGAACTCGATCTCCCTCATGTCACAGGCGAACGCCCTCTGAAAGGTGCGAATGGTCCGCTCAGGCGTGGCCAGATCGGGGCCGTCGGGGCAAGAGGCACAGCCTCCTGTCACTGCCAGGCAGAGCAGGATTACGATCCGCATGCACATACGCCGCGCAGACTAGAGTTTCTCGCGGCTGCTTTCATCAGTCAGGTTCGGGAATCGTCCGGTTTGGGTGAATGACAGTCTCATCCCGGACCGTTACACTCCCTCCTCCCGGGAGGTAAAACGTCGCTCCCACGCCCGTTTCTCCGGAGAGGTCCTGCACCGCCCAATGACCCGCAAGCTGCTCGGCCAGATCCTGATCGAAATGGGTGCCGCCGACGAAAAGGCCGTCGCAAAGGCCCTCAACTACCAGAAGAACAAGAAGCTACGGGTCGGAGAGGCCCTCGTGCTCCTGGGGCTGGTCCAGGAGGAGCAGGTCGCCAGGGCCCTCGCCAGCCAGGCCCGGCTGCCGTACATCGATCTGACCAGGGGGAAGATCTCGGCACAGGTCATCGGGATGGTCTCGAGGGAGCTGGTGGAGGAGCACCGGTTCCTGCCGCTGATGGAGAAGAACGGGAAGCTGATGGTCGCCATCGACGACCCGCTGCGCGTCTTCGAGCTGGACAACCTCGGTTTCCTGCTCAATCGGGAGCTCAGCGCGGCCGTGGCCTCGTCCACGGCGCTGCGGGCGAAGATCCGCGAGCACTACGGCGTGGGGGGAGCGGGGGCCGATCTGGAGACTCTCGCCGGCGGCGCCCCCCAGGACGCCGCGGACGACGCGCCGATCATCCGGCTGGTTCAGAAGATGATCGAGACCGCCCTGGGAGAGCGGGCTTCCGACATCCATGTGGAGCCGTTCGCGGATCGTGTCCGGATCCGCTACCGGGTCGACGGCGTGCTCCTGGAAAGGACCACCCACCCGGTCCACCTTCCGGCCCCGCTCATGTCGCGGCTGAAGATCATGGCCGGCATGGACATCGCGGAGAAGCGCAAGCCCCAGGACGGGAGGATCAGTGCCCAGGTCGCGGGGAGGGATCTGGACATCCGCGCCTCGGTGCTGCCGGGAAATCACGGCGAAACCATGGTGATGCGTCTGCTCGACAAGCAGCGGGGCCTGGTGTCCCTGGAGGAACTCGGCTTCGATCCCGCCGACAATGACCGCTTCCGGAAGATCATCCGGCGTCCGAACGGGATCTTCCTGGTCACCGGGCCGACCGGCTCCGGCAAGACCACCTCGCTCTACGCGGCGCTGAAGGAGCTGAACCGCCCGGACGTCAAGATCATCACCGCCGAGGATCCGGTGGAATACCAGATCGAGGGGAT
>JAZDLC010000295.1:0-26830 GCA_043802345.1 Planctomycetota bacterium | reverse complement strand
CCAGGAGGGTGGGTTTCAGCAGGTCGCCTCCAGGATCGCGTCGTTGCTTCAGGCGGCGCCTCCTGCGAGCCTGTGGGATCTGCTCGGCCGGGCACGGGAGTTCCTGCCGCTCCTGCGGGTCCCTCCCCGCGCCGTCCGCCGTGGCATCTGCCAGGAGGTCGTGCATCTGGCATCCCGGGGAGAGGTCGACCTCCGGCGCCTGCCGCTGATCAAGTGCTGGCCATTGGACGGCGATCCGCTGGCGGTCGGTTTTGGACTGACCGCCGAGCAGGCCGGGACCCGGGAGGGGGAGGGGCGCTACATCACGTTCGCCGGGGTGCACACCATCCGGGCGGAGGACCAGGGGCTCGAGCGTCCGCCGTCGCACAACATCGGCATGTATCGCCTCCAGTTGGTGGGCCCGCGTCACCTCGTCATGCACTGGCACATGCATCACGATGGCGCCGCGCACTGGCGTTCGTTCAAGGCCCGGGGCGAGAGAATGCCGGTGGCCATCTGCTTCGGCGGAGAGCCGGTCCTGCCGTATGCCGCCACCGCGCCGCTCCCTCCGCGCGTGAGCGAGTTGCTGATGGCCGGGTTTCTGAACGGCCGTGGCATTCCTCTGGTTCCTGCGAAGACAGTGCCGATCCGCGTGCCGGCCAACAGCGAGCTGGTCATCGAAGGGTACGTGAGCCACGAGTGCGGAATGCCGGGGTACGACCCGCGGGTGTGCTCTGACGGAATCGGGCCGGGGGCGGTGTTCGAGGGGCCGTTCGGGGACCACACGGGGTTCTACTCCCTGCCCGACCGCTACCCGCTCGTGGAGGTCACGGCGGTGACGCGGAGGAAGCAGGCAATCTTCCCCGCCACGGTGGTCGGACTGCCGCCTCAGGAGGACTACTACCTGGGCAAGGCCACGGAGAGGATCTTCCTGCCACCGCTGCGGCTCATGACGCCGGATATCGAGGATTATCACCTGCCGATGTTCGGCTGCTTCCACAACTTCGTCTTCGTGAGGATCCGGAAGGAGTATCCGCTCCAGGGCCGGCGGGTGATGATGTCGCTCTGGGGAGCGGGGCAGATGGCCTGGACCAAGTACATCGTCGTGGTGGACGGAGACGTGGACGTTCACGACCAGGATCAGGTCCTGAAGGCGGTCTTCGAGCGGTGCCACTTCGGCCGGGATCTGGAGCGGATCAACGGGCCGCTGGACATTCTGGATCATGCCGCTCCGAGGCTGGGGGCCGGATCGAAGCTCGGGTTCGATGCCACGCGCAAGGTACCCGGCGAGGAGCTTTCAGGAATCCCGCTCACTCCCGGCCCGGAATACCGGGTTTTGACGGAGGACGACCGCGGCTTCATCTCGGACCAGCTGCTCGGCAAGGCCGGTATCGCCTCAGTGAGCGTACCTGAGGTCGCTGGTGGGAGGTTGCTCGTGGTGGGGGTGGAAGGACGCGGAGTTTCCCCGGGACGGGAGGCGCTCCAGGCCGTCCTGAAGCGGCCCCGGAGAGCGGCTTCCGAAATGGTGATCGCGGTTGGGATGCGGGTGAACACGGACGATCTGGACGACGTCCTGTTTCATCTGTGCGCGAATACCGATCCAGGCCGGGACCTCCTGCGGGACGGCGGCGGAATCGGCTTCGATGCCACGGCGAAGCTGTCGAGCGGCGGTGACGGGGCGCAGCCGGTTCGGGACTTTCCGCCGATCCTGGAGATGAGCGAGGAGATTCGCGGCCTGGTGGACCGGCGCTGGGACGAGTACGGGTTCTGATCGACCGCACTTGAATCCCCGGCGTGGCGCTCATACTGTCCGCCTTCCATGGAGACTCAGGAACCTCCCTCCCTGAAGCGGCAGACTCCCGACGACGCGCGCAGGCGCTGGAGCGTGTCGGCGCTCCTCATCTGCAACCTGGGGGCGGTCCTGCTGCTCGGATCGTGGATCTACGCACCCACGAGGTCTCTCTGGGACGGGCTTGACCGCTCGGTTTTCGGGGTGCTGAACGGGAGCCTGGACGGACCCAGGTGGTGGCAGATCACGGTGGCGGTCACCAACAATCGCAAGTTCGACCTGGTGCCGTTCATTCTGACCGTGATCTTGCTCTGGTGCTTCGTCACCGAGGGGCGTCGCAGCCGGTTCGTGCGCCGCTCCGCGGCGACGGTCATGATCCTGTTGGTCATCCTGGCGGTCCGCAAGTTCGCGGATATGGACGTCTTCCAGATCGATCGGGAAAGCCCCACTCGGGTCATCGACTCCGCGATCAGGGTTTCGGAGCAAGTGACCTGGATCGCCGCGAAGGATGGGTCGAAGAAGTCGTTTCCGGGTGATCACAGCATGTGCTTGATGATGCTGAACGTCTTCCTCTGGTTCTACGGCGGGAGACGCTGGGGCATTCTGTACGCGGTCATGGCAGTGGCCTTCTCTCTCCCCCGCATGATCGCCGGGGCCCATTGGCTGACGGACAATCTGGTGGGAGGGGGTTTCATCGCCCTCCTGTCCATGAGCTGGCTGCTGTCCACGCCGCTGAAGGGCTGGTTGCTCGGCTGGTTCGAGCCGGTCTCGAGGAAGCTGCTCGGACGATTCCAGCCCGCATGATCACACCCGGTGATTGTTCGGGGGTGCTGCGAAATGAGGCACCGGCTTGCTTCGCGGTAAGCGCGAATCGAAGCAGTCCCCACCGGGTTGTGGAGGCAGGTAAGCGTCCTGCCGGCAGTTCGGCACGGGCCGCCTGGCGGCACGGAGCTTGCTCTCTTCCTGCCGACCCAAAGCGCCGACCGGCCAGGGATTCACCCAGACCTCTTGGCTGGCGGCGGCGGGCCTGAGTGGCGTTTTCTTCATCCGGGTCGAGCTTCTCCACCAACCGCGTGGGAATGCCCGAACGACTACCCGGAGAGTCGAGGACCCACTCCGGCCTGCGTCATCTCAGGACGCCGCGGAAGCGGATCCTGTGACCGTCCTTCTCCAGCCCTTCACCAAAGACGACCACGTTCCCCGTGAACGGCCTGGGCTTCTGGCCGGGCAGGATGCTGACGTCGATCTCGTACGACACGCCTTCCTTGATGGTCCGCAACCTTGCCTCTGCCTGGCCTTCCCGCATCCCTTCGATCTTCACCTCGGTGATGGCCAGCGGTTTCTCCGGCTCGATGTTCTCGACAGTGATCGTCTTGGTGGCGCCCTGCGTCGGCTCCACCGCGCCGATCACGAGCACCCTCTCCTCGCCGTCACCGGGTGTGAATCTGAGAGGCGAGAGCACTTCGCCGTACGCCTGGAGCTGGATCTCCTTGATCTCGGGGTCGTCGGTGGTGACCTTGATCGGGGCGATGAACTTCCCTACGGGCAGGCTTGCCGTCGCCGTGACCGTGAGCAGCCAGGCGCGCGGAGCGTCGCCCACCTCGAGTGCCTCCAGGTCGGCGGTCATGCCATCCATGATGGCTGCGCCGACGAACGAGAACTTCTTGTCTTCATGGATGGTCAGCGTGGTCGACAGCGTGCTGGTCTGGCCCCTCGGAATCGTCCCGAAATCGAGACGCTTCGGGTCCGCCGTGGCCGGGAGCTCCACAGTGAAGTAGATGACGAGCTCGAACTCCGGGACGTCCGGATCATTGGAGATGATCCTCAGGGTCTTCCTGTACTCGTGCGCCAGGAAGCCCTCGGTGTTGAGGGTCATGTGGAGTTCGGCGGCTGCGCCGGGCGCGATCGAGGGAAGGGAGTCGGCGGAAAAGGCACCGGTCAAGTCGGGCGTGATCTCTTCCTTTGCCGAGGCGATCTTCAGGGTGGAGGTGGCGCAGCGGCAATGACTCTTGATGCGGCGAAGGGTCAGCGCCGCCGAACCGACATTCTCCAGCTTGAACACATGGGAGGTGCGGCTGCCCTCGAAGATCGTCCCGAGCTGGACATGGCTCTCCTCTACCTTGAGTTTGGGAGCCTCCTGCGCGTTCCGCGCCGGGCAAGCGGACGAGACTCCGAACAGCAGGACGAGAGTCATGATCATGGCAGTCATCGGAGCATCCTAGCGGGTTGGCCGGGCATACCACCGGCGATGGCATTGAGAAGGTGTCACGGCGTCGGACCGAAGGTCTGGAACGGTCTCCCTGGTATCGACCAGGTCAGGGTCTCCCCTGGACCCATGGCGGTGCGCTGATCTTCGAAGTCGCCGCCGACGAGACCGGCCGCCACGAACAGCGTGACGCACATCGGTTCCGGTTCACAGGCGTACCGGACAACTGGCATGCAACCCTCGCACTCCTCCACCTGGACGGTGAACTCGCAGTTGTCGCAACTGATCAGGCCTGCCGGGGTCTCCACCACCATCTCGGGGTCCCGGATGACGAAGGTGGATGTTCCTGATTCGATCACCGCTCTGCCGGGGCCGCGCAGGTGTACTGTCGTCCCTTCCTCGGGGTGGACGCTCATACTCGACTGCTCTTCCAGGGGCTTGAACGACGCGGCCAGCAGCACTCCAGCGGCGGCGAGGATGGTGGCCGCCAGGGCATGGACCACCGGGCGGAGGCTCCGCCGCCGCGCGGGCGGCGGCCCGAGGGTGAAGGCCGCGCTGACCACACGGGCCGTGTCGAGGTATTGCTCGTGAGCATGCCGGCACCGCTCGCAGATCGCAAGATGGGCTTCGAGCAGCGGATCAGCGACCGGCTGGACCGCCAGGTCCATCAGCCTCTCGTCGAATTCCGGACATCCGTCCTGGACTTGATCACTCATCACCGCCTCCGGCGAGCACGGCTCTCAGGGCCTTCATGCCGAGGTAGAAATGCTGGCGCACCGTCGCCTCGCTGCATCCGAGCATGCTGGCGGACTCCCGGTACGTGAACTGCCGATCGATCCTGAGGATCAGCGCCGCCCGCTGCTGATCCGGCAGCCGGGCAATGATCCTCCACGCCCTCTCGACGAGATCGCGCGCCGCGATCGTCTCGGCCGGACAGGTGACGGCCGGCCGCTCGATCCGGGCCAATCCCTGGAGCGCCCGCTCGGTGCGGCCAAGGTGCCGGCTCCGATCTCGCAGCAGATTCAGCGCCACCCGGTAGAGGTATGCGCGGGGAGCGCCGCTGGGAGGGCGCCGGACCGACCGCAGGAAGACCTCCTGGATCAGGTCGTCCAACTCGTCGCCAGCGCCCATCTTGACCAGGAAGGCCCGCAACTCCTGCCGCCACGGGCCGGGATCGAATCCGGGCCGCGCGACAGGCGCGGGCATCGTTCGGGGTCGGGTCGTGTCGGTTCGTCCTGCAGTCATGATTCCGTATATGACACGCCGCTCCAGGGCCGGCATCAAGAAAAGCCCGCCGAAGGCCTGACCGGAGGACTGGGCGCTTCCTCCCCTACTACGTCAGCCAGCCCGGAACGCTCAAGGGTTATCGGGCGGACCGAACAGGAAAAAGAACCCAACCGGGTCGTATTGTCGGGACCTCCGCCGTAGAGTGAGCTATCGAGCGGAGTTGAGGCAGTCTTCCGGTTATTGTCGTCGCCGGTTCCCCGAGGCGGATGCGGTTCTGTGTAGGTAGGCATGATCTCGTTCGAACGCCCGGCGTGCATCGCCCTGGTCCGACCACCGGTCCTGCAGATGAAGCGCAGCCTGAGCTCCTACGGGGCCATCCTCCCGGTGGGCCTGGCATACGTGGCGGCGGTTCTCCGCGACGCGGGGCACACCCTGCAGGTGATCGACGCGCCGGGGGATGGAATCGACCGGGGTGAGGTGGTCCAGAGTCCGATCGGGAAGCTCTGGAGGAGCGGTCTTTCGCCGGAGGAGATCGTCGCCCGGTTGGACCCCGGGACGGAGATCCTCGGCATCTCCCACATGTTCCTCCACGAGTGGCCCACCGTCAGGCAGATCGCCGAGCTGGCCAAGGAGCGGCTGCCCGACCTGCGCGTCGTCCTCGGGGGGGAGAACGCGACCGCGTTCTGGCACTGGGTTTTCAAGGAGTCGGACGCGGTCGACTGCTGCGTGCTGGGCGAGGGAGAGGCCACCATGCTCGAGGTGGTCAGTCGGTTGCGGTCTGGTGAGGGTCTCGATGATCTGGAGGGAGTCGCCACCCCTTCGAGCAAGGCCGGAGCGGTCCAGCTCTCCCGCCGCCGGCTGGACCTGAGCGAACTGCCGAGGCCGGCCTGGGAGTACTTCCCGGTCGACCGGTACATGGCGAGCGCGGACTCCTTTGGAGTCCACCGGGGCCGGTCGATTCCGATTCTCGCGACGCGCGGCTGCCCCTACCAATGCACGTTCTGCTCCTCCCCGAACATGTGGACGACCCGCTATGTCTGCCGCGATCCCGCCGACGTGGTGGACGAAATCAAGTCGTACGTGGAGCGGTACGGGGTCAACAACGTGAACTTCTGCGATCTGACCGCGATCGTGAAGAAGAGCTGGATCATCGAATTCTGCGACCTGCTGGAGAAGGAGAGGCTCGACCTGACCTGGCAGCTTCCGACCGGAACCAGAACCGAGGCTCTGGACGAAGATGTGCTCCGGCGCCTCTACGCCACCGGCTGCAGGAACATCACGTACGCGCCGGAAAACGGCTCGAAACGGATGCTGCAGTTGATCCGCAAGCAGGTCCTGCTGCCGCGCATGCTGGATTGCATTCGGGCGGCCAGAAGAACCAGGATCGTGACCCGGGTCAATATCATCATCGGCCATCCGAAGGAGCGCTGGCGCGACATCCGGCGCTCGCTCGAGTTTCTGTTCAAGGCGGCGCTCGCCGGTTGCCAGGACGCGGCGGTGATGATCTTCGCTCCGTATCCGGGCAGCAGCGACTTCGAGGAAATGAGGGCGCAGGGGAAGCTCGAGGTGACCGAGGATTACTACTACCTGGCCCTCGCCAGATCGGGGCTCTCCAGCAGGACTTTCAGTCCCGCGCTGAGCACTCGCCAGCTGATTTTCACCCAGTATCTGCTCCTGCTCGCGTTCTACTCCACGGCGTACCTGACCCGCCCCTGGCGGATACTCGGCCTGATCAGGAGCCTGCTCACGGGGCATGAGACCACCCAGCTCGACCAGTTGCTGCGAACCAAGTACCGGCAGTGGTTTGGCGGGCGCCGCGACCCGAAGCGGGACCTCCCTCCCGGCCCGGAAGGGCCTGGTGCCGTGGAGGATGTGAAGCTGCGTGGCGGCGGGTCCGCGGAAGAGGCTCGGGAGGTCACGCGGGTTTCCTGAGCGCTGGATCCGCGGAGGAGAGTGATGCCCAGGGTTCCGATGTGGCACGCCGTCCAGGAGCTCGCGCGGAAGGACCGCGTCATGGCCGGGCTGGTCCGGGAGCGGGCCCCCTGCCGGCTCCCATCCAGGCCGCGTTGGAGTCACTTCGCGTTCCTGGCCCGGTCGATCGCATTCCAACAGCTCGCGACCGCCGCGGCGGAGAAAATCCATGGCCGCTTCGAGGCGCTCATGGGCGGAGATGTGACCGCGGACGGGGTCCTTCTACTTCGCCCCGGGAAGATGCGCGCATCCGGTCTGTCGGAGAACAAGGTCCGCTCGGTGATCGATCTCGCCACCAGGGTGCGGGACGGTTCGGTTCGTCTGGACGGAATCGCCCGGCTCGATGACGCGTCGATCGTGAAGCGGCTGGTGGCGGTGCGGGGCATCGGCCCGTGGACCGCGGAGATGTTCCTGATGTTCCAGCTCCGCCGGCTGGATGTCTGGCCGGTTCTCGACTACGGCGTGCGCAAGGGTTATCAGAAGCTGTATGGCCTGGAGGAACTCCCGAAGCCGGGAGAACTGCTGCCACTGGGCGAGCGTTTTCGTCCGTATCGGTCGGTCGCGGCCTGGTACTGCTGGAGAGCTCTGGAAGGTGAGTGAAATGCTTGGCTCGTTGATGATGTTGGCCCTGCTCGGCAGCCACTCTTCCGAATTCGATCTGGGTTCGGCCAAACGGTTCGTCGATCTCGCGCTGGAGTGCGTCGGACAGGAGTATCCGAACAAGATCGGCCACGTGATGCGGAGCGACGCGGACGCCCTCGCCCCGAGGCAATTGACGCCGGCCTTCTACGGGTGTTTCGACTGGCACTCCGCGGTCCATGGCCACTGGCTGCTGGCGAGGCTCTGCCGGACCTTTCCGGACGCGGAGTTCACCGGCCGGGCCCGCGAGGCGCTCGGCCGAAGCTTGACGCCGGAGAACATCGAGCAGGAGGTGGCCTACTTCGCGGGAGAGGGGCGGGGGAGCTTTGAACGCCCGTACGGCCTGGCATGGCTGCTGCAGCTGGCGGCGGAGCTGCATGAGTGGGATGATCCGGCCGCCAGGGAATGGTCGGCGGCCCTGGCTCCGCTCGAGCAGGAGGCCGCGAATCGGTTCAGTATCTGGCTGCCGAAACTCTCGCATCCGATTCGAACGGGCGAGCACAGTCAGACGGCGTTCGCGATGGGGCTGGTGTTGGACTGGGCCCGGACCACGGGGGACACCGCCATGGAGGAGCTGATCGTGGAGCGGTCCAGGTCGTACTACCTCGAGGACCGGGCATGCAATCTCGCCTACGAGCCGGGGGGTGAGGAGTTTCTCTCCCCCTGTCTGGCCGAGGCGGACCTGATGCGCCGCGTCCTCGACCGGGTGGAGTTCGCGGCCTGGCTCGGGCGGTTTCTGCCGGATTTCTCGCTGGATGGGAGTGCGACTCTGCTCGAGGTGGCGGTGGTGACCGACCGGTCGGACGGAAAGCTGGCCCATCTGGATGGGCTCAACCTCTCCCGTGCCTGGATGCTCGAAGGGATCGCGTCCGGCCTGCCGGAAGGAGACCCCCGGCTCGGCGGGCTGCTCGTCATGGCAGGCAAGATGCGCACCGCAGGCATCGCGTCGGTCACCGGCGAATATTACGAAGGAGGCCACTGGCTGGGCAGCTTTGCGGTGTATCTCGTGAGCTCGCGCGGGCTCCGGCGCTGACTCAGGAGCGGAGGGGAGCAACCACAATCCAGAGTCCCCATGCCTCCCAGCCCTCCAATCAACACGATTCCGCCAGCCAGGGAAGCACCTGACGAACATGTTCACTGCGTGGGAACGTTGGACCGACTCACAGCCGCCGCTGCCGGTACGGCTGCTCGAGCATCAGCACGCCGAGGGCGGTGGCGAAGACCCTGCCGCCGGTCTGGCGTTCGTAGGTTCCCAGTGGATCCCAGGACTCCCTGGCGCAGCCTTGCTTGCGCTGATGCTCGAGGAGGGTCTTGTTCGTGGCGGCGTACCAGTTGGTCCAGGTGGCGCCTCCCTTGTGAAAGGCGGCGATCGTGCCGTACCACCACTGGTACATCGAGAGGCTCCCGACATGCACCTCACGGGTGCCTTGCCCCGGGATCTCGAGCGTCTTGAAGCTGATCTGCCACTGCGGCCGGCTCTTGCCGAGCAGGGTCATGTACGAGCGATGCTGGGAGCCGGCGAGGCCAACCTGCAGCAGCAACCTCGTAGCGGCGGCGAGGTGGGCGTTGGTGGCGGTGGGGGTGTAGCCGTACTTCCTCCCTTCGAGCAGGTACGCGAGTCGTCCCCCCCTGTTTTCCAGCGAACTGAAGAACCGGTCGACTCCCGGGGCCAGGTCGTCCGGTAATTCGAATCCGGCCTCGCGAGCCGCCAGCAGCGCCTGCACGCAGAGCGCGGTGTACGGCACGTCCGATCCTTCGCGGAACGGCGCAGCATCGCCGAACCCTCTGTCCGGCGGATGGCTATGGCCCAGGAAGGCCAGCGCGACCAGGGCAGTCATCGGCGTGTCGAAAGGGCAGGGAACCGCCTCCCCGTGCTGCCCCTTGCCGATGCCGTCACACAGGTCTCCGCCTTCCTCGCAACGGGAGGGGAACTGGTCGGCATCCCAGGTTCCGTCCGGTTCCTGATGGCGAGCCAGCCAGTCGAGTCCGGCCAGGACACCCTTCTCGGTCTCGGGGCCTCCGCCGTACTTTCGCAGGGCCGCTTCCCGCTCCGGTCCCACCCTGGGACCGAGCAGTCGCGCCTGGTCGGCCGGAGCGCTCGAGACGAGAACCAGGCAACATCCAATCCGGAAGAGGATCGATGCGCCCATGCGTGCTCCGGGTCGTTGATCCAGCGGCGGTCCGTTACGCTAGCACGTCGAGCAGCGTGTCGGTCATGTTCTCGCCGGCCTGGATCAACTTCACTGCCACCTTGGCCTCATCCTCGGAGGACCTCAGTTCCAGCAGCTCGCGCGGATCCGTCGGGTTCCTTACCAGCTTCTCCGCGGCTCGATCCAGCCTCTGCTGGGCGTTCGAGATCATGGATGCGCCGGCCTGCGTGATCTTCATACCGCTGCCTATCGGCAGAACGGCCCGGAGATTCTAGCCCTTTTCTCTCCCGAGGCCGGTCGCCCGCGGGAATCACTCGGCCCGATACAGCCGCTCTCCCAGGCCCGGGCTCCAATGCAAGGTCATCGACTCCGCGAACGGAGCCGCCTCGGCGAGTAGCCGGCGCATCGTCTCCGGATCGGCGCAGAAGAGCGCCGGGACGATCAGGACGTTGTTTCTGTTTTCGGCCTCCAGTCTGGCGAGCACCTGCCCGAGAGCGGTGTCGCCGGAAGGAGTCGCGATTCGCAGGCGGTGGAATCGGCTGTGCGCCCCGAGCACGTTCTTCTTCTCGAGCTCGAGCCAGGCGGGGATATCGATCTCTTCCGTGCCTTCGGTGAGGACGACCACCGTGGTTCCGCCGAACGGTCCCGGGGCCAGCGGAAGGGTCGCGCCGGTGGCGAAGTCCTCCGGCCGGATGGCCAGTGGCAGTGGTGTGGATGCCGGGTCGGAGCCTTCGGCGCGCTCCCCGTCGGCCGGTCCGAGGATGGCCACGTCCGTGCCGGGTTCCGTCTTCTGGAGGGCGTAGACGGTCGCCCACAGCCGTCCTCTCGCCGTCTCGGTCTCCAGTACCACATGACTTCGGGGCCGGTCCTGGTGGAGCTGTGCCTGCTGCAGGCCAAGCCTCGAGACAAGCGCTTCCTCGACCTGTCCGTACGAGAGCCACGGATCTTCCGAGGCGAGAGCGAACTGGCCCGCGAGCCCGGTCTTCGCGTAATCCCCCAGCTCCTGCTGCCACCACTCCTCGGAATCGCCGCCGGCCAGGACCAGCAGCGCTCTGTCCGGACGGTCCGCTGCCTCTCCATCCAGATCCAGCGGCAGCGGGAAGTCGCGCAGTTTCCGGAAGTGCCGGGGGCGAACCGCCACCGATCTCGTGGACATCCGGCCGGAGAACAGGGTCGTCGCGGCGACGACGGTGGCGCCGGTCCCTTCTCCCGCCAGGACAACCGTTTCAGGATCGATCGGGTAGTTTCGCAGCAGGTACCCCCAGGCCCGGTCGATTCCGGTGTCCATCTGGCCGATGTCCTCGTCGAAGGTTTCCGGCCAGTACCATCGGCCACCCACCGCCAGGTCCGGCTGCTGCTCGGGGAACGGCGGTTCAAAGGAGGCGATCGCCACCTTCTCTCCCAGCCGCTGCTTCCAGAGTGTCAGGCCGTCATCGGCGGAGAAACCGTCGTCGCAGAGCCAGATCAGGAGCGGCACGGGGTTCTCGTCGCTGGCTGCTTCCGGAACATGGAGGCGGTAGCGAAGCTCGCTGGGGACCATCACCGCGTGGAACCCCTCGTTGACGTCACGCGAACGGGAGTCGGCCAGGATGTAATAGTCGGACAGATCCTCCGCGCCGGCGGCGCCCGCGGTGGCCAGGGAACCGGTGGGAGAGATCGCCACCGTCAGGATTCTGGTTTCCGGCCTCCGCAGGCGGAGTTGGCGCACGGTTCCATCCCAGCGGGCGGAGTGAAAGCCCCCGTTGACATGCAGGACCATCCGCCCCGGGAAGTCGCGGAGAGCCAGGGCGCAAGCCTCGCCCATGCTGTTGTCCCAGAGGCTCTGGGTGGAGTAGAGCCGGTCCTCGGGAGCGGCGCTGCCCATCATGTGCAGGTGTCCGCGCACGGCGTTGTCGACCCGGGCCCAGTACTCTGCAGTGTTTGCCAGGAACTCTGCCGGCAGCAGCTGCCTCTGCTCGGCGTCGAGCTCCTCCAGCGCCTTCTCTCCGCCCATGGCGATCGTGCGCTGCAGGCGCGTTGGGACGTTCGATCCAATGACGGGAAGCCCCTCCCGGCGCGCCGCCTCGATCATCGGCCGGTACGCGCTCCGGTAGTTCGACCAGGGCTGAACCCGGTGCACGAACTCCCGCTCGTCGATCTCCCCGGCCGTGTACTGGTCGAGCGCCCGCTGGTCATCCCGCTCGAACATCTCCATGGCCAGGACCACGCCACCCCGGGTCTTCCGGATCAGCCCCTCGTACACGGCCAGCTCCGTCCGGTGCGTGGTCTCGTCGAGATGAGTCTCTCCCAGGAAGACGACTTCCGCCCTGGCCAGCTCCGAGAGCATGGCGCCAAAAGAGATCTCTCGCTGTCTGTGGGTGTCGAACACCCTGATGGACCTCTCGAGCGCGGGCGCGTCCCAGGGAACGGAGTGTTGTTCCGTGACCTGGGTGCAGGAACCGAGGAGCAGCAGGAAGAAGATCGGCGGAAAAAGCGTGCGGTTCAATGATGCCTCCCTTTCAAGGGCAGTGCGCGGACGGACGGCATCGTAACCACGTCATCGATCGACGGTGACCCGAAAACGGGTACTCGGAGGTGTGTGTCTACACGACGAAGTCGAATAGCTGGGGATGGTCGTCCGCTTCCGGGCGGGAACTCTCCCCATAGACATCGCCGGCGAGCCCCTGTTCGCTCGTCCTCTCGCCCGAGTCGGCCCGGAGTTCCGCCCCCGGCTCCGTCTGACCCCTCATGATCTCCTGGGCCGCCCGGGCCGCCTGGGCCGATGGTTCTGCTGGCGCCATGGAGGCCTGCCGGATCATCTCCTCCTTCGCAACGTCCCCAGCCGCCGCAAGCAGCTCCTGTTCCTCGTCCCTGGCATGCTCCTCCTCCTTTTCGGGCGATCCGTCTTCTTCTTCAGGTTCCGGAAAAGCGTCTTCCTCTTCCTCGGGACGCCTGCGCACCGCGGTGCGCTCGCTGGCTTCGGAGTTCTGAACGGTCTGCGGCCGGCCGTCCACGGCTTGACGGGGATTGACGAGCTGGTCCTCGTGGACTGGCAGGCGGCCCACCCTGGCGTCCGGCCCGGAGCGTCGGAGCAACGTCTCGGGGGCGCCGTTGAGCGTTGGGGTGACGGAGCTGATCGACATCAGATTTCCTCGACCTGATCTGATCCCTCGAATCCCTGATCGGCTTCAGGCGATCTCAGCTTGAGACCCGGCTGGCGGTTGCGGGTCTTTTTTCAGGCCGACGCCGGCCGGCGCGACCCTCGCCAGGATCCGGACGGGAAATCGGTCTTCGTCCGAGAACAGAGGACGGTTCTTCTCAAGTTCCGATCCGGAAGGATCCGAAGAACGGGTCGATGACATCCTCAGGCACACCGGGCCCTGCGGCGCGGAGCCGTGTCGCTGGATCGGAACTTCATGTTGACGCAAGTCTCTTCAGAACTCGGAGAATGTTGATGTTGTACGCAGAAAAAGGCAACCGCGGTTTCACGCTTGTGGAGTTGCTGATCGTCGTGGTGATCCTGGGCATTCTGGCCGGAATCGTCCTGCCGTCCTTCAATACTTCTACGGAGGACGCCAAGGTCTCGGCCACGATCCAGAACCTCCAGAGCTTCCGCGCGGCGGCGGACCTCTACAAGGTCCAGCACTCTGACGTCTACCCGGGCTATCCGGTGGGCGGCGGCGTTCCCACCGCGACGTTGTTCAAGGAGCAGATCGAGCTGGCTTCCAAGAAGGACGGTTCCACGGCTGCCCTGGGAACCCCTTTCTACGTCCTGGGTCCGTACGTCAAGACTGGTATTCCGAACAACCCGTTCAACGACCTGGACACCATGATGATCATCGCCGACGGGGCCGCCATGCCCGCGGCGGGTGACGACACCACTGGCTGGGTCTTCAAGCCGCAGACCGGCGAGCTCAAATGCAACTCATCCGCCACCACCTCGGAGGGCGACCTGGTCTGGGAGTTCTGATTCCGGAGGTTCCAAGTCCGGTGGTCAGACACCCCGGGCCGGCGAGGCGAGAACGGGGCATCTTCACGTTTGCGGAGGTGCTGCTGGCAACGCTGGTCCTGGCACTGGCGGCCACGGCCACGGCCTACTGGGTCGAGACCGTGAACAACCTGAGCGGGGACTCGGATGAGCAGACGGTTGGGTTGTCGTTGATCAAGTCGATGGAGAGCGTGATCACGCCGCTCGCCTTCAGGGAGCCGGGCACGCAGAACTTCGGACCGGAGCCGGGCGAGTCCCTGGCCGACTTCGACGACCTGGACGACTTCCACGGCCTGGTCCTGGATCCGCCAGTCGACGCCGACAGGACGCCCCTGACGGAGCTCTCCGACTGGACGGTGAGCATCACTGTGGAGGTCGTCGATCCGGTCACGCTCAAGGCGGTTTCTTCGAGCGACCTGAGGCGGGTGCGCGTCTATGCGGAGAGGAAGCAGCGACCGGTGGCGGAGGTGTGGTGGCTGAGAGCGCGGTCACCCTTTGAGTAGAAGGCCTCGAGCTGGCTGTCGTCCCTCGGGACGGGCCGGGCAGGGAGTGGATCGAGCATGTTGTGGCAGCGTGCCAGGAGATCTCCGATTGGCGTCGAGGTCACATCCGACGCCGTTCGCCTCTTGCAGCTCGAGTGGCGGGGCGGTCGGGGTCGAGTGGCCGCCTGCGCGGAGGTGCGGCGCGAAGAGCCGGACGCGGAGGAGCCGGACGCGCTCGATCCGAAATCAGCGAAGGCCGTACGCCAGGCCTTGAAGAGCGCGCCGTTTCGAGGTCGGCGAGCGGTCATCAACCTGCCGTCCGACCAGGCGATCCTCCGCCACGTGAAAGTGGAGTCGATCAAGGGCCAGGCCCTTCGGGACGCCTTGCTGTTCGAACTCGAAGACGCCTTTCCGGGGGACACGCCGCTGGTTCAGCATCTCGAGGTGGGCGAGGTGATGGAACGGGGCGAGCGGCGGCACGAGCTGATTCTGCTGGCGGCCGGACTGGATCAGATCAACCGGTATGTCGAGTGGCTTGAATGGGCAGGTCTCGAGCCGACCGCCATCGATGCCGAGGGCTGCGCCCTGATCCGCTGCTTCACGCGTCGCCGGCGCAGGAGCTCGGATGGCGACGCTCACAGCGCGATCGTCAATATCGGGGAATCGGTGACCCTGATGACGATCACCGGCGAGGAGCAGGCGCTCTTCATGAAGCAACTCCCCATCGGAGCGGGCCACCTGTACGACGCGATCCGCCAGAGGCTCGACCTGTCTCGCGAGGACATCCGTGTCACGTCAGGGGCGGGGGACGGCACGGCGGACGACGACGAGGAGCTGGCGCAGCAGATCGTCGGCAGCTTGCGATTGCAGCTCGACTCCCTCTCGGCCGAACTGTCGGCCTGCCTCAGGTACCATGCCGCGTCGCGAAGGTCTCCGGGTGGCGTGGAGCTGACCCTCTGCGGCGAGGGAGCAAACATTCCGGGCGTCGTGCCAACCCTGGCCGCTGCCCTCGACACGGTCATCCAGAGACCCGATCCGTTCACGCCGGCGTACTCGGGAATCGAGTCGAGCGAGCGGCTGGCGCGGGAGTACGCGGCCTGGAGCGTCCCCCTGGGGCTGGCTCTGCGGGAGGTTTCCTGATGATCCCGGACCAGGTCGACTTCCTGCCGCCCGACTACCGCGAGAGGAAATCCCGGCGTCGAGTGTGGATCGTGCGCGGGGCCATGACGGTCGCCGTGCTGTGCGGCATGGCGGGGGCAATGATCTCGACCAACCGCAAGGCCTCCGGTCTTGACCTGCGGCTGGCGGTGATCAACCGCCAGCGAGAGGAGTCGCGAAGCCGCATTACGCAGGTGGAGCAGCTGACCCGGAGAAAGGAAGATCTGTCCCGCAGGCTGGGAGTCTTGAAGGACGTCCTGGCCAGGGCCCGCGGCGCGCTGGTCTTCGAGGCGGTGGGCGCGTCGTGCACCGACACGACCCTCCTCACCAACTTCAACATGCGCATCGACACCGCCAGCACCCGGCCGGAGGTCGTGGTGACGATCGAGGGACGTTGTCCCGACCACATGGACGTGGCGAACCTTCAGAGCCGGCTGGGCCGCGACCCGCTGCTCAACAACGTCAACGTGGTCCTTTCCGAGAAGGCGGCCTCCGGAGACTCCAGAATCAAGTTCGTGATGACTGCCCGCTCCCCCGGCCTGGTCACCGAGGAGCTGTTGAGGGCCGTGAGATGAGGAGTCGGTGCAGTGACTACGTGTTCGTGGGAGTCCTGGCGGTAGCGGGAGTGCTCTTCCTGCAGTTTCTCTACCGACCGGCCGTGGCAGAGGTCGAGGGAAAGGGGCGGCGGCTCAGGACCACTCAGGCGGAAATCCTGAAGAGTGAAGACTTCACTCGGGGGCTGGACGACCTCGAGCGGTACCTGGAGGAGTTCCAGGTGGCGATCTCCGACCTCGATCGCCTCGTTCCAAGGCGCCTCGACACCGACGACCGGCTACGGGAAATCAGTTCCGTGATCAGCGGCTGCGGACTGCTCGCGGACTCGATCCGGCCTGACCCGCCGCTGCCGAAAGGGTCGCTCACGATCCATCCCCTCACCGTGAAGGTCGTTGGGGACTACGCGCAGATCGTGCGGTTCCTGTTCCAGGCGGAGTCGTTGCCCCGGCACACGCGGGTGACCCAACTGGCGGTCGAGCACTCCCTCGGCCGGCCGGGCGTGCTGGGGGCGGAGATCGAGTTGACTTCCTACTCCGTCGGGTCGGTGGATGAGGGCGGGGACGGAGAGGGCTCATGAGCGCCCACCCGAGCAGGCTGCTTCGGGAGCTGAAGCAAAGCCCTGGCAAGGCGGCGGTGCTGCTCCTGGGGGCGGTCGGCGCGGCGGTGGTCTGGGGGCCGCGTCTCGCGTCGGGCTTTTCCAGCAGTTCAAGCGGCCCGCAGCAGGTGACCGCCGCTCCCGAGGAATCGTCGGATCAATCCGGCATCGTGCGGCGGGATCCGGCTGGAATCCGCACCGAGTTCATCAGGATCTCGACGGAAGCGAAGCACCTGCGCGTGCTGGCCGAGCCGACGGAGCCGCGAACGATCCTGCTGGATCCTTTTGCCGCCAAGAGCTTCGTGAGGGCACCGGCCCCTCCGGCTCCCGGGAAGGAAGCGAGGGAGGAGGAGGCGGCGGAGCAGGATGAACGCCAGGCAGCGGAAGGACTCCGATTGCAGGGCGTGGTCGAATTCAAGAGCGGACGCACCGCGGTACTTTCCGGTGAGGTGCTGCGAACGGGGGACCGGGTGTCCGGCCTCCTCGTCGAGAGCATCGAACCCCGGGCCGTGACCTTGAGGGGGCGCTTCGCGATCTACCGGCTCGAGATGGAGAAACCGGAGGAGAACAGATGAGGAGATTCGGATTGCTGTTGCTCCTGGCTCTGCTGCCCGCCGGGCCCGGCCTTGCGCAGGCGGGAACATCGGACGAGTCGGTGACCATGAGCCTGGACCAGATCGATCTGGCGGACGTGCTGAAGACGTTCGCCCTGGAATACCGGCTGAATATCGTCGCCGGAGCGGACGTCCAGGGGAAGGTGACCATGAACCTCTTCGACGTTCCGGTGGAGGAGGCCCTGCAGGCGGTGCTGGGCGTCAACGGGTATGCCTTCCGCAAGAGCGGCGACTTCTACCTGGTGGAGCGGTTGGAGGTAAAGAAGGCTGGCGGGACCGTGGAACCGCTGGAGACGCAGGTCGTGTGGCTGAACTACCTCAGTGCCGAGGAGGCGGTGAAGCTCGTCGCTCCGCTCAAGTCGAGCGATGGATCGTTCACCGCGGGCACGGCCTCGGATGTCGGCATTCCGAGCAACGGGACCGAGGCGGGAGGGAATACGCCTGCCAATGGGGAGGTGGTCATCCTGCGCGATCGCGCGAGTGTCCTGCGGGAGGTGATCGCGGTGCTGAAGGAACTCGACCGCAGGCCCCGGCAGGTGCTGGTGGAGGCCACCATGCTGGAGGTCAAGCTGATGGACGAAACCAAGCTGGGAATCGACTTCAACACCCTCTCCGGCATCAAGTTCACCGATCTGTCGACCGTCACCAGCAACCTGAACAGCCTGGCGCTCGGCCTCGCGGACAAGCCGCAGATCACGAACGGGTTTCAATCGGCCGGCACTTTCGGCTTCGCCAGTGATGGCAATACGGACGGCCTGCACGTCGGAATCGTGACCGACGACGTGGCCCTGTTCATCGAGGCGCTGGAGACGGTCACGGATATCACGGTCCTGGCCAATCCCCGCGTCCTGGCAGTCAACCGCCAGCCGGCCGAGATCCTCATCGGGGCGAAGCTGGGGTACAAGACCGCCACGACGACCGAAACGGCCACCGTGGAGGAGGTTCAGTTCCTCGACATCGGCACGCAGCTCCGCTTCAGGCCGTTCATCTCCGACGACGGCTACATCCGGCTGGAGATCCACCCGGAGAACTCCACCGGGGCGGTCGACCCGGCGTCAGGCCTTCCGTCCGAGACGACCACGGAGGTGACGACCAACATCCTGGTCAAGGACGGGAATACCATCGCCATCGGCGGCCTGATCAGCGAGCAGGTGGAGACCAACGTCAAACAGGTGCCTTTCCTGGGGAGCATTCCATACATCGGAGTGCTCTTCCGGCAAACCGTTGACAAGATCAGTCGACGGGAAGTGATCGTGTTGCTGACGACGCACATCGTCGATGGCGGCGCGAGGGACACCGATGCCCTGGTGCTGGCGGACTCAATGGCCAACAACCGTGACCTCCTCTGCTGGCGGCAGCTGCCGATCTCCAGGAGCAGGCTTGGGGCGCCCTTCCTGGAGCGGGGGGAGATCGCGCTCCGGGAGGGACGCGCAAAGGAGGCGGTGCGCATGGCCGAATACGCGCTCGATTTCATGCCCGCCGATGTGCGAGCCGCGAAGCTGCGGTTCCGGGCCCTGGCGGTGCTGGGCGTTCCGGATGAGGAGGTGCGGGCGCTGGAGGCTCTGGAGGGACTGAAGTGAAGACATTCCGAGTGCTGCTCCTCTCCTGTCTTGTCTCTTGCGCGTCTTCCGACGAAGCGGAGCAGAATCCGGGCGCGACCTGGAAGCAGAGCAACTCCACGCTCCACGAGAAGCTCGCTGACGCGGCGCTCCGGCGTGGCGACATCGATGGCGCCCTTGCCAACTCGAGAGAAGCGTTGCGAGTCGATCCCGACCGGCCGGCAGCCCTGATGCTCCAGGCCCGCGCGCTCCTGCTGAGCGGTTCATCCGAGGAGGCGGAGCGGACAGTTCGCCGTGCTCTTCAGCTCCGGCCGGGCTGGGCCGACGCCTGGCTGGTCCTGGCGGAGTCGCTGCTGGACCAGAACCGGGAAGGGGATGCGAGGCAGGCCTACTGGGAAGCGGCCAGCGTGGGGTCCGCGGACGCCGCCCTCGTCCTGGGTGCGCTGGAGTTGAAAGACGGCGCCGAGACGACAGCGGTCAGCCTGTTGAGTGAGGGGGAGTACGGCGGGGATGTAGCCCGTCTCGAACTGCTGGCTTCCCACTACTGGAGCACGGGCCGCTCGGACCAGGCCGAGGAGGTTCTGCTGCGCGCCTTGCAGGTCTCGCCCGGGAACCCGGACCTGCTGCGCAAGCTGAACCAGATCCAGTTCTGCCGCGGGGAGCAGTCCCAGTTCACCGATCGCATGCGCGCCCTCGAGCGAATCGGCCGGCCTCCAACGGAGGAAGACCGGCTGTTGCTCGCGGCGGGACTGCTCCAGGCAGGAGAGGGAAGCAAGGCCAGCAAGCAGTACCGGGAGTTCTCGGCCGCGTATCCCGAGGACGCGGAGTTGCGCCTGGCACTCGGAGAGGCCTTGCTCCTCGAGGGGGACTGCGAGGGTGCTGAGTCGGCCTTCCGGGCGGCCGAGCGGACGGGCCGCTCGGTGCGCAGCGCTCTGGTCGGAGTCGCCAGGGCGAGGCTCGCCGCCGGCAAGCCTGGGCGGGCCCTCGCCCCGCTGGCCCAGGCGCTCGAGCTGGAACCGACCCATGTGCCCACCCGGTCGCTGCTTGTATTGGCAAGCGTCGCCTGCGGCGATCTGGCTCGGGCCCAGGCCGAGGCCGAGGAGGTCAGGCTGCTGGAGCCAGGCGGATCGTTGGACCACGCGTGCCGCAGATTGCTCGAAAGGCGGAGGCACGTGAAAGCCGATGCACCGGACGAGTAGCCATGAATCTCCAGTTCCTCTCCCTGATCACCACGGCAATCGCCGTGGTGGGCGCCGCCCTGGCGACCCGCGCCCTTGCCGGACCCGCTCCGGATCTGCCCTGGCTGATCCTGGGCGCGGGCCTGGTCCTGGCGGCAGTTCTGCTTCAGTTGTTCGGATGGCGCTGCTGTTCGCGCGCCGTCTCCCGCTTCCGGGAATGGTGTGAGGCAGCCTCCGGCGATCCAGCACCCCTTCCCGACCTCCCCGAACCGCTCCGGCGATTCGCCTCGCTCGCAAGGCATCGGCTCGACGATCTTCTTGCCGAGGTGAATGCACGCCGTTCGGAGGCCCGCCGTGCCCGGGTGGCTCAGCGGACCGTGACCCGCAGGCATGCGGTGCTGCACTCGCTGCTGGAGAGCCTCTCGGACGGCGTTCTGCTGGTGGATGACAGCGGCGTTCCGACCCTGGCGAACAGGGCGGCGAGGCAGTTCCTGGGCCTGCCGGAGCAGGGGGCTCTGCCAGAGAGCGTGAGCGGTCTGGGCGCCGCTCCGTCCCTGATGGCGGCGCTTCGGAAGGGGCTGGATGGAACCGGGCGAGAGGACCGGGCCAGCCGGGACGTGGACTGCTCGGACCAGACGGAGCGGCGGATCCTGAGGGTCCGCTTCCTGGAAGTGGCCAGCCCGGACGCCGGGCACGACGAAGCCTCGCTGGCGGTGTTGCTGACCGACGTTACCCGCGAAGTCGAGATCAACCTGATGAAATCGAGTTTCGCCTCCAGCGTCTCGCACGAGCTGAAGACTCCGCTCTGTTCCATGAGGGCATTCCTCGAGATGCTGATTGATGGGGACATCGACGGGGCGGAGGATCAGCGGAAGCATCTTCAGCTGGTGATGGACGAGACCGAACGACTCTCGCTGCTGATCCAGAATCTGCTGAATCTGTCCCGGCTCGAGGCCGGCATCACCCGCATGGAGCGGCAACCGGTGTCGCTGCCCGACATTCTCGAGCATCTGCGGGACGTCGTCACTCCGTTGGCCCACGCCCGCAAGCAGACGATCGTGTTCGAGGTTTCGGACTTCGTGCCGACCGTCACCGGCGACAGGAACCTGCTGGAGCAGGCGTTCATGAACCTGATCTCGAACGCCGTCAAGTACACCCAGGAGGGAGGCAGGATCCGGATTCGCGCCGGCCTGGCGGGCCGCGACGTGGAATTATCGGTGGCCGACAGCGGCGTGGGCATTCCGGAGAAGGCGCTCGACCTGGTGTTCGAAAAATTCACGCGGGTGGAAAACTCCGCCGGCCTCCAGGCTACGGGCACCGGCCTGGGTCTGCCACTGGCCCGCTTCGTGGCGACGGCTCATGGCGGGAGCATCAGCGTTACCTCCAAGGTGGGCGAGGGAAGCGAGTTCAAGATTCTGCTGCCGGTGCGGCGAGCCGAGGAAAGCGATGAGTCGAAACTTGTGGGTCTGGAAGGAATCGCAGGATGAGTGAAACCAGGAAAGTCCTTGTGGCCGACGACGACCCTTCGATCCGGCATGCGGTCCGATTGAAGCTGTCGACCGCGGACCTGGACATTGCGGTGGCGAAGGACGGTGAGGAAGGCCTGCGCATGGCGCTCGAGTTTGAGCCGGACCTGCTCGTCGTCGACTACGCCATGCCGTACATGACCGGCTATGACCTCTGCCGGGAGCTGCGCAAGCACGAGCGCTTCAAGGCGACGCCCGTCATTGTCCTGACCGCCATGGAACAGGACATCGACACCTCGCTGGCGGCGGAGCTGGGCGTGGTGCGGTTCATGACGAAGCCGTTCAGCCCCAGGGAGCTGCTGGCCAGCACGCTCGAGCTGCTGGGCATGCGGCCCTGCTCGCCGGGAGTAGGTCCGGCATGAAGCGACTCGCGGATGGGGTCACGGGCGTGGTCGCGGTGGTCGGCGTTCTATCGCTGGCTCAGCTCGCGGGCGGAGGGGATCTGTCGCTGGTGCTGGCGGCCGTCGCCTGTTCGGTGTTCGTCTTCTACTACGCGGCAAGCCACGGGCCCTGGCCTGGGGGGCTGCTCGGCCTGCTCGCGGGAGCTGGCCTCGTGCTGACCGAAAGCGGCGGACTGGGGAAGCCGAACGTCCTGATGCTCGCGGCCTGTGCCGGCCTGGCGGGATCGGGTTTCCTCTTCGGGAGGACGCTCGAGAGAAGGCGGCTGGCCGCGGAAGAGGGCGAGCGCTCTGCAGTGGAGCTGCGCCGGGAACTGTACCGGCTCAAGAGGGCGCAGCAAGACGGCGCGCGGGAACGAAGCGCGGCCCGGGAGGCCGTGGCTGCCCCGGCGGTGCCATCCTCAGGCGGCCGTGACGGCGAGAGACTCCGGGCTGCCGTGGATCGGATTGCCACCTCTCTCCTGGAGCCGAGGGTGATCGAGTCGACGCTGGCCGGCATTTGCGAACTGCTCGAGGTGGACCGTGCCGTGTTCCATCCGCACGATCGGGGCGCGAATCGTTTCCTTCCGGGCAGGCAGCTTCATGGCGAACTGGCCGGGGCCGACGTGGGCAGCAACGATCCGCTGCTCCAGCTCACCCACAGGCGGCGGGTGCCGTTGGCGCGCGGCAGTGGAGACAAGGAAGTGGACCAGACGTTCGGCGTCGCCGACCCGGACATCTCCCTGGCGGCGCCGGTGTTCGACCGGGCCATGCTCACGGGAGTGCTGCTGACGTCCAGTCCGGCCTCGGAGAGGAGGAACAGTTCCGATCTGCTGAACATCCTCGCCGCGGCGTGCGGCCTGGCCCTGTCGGGGGCGAGGCTCTGGGTGCGCTGTGAGGAGCAAAGCAAGTACGACCCGCTCACCGGGCTGGTTGATCTCGACACGATTCGATCGGTGCTGGAAGAGAGCCTCGTGCGAGGACCGGCGGCCGTGCTGCTGGTGGCAGCCGACGGTGTTCGCAGGGTCAACGAGTCGTACGGCCGGCGGGCCGGCGACCGGGTCATCTCATCCATGGCCCGGCTGGTCTCCATGGAAGTGGGAGTGGATGGCAGGGTCGGGAGATACGGCGGAGCCACGCTGCTGGTGGTCCTGCCCGGCCACCGCATCGAGGCGGCGAGCGAGCTGGCCGGTCAGCTGAAAAGAAGAGTGCCGATGTCGATCTGTGCCGGCCCGGAGGGGCTTGCGGGGCCCCTGTCGATTTCCGTCGGCGTGGCGGCGGCCTCCGCTGGATCGGTGGACATGCTGACCAACACCGCGGAACAGGCGCTCGCCGTCGAACAGAAGGCCCGGCGCGCGGAGGGGCAGTATGCGCAGCATTGAGGAAAGAGTCGGCGCGGTGGTGGTGCGCCGGGTCGAGAGCGCGATCGACCGGGACGTGTCGCCCGACCTGGAGGCATGGGCGATCGAGAAGCTCGAGATGGGCGAACGTTTCCTCGTGCTGCACTGCGGAAAGGTCCACTGCTTCGACAGTGTCGGTCTCGAACTGATGCTGGCCCTGACCCGCGCGGCCGCGTCTCAGGGCGCCCGGTTCGCGCTGACCCACCTGGGAGCGGACTGCGCCACGACGTTGCGGGTGACGCGGCTCGAGAGCGCCATCGAGCATTACCTGACCGTGGAAGACGCGGTCATGGCGATGGCCGGGAGGCACCGATGAGCACCGCGGTCTCGGCCCCCGCGCTGTTGGGGCGACTGCTGATCGACAGCGGCAAGATCACCCAGCAGCAGTTGGACCTGGCCCTCGACGAGCAGGCCAAGTCGGGTGGCGAGAGGCTGGGCGAGATCCTCCTGCGCCAGGGAGCCCTGGGCGAGGCGGACCTCGTGGAGAGCCTGGCCAGGCAGTACTCGCTCCCATCGGTCAAGCTGAACCGTTACCTGGTGGACCACCACATCTTCGACGCGTTTCCCCAGCGCTTCCTGGAGAAGAACTTCGTCTGTCCCATGTTCCGGGTGGAAGACACCACCACCGTCGCCATCGCCGATCCAACGAACATTTTCGTGCTGGACGAGATTCGCCGGCTGGTGGGCGGCCGGGTGCAGGCGGTGCTGACCTCCCAGAAGAACATCCTGGAGGCGATCCAGAACCGGCTCAGGGTGTCGCAGGCGTTCGGCATTGACGACATCATCGAGGATCTCGAAGACGCGGATGTGCAAATTGTCGAGGAGAGGTCGGACGAACTCGACAGCATGGAGGAGATCAGCGAGCTCTCTCCCGTCGTGCGCCTGGTCAACTTCGTCATCTACAGGGCCGTGAGCGACGGCGCCAGCGACATCCACATCGAGCTGGATGAAAGCGAACTCAGGGTGCGCAACCGCATCGACGGAGTCCTGCGCCAGGTGCTGACCCCGCCAAAATCGCTGCACGCGGCCATGGTGTCGCGCATCAAGGTGATGGCGAGCCTCGACATCAGCGAGCGCAGGCTGCCGCAGGATGGCCGGCTGCGAGTGGTCTTCCAGCGACGCGCGGTTGACCTGCGGGTTTCGACCCTGCCGTGCCAGTACGGCGAGAAGGTGGTGATCCGGATCCTCGACAAGGATGCGATGCTGCTCGACTTGGAGGCGATCGGTGTCGGGCGGGAACTGTTGGTGCAGCTCGACAGCCAGATCCGCAGGCCGAACGGCTTGCTGCTGGTCACGGGGCCGACCGGCAGCGGCAAGAGCACCACGCTTTATTCCGTGCTCTCGAGAATCAAGGACCCGGGACTGAACATCTGCACCGTCGAGAACCCGGTCGAGTTCAACATCAAGGGGATCAACCAGGTCCAGACCAATGCCAAGATCGGAATGACCTTCTCGTCGGCTCTCAGGTCCCTGCTGCGGCAGGACCCGGACGTGATCATGGTGGGCGAGATCCGGGATGAGGACACGGCCAACATGGCTGTCCAGGCGTCGCTCACCGGGCATCTCGTTCTGTCCACGCTGCACACCAACGACGCCCCCAGCGCCGTCAGCCGGCTGGCGAACATGAACGTGGAGCCGTATCTGCTGGCGGCGTCCCTGCAAGCCGTTCTGGCACAACGGCTTGTGAGAAAGATCTGTGTCTCCTGCAAGCAGCCGTTCGTGCCTCCCCAGGGAACCGCGGAGCGGCTCAAGCAGGCCGGCTTCAATGTCGCAGAACTGTTCGAGGGCGTGGGCTGCGGCAAGTGTCAGAACACCGGTTATTCCGGACGGATCGGCATCTTCGAACTGCTCTGCCTCGACGACGAATTCAGGGATCTGGTCTCCGCGGGCGCCGATCTTCAACAGCTGCGCCGCAGGGCGCGAGAGTCCGGCGTAAGGAGCCTGTTCGCGGACGGTATTGCCAAGGCGAGCGAGGGGATCACCACGCCCCAGGAAGTCCTGAGAGTGACCGAATGAAAACCAAGGTCGGACAACGCGTGGAAACAGTCCGGGCCGGTCCGGCGCGCCGCGTCGAGTCTGAAACCCGGTCCCGGTCGACCGAGTCCGCGCGTCTCAGCACCCACCGGAAGGCGTCCCGGCTGATGTCAGGGCGTAACAGCTCCATGCCGGTTCTGGACGAGAGCCGGGCCAAGGGCGGGCCGATCAAGCACCGGGACAAGATGTTCTTCTTCTCCCAACTCTCGGTGATGATCAGCGCGGGGGTCCCGATCGCCGTGGCCTTGGACGGCATCGCGCGGCAGGCAGACCGGCTCAAGATGCGCGAGGTACTGCTGCAAGTGCTGGAGCAGGTGGAATCCGGCCAGTCTCTCTCCAGCGCGCTCGCCTCCCACCGAAAGGTCTTCCCTGTTTCCGCGGTGCACCTGATCCGGGCCGGTGAGACCTCGGGCGATCTGCCGGGAATGCTGACGCGCGTTTGCTCGCTGATGGAACGCGAGTACGAGATGAAGAAGAAGATGAAGGCGGCCATGACTTACCCGATCGTCATGCTCAGCCTGGCCATGCTGACGGTCATCACCCTGTTCACCTTCATCCTGCCTCGCTTCCGCATCCTGTACGCAGGCAAGGAAGATGTGCTGCCGAAACCGACCCTCATCCTGCTGGGCATGGGCGACTTTGCCACCAACTACGCCTGGCAGATCGTGACCGTGGCAGTCGTCCTGGTGGCGGCGCTGGCGATCTACCTGAGGTCGGCTCCCGGGCGGTCGTTCTTCGATACCTTCGTGCTGTCGGTACCGGTGCTGGGGCCGGTGATCAGGAAGTTCTCCCTGGCCCGTTCCGTGCGGACCATGGGGGCGCTGCTGGAAAGCGGCGTGCCGGTGATGACCGCGCTCGAACTGGCTCGGGATCTCTCGTCGAACCAGCGTCTCTCGGAGGCCTGGGAGTACGTGCGCCAGCAGGTGGAGGAGGGATCCCGGATCCACGACGGCATGGCGGGCCAGTCCTGGTTCCCCGGCACGTTGGTCCAGATGACCGCCATGGGGGAGTCCGGAGGCATTCTGGACGCCGTGCTGGTCAAGGTCGGCGCGTTCTACGACCAGGAGGCGGAAGTCTCCGTCTCGGAGGCCACCTCCCTGATCGAGCCGGTCATGGTCGTGGTGGTGGGTGGCGTGGTCGGCTTCATCGCCATGTCGATCATGCTGCCGATCTTCAACATGTCCAAGGTAGTCCACTAGGCGCCCGGAGAAGGCAGGCAAGCAGTGTATAGACGATTCGGGGTCGCAGGATTCACCATGATGGAGTTCATCCTGGTCGTGGCGGTCCTGGACGTCTCGTTCCCGGTGGAGAACAACCTGGCTCTGGTGAACCAGTGAAAGTCCTGCGTGAACGTGGATCCATCCTGGTATTGGCGCTGCTGGTTTCGGCGGCGGCCTCCGTGGCCGGGATGTACATGGTGCTCA
>JAZDLC010000294.1:0-12740 GCA_043802345.1 Planctomycetota bacterium | reverse complement strand
GTACGAGTACGAATCGCGCTGCCCGGAGTCACTCGTCGCGCAGCCTCTGCAGCAAGGCCTCGGCCTCCACCGTTGTCGGGCGCTTCGTACCCTCGCGGTCACCATGAAGCACACGAAAGGGACGCTTCGTACTCGTACTCGAATCGTGAGCTGTCTGATCTTGCCGGTTTCGTGGACATGAGGTTGGCAAGTTCCAGTTCGAAGTACGAGTACGGGACCCATGCCCCGCGCCCCTCCCCTAAGCTGCGGCTCCGCCGCGTTGTGCGCTCTGTGCCCTCTGTGGTAGAAAGGAGCCCGGTTTCGAACAAGCGCATGCGCTGGACGCTCCCCCTTCGCGCCGGTGATCCATGTGCTATATTCACCCCGTTTTTGATTGAAGATCCGGGCTGCACCCGCCCGATGCTAGATTGCCGGAAACTCAGTAACCCCAAGAGGTTCAGGGATGTCGGAAGCAGCACCCAAGCTGGCCGCCCATGGCGCGGTCAGTCCCGCCCCGCAGAATGTGGGCTCGGGGTTCAAGAAGAGCAAGCACGAGATGACGGCGGCGGAGCGGCCCAAGGGGTTCATCCCGAACATCCGCTTCTTCCTGGAGAACTTCGGGCACATGATGTCCCGGCTGGTGCTGACGCTGCTCTATATCGTGTTGATCGCGCCGATCGGCCTGTTCTACCGGTTCCTGGCCGACCCGCTCATGGGCCGTTATCCCAAGAGCAGGTCCAGTCTCACTCCGTGGCGCTCCAAGAACACCTCCCTCGACGAGGCCCGGCGCCAGGGGTAGCCCCCCAAGAAGACTCCCGGCTGACCCTGGCAGACCTTCACGAAAGACCGTTTCCATGAACATTCTCGGCCTCTCATTCTTCTACCACGACTCCTCGGCGGCGCTCGTCATGGACGGGAAACTCGTCGCGGCCGGCGAGGAGGAACGCTTCTCCCGCATCAAGCATGATCACGGCTTCCCGATGCTGGCGATCGAGTTCTGCCTCAAGCAGGCCGGGATCACCATGGAGGACGTCGACTACGTGGTCTTCTACGAGAAGCCGTTCGTCAAGTTCGAGCGCATCATGCTGTCGACGCTCAAGACCTTCCCGAAGTCGATGAAGGTCTTCCGGGAGTCGATGCTGACCTGGCTCACCGACAAGCTCTGGGTCAAGTCGCTGCTGAGGGAGAAGCTGCGTGTCCCGGCGAAGAAGGTCCTGTTCGCCGACCATCACATGTCCCACGCGGCGGCCTCCTACCTCTGCTCCCCGTTCGAGGAGTCGGCCATCCTGACCGTGGATGGAGCGGGTGAGTGGACCACCTCCACCCTGGGCGTGGGCCGGCGGAACAAGATCCAGATCCAGCAGGAGATCCGCTTCCCGCACTCCATCGGGCTGCTGTATTCCGCCTTCACCGCCTTCTGCGGCTTCGAGGTGAACGAGGGCGAATACAAGCTGATGGGCATGGCGCCGTACGGCAAACCGAAGCATGTCGACAAGATCAAGGAAGTAATCAAGATCGGCGACGACGGGTCGCTCTGGCACGACATGCGGTACTTCGCGTACCACTACTCCGCCGACTCGACGCTGAGCCCGAAGTTCATCGAGAAGTTCGGCAAGCCCCGCGATCCCTCCCGGGCCGACGTGCACATGGACGAGTATTACGCCGACATGGCGGCGTCGATCCAGGTGGTCACCGAGGAGATCCTGATCAAACTGGCCAATCACCTGCACAAGATCACCGGCATGGACAACCTGTGCATGGCCGGCGGCGTGGCGCTCAACTGCGTGGCCAACTACAAGATCCTGCGGCAGACGCCTTTCAAGCGAATCTTCATCCAGCCGGCGGCCGGGGACGACGGGGGCGCGCTCGGCGCGGCGATGTGGGCCTGGAACGTCCTGCTGGGACACGAGGAGCGGTACGTCATGCCGCACGCCTACTGGGGTTCGGAGTACTCCAACGGCGAGATCGAGACCTGGCTGAAGAAGGACGGCATCAACTACAGGACCATCAACGACGAGGAGAAGTGCCTCGACTACTGCGTCGACAAGATCATCGGAGGCAGCGTGCTCGGCTGGTACACCGGCCGCTTCGAGTGGGGCCCACGGGCACTTGGCAGCCGCTCAATCGTCGCCGACGCCCGCAGCGCCGAGATGAAGGACATCGTCAACGCCAAGATCAAGTTCCGGGAAGCGTTCCGGCCGTTCGCGCCCTCCTGCCTCATCGAGAAGGTCGAGGACCTGTTCGACCTGCCGGACGCGGCGAACCACATCCCCGCCCAGTACATGCTGTACGTGACGCAGGTCATCAGCGACAAGATCCCGGCGATCACCCATGTGGACGGCTCCGGCCGCCTCCAGGCGGTCGTCAAGGAGCACAACCCGCGCTACCACCGCTTGATCGAGAAGTTCGACGAGACCACCGGCGTGCCCTGCGTCCTGAACACCTCGTTCAACCTGAAGGGGGAGCCGATCGTGGAGACGCCGCGCAACGCCTACAACACCTTCATGAAGTCGGGGATGGACGCCTTGATCTACAACAACCGCTACGTCGTGACCAAGAACGGGGAGTGAACCGTGTTCAATCGACTGCTCGGATACCTGGTCACCTTCCTGATGATCGTCCTGGTGCTGGAGGGTGTGCTCCGCATTCGCGGCTGCGGCCCGAAGCCCCAGGTGGTGGAATTCAACAACGTCCTGGGCTGGGCCAACATCCCCGGGAAAGTGACTGACCGCTCGACGAGCGAGTTCGATGTCACCGTGAGCGTGAACAGCAAGGGTCTGCGCGGCGCGGAGGTCGCGTACGCCCGGACGCCGGAGACGCGGCGGATTCTGTTCGTCGGCGACTCCTTCACCCTCGGCTACACCGTGGCGGAAGAGGATTCGTTTCTGCGCCGGCTGGAAAAGGGCCTGCGGGCGGCGGGACACAAGGTCGAGGTGCTGAACGGCGGCACCGAGGGGTACTCGACCGACCAGGAGTTGCTCTGGCTCCAGGACGAGGGGCTGAAATTCCAGCCGGACATCGTGGTGCTGGCGCCGTATCTGAACGACATCTTCTGGAACACCCAGAAGGCGTACACCACCCGGGAGAAGCCGCTGTTTTCCCTCGCCGGTGGCGAGCTCGAGCAGGAAACGACTCTGCTGGAAACGCCTCCGCCTGCCTCCTGGTGGGTGAAGCACACGGCGTTCGGGGCCACCTGGGACACGATGGCCAAGAACAAGCTCATTCCGACGATGCTTCTCGGCGGCAAGAGGGTCCTCCTCGAGGACACCCCGCTCTTGAAGAACCCTCCCGCCGAAATCGAGTCCGCCTGGAAGCTGACGGACGCCCTGCTGGTCCGGTTCGCGGAAGTGGTGCGTGACGTCGGCAAGGTCAAACCGGTCGCGTTGTTGATTCCGAACAAGTGGGAGATCCACGACGACCTCGAGCCGCCGGCGACCCTGCCCGGAGTTCCACCGACCGACCTGGCGCTGGGCGCCCCCACAGACCACTTCCAGGAGACCTGCACCGACGCCGGCTTCCTGGTGATCGACCCGCGGCCGGCGCTCAGGGAACATGCCGGAAAGCGCGAACAGCTCTACTTCACCAAGGACTGGCACTGGAACGTGGCCGGCAACCAGGTGGTGGCAGAGGTGCTCCTGGACCGGTTCCAGCAGCCGGACCTGCTCGGCCCCGGCACGGCGCCGAGAAGCCCGGCGGAGACTCCGGCAGCGAGCGGAGAACCGGGAAAGGGAATCCCGACCTGGATCTACGTGGTCGGCGCCCTCTGGCTGCTGCTGGGCACCCTGTACTGGCGCTCCATGAGGGACGAGAACCCGGTCCTGGCGTACGTCAAGGTGGGACTGCTGATCGCGTTCGTGGCCGGCATCTTCCTGGGCGTGGATGCGCTCGCGAAAGCGCTGCCGCCCGCCGCCGCGGCCTGGGTCATGCCGATCATCATTCTCGCGCTGCTCGCTTTCATCCTGTTCAAGGCCGGAAAGCGGCTGGCCCTGATCGGCGAACTGTACGGGGTGTTCCTCAAGCGCGGCCACTGGTACATGCTGCCGATGCTGATCGTGATGCTCGCCATCGGCATGCTGCTGGTGGTGGCCGCCTCTTCACCCTTCGTGGCGCCCTTCATCTACACCCTGTTCTGATGACAAGATTCAAGGCCGCCACGGCTTATCTCCTACTCCTTCTGGGTTGCAAGGCCCTTTCGGCGCAGGAGATGCCTGAAGAACCGCCTCTTGTGAAGCACTTCAACATCCCGTACGCGAAGATCGAAGGGGTCGACCCGAATCTGCTCAGCCTCAACCTCTACGCCCCCGCGGGCGCTCAGGATGCTCCGGTCATGGTGTATGTCCACGGCGGTGGCTGGAGCATGGGCGACAAGTCCGCGGTGGGCAAGAAGGCGGAGTTCTTCACCGGGGCGGGGTGGATCCTCGCGAGCGTCAACTACCGCCTGCTTCCTTCCGGCAGGCACCCTCGCAACGTCGAGGATATCGCGGCTGCCGTGGCCTGGGTGCATGACAACATCGCCGAGCATGGCGGTGATCCGGAGTCGATCTTCCTCATGGGACATTCCGCGGGGTGCCACCTGGTTTCGCTGGTCGCGACCGACGGGAGCCACCTCGAGAAGGCGGGGAAGTCGCTGGACGTCATCAAGGGAGTGGTCGCCCTCGACACCCAGGCATACGACGTTGAGAAGCTGCTGGATCGGCCGCTCGGCTCCGCGACCTACCGGAGCGTCTTCGGCGAGGAGCAGGAAGCGGTGCGGAACGCTGCGCCGATCCGCCACGTCGCACGTGACAAGGGGATTCCGCCATTCCTCGTCTGCTACTCCAGGGGACTCGGCCGGCGCGCCAGCCCGCAACGCGCGGCACAGGCGCGGGCGTTCGCCGCCGCCTTGCGGGAGGCCGGGGTCGGCGCCGAGATCGTCGATGCCAGCGACCGCAGTCACGGGGAGATCAACCAGTGGTTCGGCGATCCGGAGGACGAGAAGGTGACCGGGAGGGCGAAGGCGTTTCTCGAGGCGCTTCGCAAGCAACGGCCGTAGCGCGATCTGGTAGCCTGGCCCGGATGAGCAGGAAAAGCCGCACCTCCGCCCACTCGATGCCAGCCATCCTCCTCGGCGACCCCTGGGTGTCACAGGTCCACCGCCATGACTACGCCCGCACCCAGATGGTCTTCGCCACCGGGCACGACCTGTTCAGCTCCGCGGCCCTGGACGTCGGCACCAGCCGGCTGCTCCGGACTCTCGCCGCGAAGGACGGCCCGCTGGCAAAGGCGCGCGAGGTGCTCGATCTCGGCTGCGGCACCGGCATCCTGGGGCTCTCCCTGGCCCGTGGCCTGCCGGAAGGACAGGTCCGGGTGACGCAGTCCGATCGGGACCGGCTCGCGGTCCATCTTTCCCGGCTGAACGCGGCCGCGAATGGGCTCGGCAGCGCGCCCGAGCGGCTCACCGTTCTCGACGCGGGCCCCGGCTACGCCCCCTGCCGCGACTCGGGAGCGGGTCCGTTCGACCTGATCGTGCAGAACGTCCCCGCCAAGGCCGGCCGGTCGGGGTTGCGGGAACTCCTCTTCGGCGCGGGGCCGCTGCTGCGGCCGGGGGGTGTGGTCGCGTTTGTTCATGTCGCTCCCTTGACGCCGACCATCGATGAGCTGCGGGAAGAGTTCGCAGAGGAGCATGGCGGCCTTGCGACCGTCAAGGAGAGCGCCGGCAAGGAACACCGCGCGCTCCACTGGCGCTTCGAGAAGGGCCTGCCCCTGCCTGACCACCTCTCTCCGCTCGATCCCTGGCAGCGGGAAGATGTGGAGGAGGAGCTGCACCTCAGAGGGATGAAACCGATTCCCCACGTGGCGGTCCATGACGTCGAGGAGTTCGATAGCGAGCATTACCGGACCACGCTGATGGTGAGGCTGGCGGAGCGCGAACGCCCGGTGAGGGACGGACAGAGCGATCGGCTGCTCCTGTTCAACCCGTGTCACGGCTTCCTGGCCGCCCGCTTCCTCAGCGAAAGGCGCCTTTCCGAGATCGCGCTGTCCGGCCGCGATACCCTGGAACTGGCCGTGGCCCGGACGAACATCAGCGCCGTCCTGGGCCAGTGGTCACTCGACGACTGCACGTCCTTGGGCGAGGCAACGGCCCTTCCAAGCCGGCCCTGGCTACCGGCGGAGGAGACGCCTGAAAACCGCGGCTTCGACCTGATCGCCGGCCCGCTCCTCTGGAAGGAAGGGCCCGCGGCCCACGCCGAGACTCTCACGGCGCTCAAGAATGCCCTCTCCACCGAACCGAAGGGCCTCCTGATTCTCAGCGTCGGCGCGGGCCAACTCGACACCCTCCGCAAGATCGCCCTCAAGGTCGGCCTGCGCTGCGGCCGCGAGCTGAAGAAGAAGGGGACCGCCGCGATCTGCCTGCGGAGGCGGTAGAGCGAACCTTCACACCCGGTGAATATTTTCGAACGGTGAGTTCCTGGCTGGCGGAATCGTGGGGGTTGGAGGGCTGGGAGGTATGGGGACGCCGGATCTTGGGGGCTCCCTCGGCCTCAGGCTCTGGAACTGCCTGGGGGCGGCCCCCCCTGTCCCAGTTCCAGAGCCTGAGGCCGAGGGAGCGATTCATGATTCCTGGTCCCATACTTCCCAGGCCGTCACCCCGCCCTCTCATCCATCCTCCGCACCACCCTCCCGTAGATGATCAGGGCAATCGCCGAGACCAACGCCACGCCGACGAAGAAGTACCAGATGTAGTGGGCGTGAGCGTACGCCTCCGGCATGCTCCCCTCCCCCGCGAGCGCCGCCAGGCGGGCCGCCTGCTCGCCTTCAGTGAGGGTCTTGGGATCGGGGCAGTACGCTTGCAGCAGGAAGCCGGAGGAGACGAATCCGAGCAGCGAAGAGAGGAAGGAATGGAGATGGCTGAAGCCGAGGTACAGCCCCTCCTCACCCTTGGGCGCTTGCAGCGAGAAGTACTCGAGGTACCGCGGTGAGATGAAGCTCTCCGCGAGGCCTTGCAGCGCGATCCCGCCGATCATCATGAACGCGATCGGATGCAGGCCGAGGACCGAGTCCGCGGCGAGCAGATTCCCCCCGGCCATGCAAAACGCCGAGACCGGCATGATGAACATGCCGACGGTCATTGACGCCAGCGCCGTCTTCTTGCGCATCATCGTCGTCACCAGCCCGACCGTCAGCACCACCACAGCCGGGTTGACGTTCGCGTACCACGAAGGTGACGACCCCTCGCCCGCCATTCTCAGCACGAACTTCGGCATGGTGGCGTAGAGCTGATGCTGGACCATCCAGAAGCCGGTGATGATCAGGATCAGCGCCACCAACCGTCCGCGGGCCAGGACCCGCAACAGTGCCTGCCAGATCTCGGCCAGCGTCTTCCCCTCACCCTCGGTGCTCCTGCTGCGGTAGAAGAAGTAGACGAGCACCAGCGCCAGGGCTGTCATGAACGTTGCGAACAGGTTGAGCACGATCAACCCCTCATTCCCCAGGCTCTCCCGCAGCGGCTTGACCACCGTCTTCCCGCTGAAGGCCCCGATGTTCACCATGGCATAGAAGATGGAGTAGCCGCGGGCCCGGGTCGCTTCCGTGGTTTCCTTGGCCACGGTGCCGGTGATCACCGACTTGATGAACGAACCGCCGACCATGACGAGCAGCATCACCGGAATGAACAGCCAGCGGTAGAAGCTGCCCTCCAGCCCGGTGAAGGTCACTTCCCTGCCGTAGCTGACCAGCCCCCCCGCTTCGAGCAGCCTGGGAAGCACCCACATCCCGCCATAGCCGAGCGTCAGCAGGAAGAACGCCAGCATCAGCGCGTTCCGGAATCCCATCCGGTCCGCGTAGGCGCCGCTGAAGGTCGACAGGAGGTAGAGCCCCGCCGAAAAGACGCCGGAGACCGTGGCCGCCTCGATGTCGGAGTAGCCGAGAATCCGGCTCAGGTAGAGGGTGAGCGCCACGAAGACGCCGTACCAGGCGGCGCGCTCCAGCAACTCGACACAATTGGCCGTCCAGAAGGCGCCGGAGAAGCGGACCTTCTCGCCAGGTGGGGATTCCTGGGCCTGTTCGTTCATCATTCGTTGCACCTCGTCGGGTCGTTCCAGTTGGGCCCAAACCTAGCAGACCGCGGAAAAGCCGCGCAACGTCCAGACAGAATCCCCGGGATGACAGGTCCGGTCTTCTGTATCCTCCTCCCAAGTCACGGATCCTCGCCTTGCCCCTTGTTTCTTGAGGGAGGGAAACGCCGTGCGCGGTCGGTCCAACCTGCCCTGGCTGCTCCTCGGGTTGCTGGCGGTCCAAAGCTGCCACCGCCCGGCGGAGTCGCGGCCGAACGTGATCCTGATCACGTTGGACACCTTCCGGGACGACCGGATCGGTCCGCTCACTCCCTGCCTCTCGCGGCTCGCCGGGGAGTCGGTGCGGTTCTTGAACACGGTCACACCGATCGGCACCACACATCCTGCGCACGCGAGCCTGTTCACCGGCCGCTATCCGGGCGGCCATGAGGTTCGCTTCAACGGCGACCGGCTCGACCCGGACCAGGTCACGCTGCCGGAACTCCTGAGCGAGCGCGGGTACTCCACCGCCGGTTTCATCTCCAAGCGCAGCATGTTCGTGAGGGGCGGGCTGGAGCAGGGCTTTCTGACGAGGAGCGACCAGCCAGGCGACTGGACCGACGGCGCATCGAGAATCCGCAGCGGGCGAGATGTGAATCTGATGGTGGAACACTGGCTCGACCTGGGAACCGACCTCCCGGTCTTCCTGTGGGTCCACTACTTCGAGGCTCACTCGCCCTACCCTCCCTCGCCCTACTCCCGGCGAGAGCTCGCCGACTACCACGGCCCGTACGAGGAGGGCGCGACCACCGAGCAGTTCTATGCGTACGGCTCGGAGGAGGTTCCGGGGACGCCGGAGAACCGCAGGGCGCTCGAGGCGCTCTATGACGGCCAGGTCGAAGAGGTCGACCGGCGAGTCGGCGAGCTGCTCGACCTGCTGGACGGACAAGGCCTGCTGGAAAACGCGATCGTGATCGTGGTGGGCGACCACGGCCAGTTGCTCGGCGAACACGGGGAGGTGGGGCATGGCGGCCGGCTGTGGGAACCGATCATGAGGGTCCCCCTGATGATCTGGGATTCGACTTCCAGGAAGGCGGCCGGCGTGGAGGAGCGGGTCTCCCTGGTCGACCTGCTGCCGACGGTCGCGGAGCTCCTGGATCTTCCCCGGCCGGCGACGGCGCCCGGCCGGTCGCTCCTGCCGGCGCTGCGGGGAAGGCCCCTCGAACCTGTGACCCAGTTCGCCTCGGTGCGGATGCCAAAGCTCAAGGACCGGCCCTCCGTCAAGGCCCGCGACGCGGTGGCGGCCTACATCGGCCCGCTCAAGCTGATTCTGGAAGAAGAGAGCGAGACGCTGTTCGACCTGGAGCTGGACCCAGCGGAAGAGCAGCCGCTCTCGCCGAACGGCCAGACCCTGCCAGCGCTGGAGCGGCTCCTGAAGCTGGCGCGGATGCACCAGGCCCGGGAACGGCCCGAGGGCGGTCCGGTCGATCTTCCGCCCGACGTGCTCGAAGAGCTGCGTCAATTCGGCTACATTGATTGATTCGGCCACCTTCCCCGGACAGAGGGGACCAGAAGAGTCGCTTCATGAATCCTGCTCCGAACCGTGCCACACTGAAGTGGCGCATCCTGATCTCCGCCATCCTGGTGGTCCTGTTCCTCGCCGCGGGGGACTGGCTATTCGAGCGGCTGCAGTCGTTGAAGAGGCCCCCTCAGCAGGCGGCGTTCGAGCTGCGCCGGCCGGCGGTGCAGACCAGAACCGTGTTCAGGGGGCCCTACCGGGAGCGCCTGACCGGCTACGGCAAGGCCCGGGCGCTGCGCCAGGCCCAGGTCGCCTCCGAGGTCGCCGGCCTGGTGGCGTGGGTCTCGCCCGGTCTCGAGGCGGGCGGTGATATCGAGGCGGGGGCTGAACTGGTGCGGATCGACCCGAGGGATCTTCAGAACGCCGTCACCAGGGCCTCCGCGGACGAGAGGCGGGCCGAGGCGATGCTGTCCCAGGCGGAGGTCGAACAGGCGGGAATCATCAGTGGACTCGAGATCGCCCGCTCCGAACTGGCCACTTCGAGGGAAGAGCTGGCCCGCGCCGAGGAACTGCTCGGCGAAGGGATCACGTCCCCGGCCGAGAGGGATCAACAGCACCGGGCCACCCGGCTGCTGGAGCGCCAGGTGCTTCAGCTCGAGTCCTCCAGCAACGCGGCCGTGCCGAAGGTGGAGAGCGCCCGCGCGGACCTGGAGCGAGCCCAGGTGGTGCTCAGGCAAGCCGAACTCGACCTGAAGCGGACCGTCATCCGGGCGCCCTACGCGGGCCGGATCGAATCCCGCAGCGCGGAGCCGGGCGCCCGGGTCGCCCCGGGAACGCTGCTGTTCGAGATCATCGACCTTTCCCGCATTGAAGTTCCCGTCTCCCTGCCAGCCTCGAGAATCGCCGACGTTCAACCGGGCAGCAAGGTGGAAATCAGGCTGGAGGAGGGTGGCTCCGTCGCCTGGAGCGGAACCGTCTCCCGGGTCTCTCCGGCCGTGGACGATCAGAACCGCACCTTCCAGGTGTTTGTCGTGGTGGCAGGGTCGAATCTGGAGTCGACCGTGCCCCCCGGAACCTTCGTGGTGGCGACGGTGGACGGCCGACTGCACCAGGAGGTGTTCCAGGTGCCGAGGATTGCCTTCCTGAACGACACCGTCTACGTGGCCGTGCCCGAACTCGGTGAGGCGGGGCATGCCGTCGCCCAAAGGAGGACCCCCGTGGTCTCCCGCTGGCTCCCGGGCGTGGCGCTGGTGACGGACGGCCTCGACGAGGGTGACCGGGTGGTGATCACCAACCTGGAGCGGATCGCCGACGCGTCGCAGATCCTGATCGAGGAGGGCGGAGATCCTCAGGCCGCGGGATCGCCGATGAGCGGTGGAGCGCTGGAGGGAGTCCGGTGAACATCCCCGCGTTCTCGGTCAACAACCGCGTCGCCGTCAACCTGCTGATGTGGGCCATCATCTTCAGCGGCATCTACTACTGGGTCACCCTGGTCCGGGAGTTCTTCCCGGCCATCTCCACCGAGCAGATCTCGATCATGGTGCCGTACCCCGGCGCCACGCCGGAGGATGTGGAGCGGGCGATCACGCTGCGCATCGAACGGGGGATCCGGGACATCGATGGCGTGGATGAGATCGAATCGACCGTGCTGGAAGGGATGAGCCTGACCACCGTCAAGCTGGACGAGGACGCCGACCGGGATCGGGTGCTGAACTCCATCCGCAGCGAGATCGACCAGGTCAAGCCGGAGTTTCCGAGCAACGCCGAGGACCCCGAGATCCTGGAGGTCCGGCCGAACATGCCGGTCATCTCCGTGGTGCTCTCGGGAGATGTGCCGGAGGAGAAGCTGCGGGCGCTGGGCCGGGAGGTGCGGGACGAACTGCTCGACCTGGGCGGCATCACCGAGGTCAACCTGATCGGCGTGCGCAAGCGGGAGATCTGGGCCGAGGTCAGGCCCGAGAAGCTCGAGGAACATGGACTGACCTTCGATCAGGTCGGCCGGGCCGTCTCGCAGAGCAACCTGGACATTCCCGGGGGACAGATCAAGGGCCGGACCGGAAACGTCCGCATCCGCACCATGGGCGAGTCCCAGAAGGCGGCCGAGATCGAGAAGCTGGTGATCAAGACGGGAGACGACGGGTCGGCGATCCGCCTCTCGGACATCGCCACGGTGCGGGACACCTTCGAGGATCGGGTCATGCGGGGGCGCTTCGCGGGAAAGCCGTCCGTTTCCTTGATCATCTTCAAGACGCCGGAGCAGGACGCCCTGAAGATCTCCGCCCAGGTCAAGCAGTTCGTCAACGATCACCCCAGCCGCATGGGAGGCGCGGTCCAGGTCAACGTGACCAGCGACCTGGCCCGCTTCATCGATCAGCGGCTCGACCTGATGGTCCGCAACGCCCGAAACGGACTGATCCTGGTGGTCCTGACCCTGGCCCTCTTCCTGAGTCTGCGCACGTCCTTCTGGGTGGCGCTGGGCCTGCCGGTGTCGCTGCTCGGCGCGTTCGCGGTCATGGCCTGGCTCGGCGCCAGCATCAACCTGCTCTCGCTCTTCTCGTTGATCATCGTGCTGGGGCTGATCGTGGATGACGCGGTGGTGATCGGCGAGGCCGTGCACACGAAGATCCAGCAGGGCGTGCCGCCGCTCCGGGCCGCGGTGGAAGGGGCCAACGAGATGGCGCTGCCGGTAATGGCGGCCGTCCTCACCACGGTGATCGCCTTCCTGCCGCTCATGTTCATGGGAGGAATGTGGGGTGACTTCCTCGGAATCATCCCGGTGGTGGTGATCTCGGCCCTCACCGTGTCGGTGGTGGAGGCGTTCATCATCCTGCCGTCCCACCTGGTACACGTCCGCAAGCGCCGGGAGAAGCCGGGTCCGCCCGGCCCTGCCGGATGGATGGCCCGGGTCGGGGCTGTCAGGGACCGGGTCCTGGGCACGCAACTGCAGGCGTCGTTCGAGCGGGTGCTGCGCTTCTTCCTCCGCTGGCGGTATCCGGCGGTGGCGGCGTCGTTTGCCGCCTTCATCGCCATCATGGGGCTGATCGCCGGAGGTGTGGTGCCGTTCGTGCTGCTCCAGGAGGTCGACGCGGAACAGGTGACCGTCAACCTGGAGATGGCGGCCGGCACGCCCGAGGCGCGCACGCTGGACGTGATTCAGCAGATCGAGCGGCTGGCCTTCGAATACCCGGAGGTGGCATCCGTCTTCGGCG
>JAZDLC010000293.1:0-6401 GCA_043802345.1 Planctomycetota bacterium | reverse complement strand
CCCCATGGAGCCGTGTCCGATCTCCCCGATGATCCGGTACTCTCCGAGAGTCTCTCCCAGAAAGCTCCGGGAGAATTTCCGCGAATCCAGTCCCTGCTTGGACGCGGCGGAGATCAGGGTCTCATCCCCGTCGACCCCGGAGATGGTATCGTCCGTGACGTCACCCTCCCGGGGCTTCGTCCGCGGCGGATCCATTCCTTCCTGTCCGGCCTGTTCCATGTGGTCCCGGGTGAGAGTGATACCCACCTACGTTCCAGAGCGGTGTCTATTCGACGTGGCGTCCTCCGATCGTACCAGCCTGGAGGCGGCCGCGGGCGTCGTTTCAGGTGGCCGCGACGGCCTCCCGGATGGCCAGAAGCCGCCTGAGCAACGGTTCCAGATCGTCCAGCGGAAGCATGTTCGGTCCGTCCGAGAGGGCGTTGTCAGGGTCGTCATGGACCTCCATGAAGAACCCGTCGCAGCCGACCGCCATGGCCGCGGACGCCAGATACGGAATCATGCTTCGCTCGCCGGAGCTCCGCGTGCCGCCTCCTCCCGGGAGTTGAACGGAGTGGGTCGCATCGAAGATGACCGGCGCGCCGAACCGCTGCATGATCGGAATGGCCCGGAAATCGGTGACGAGGTTATTGTATCCGAAGGAGGCCCCCCGCTCGGTGAGGAAGAGATTCCGCCCCCCGAAGGTCCGCACCTTGTCGACCACGTTCTTCATGTCCCAGGGCGCGAGGAACTGCCCTTTCTTCACGTTGACCGCCTTGCCGGTCCGGGCCGCGGCGGCCAGCAGGTCGGTCTGGCGGCAGAGGAAGGCCGGGATCTGGATCAGGTCGGCGACTTCGGCCACCGGCTCGGCCTGGTCGGGATGATGGATGTCGGTGACGATCGGCAAGCCTGTCGCGCCCTTCGCCTTTTCGAGAATCCGCAGCCCCTCCTCGAGGCCCGGTCCGCGAAACGAGGCGGCGGAGGACCGGTTGGCCTTGTCGAACGACGCCTTGAGGATGATCCGCACGCCCGTCGACCCGGCGATCCGGGCCAGCCGCTCCCCGATCCGGAGGACGCACGCTTCCGATTCGATCACGCAGGGGCCGGCAAGCAGGAACAGAGACTGGCCTTCACCGAGGAGATGAGGGCCGATTTGCGCGGTACGGGGGATTGTGGGGGTCATGGACGTGAAGCTTAGCAGGTAGGCTTCCAGACCGGGAACGCGATTCAAGGCCTGAAACGCGACAGTGGCAAGCTGCAGGCACGGGCACGAAAGACTACGGCCGCACTCGGGTGTGCCTCAGGATTCGATCGAGGTCCTCCTCTGAGAGTGTCTGCCCGGGCCTGCCTTCCTGTCTCGGCAAGGCCCCGCCCAGCGCCACATACGCCGTCCCGCAATCAGTACAGAAGCTCCCTTCCTGCACGGGACGGCCGCACTCCTCGTTGGGGCAGTGGTCCATCAGCAATTCGCCGCACTCGGGACAGAAGGTAGGCGACTCGGCGGGGGCCCGGCTGAGCCTGGGACGGACGATCAGGCGGTGGTGTCCCTGGAAGGTCACGTTGGCCAGGCAGTCTGGGTGCTCGCAGTACTTCAGGATCTGCCCGGTGGGAGCTGCCTCCGCCGGCCCGTTCAGTTCGACGCCGAGGATGGCCGCCGCCAGCTGGATCTTCGGGAAGCTCAGTGCCGAGGCGTTGCCACGCTCGAACTGGGACACGGCGGCCTGCGAAACGTCGAGTTGGCGGGCCAGGTCGGTCTGCTTCATGGAGGCCGCCCGGCGGGCCTGGCGCAATTCTTCGGCGAGCTTGTCGATGCTCTTCATCAGGCGGCCTGGAACCCTTCCACCTCGATGTTGTCGGTCAACACCGGCTGATCCTCGAGGTAGAGCTCCAGCCGGGAGCAGCTGTTCTTGGAGGTCAGCCAAGGGAAGGCCTCTCCACGGATGATCAGCAACAACTCCCGGCGGTCGATCCGGGTCACTTCAAAGAGACCGGTAGAAATCTGCTGGCCGTCCAGCCAGACCCGCAGACTCTCCGCGGAGATCTCCTCCGAATCCCACTCGAGTCGGATCAGAACGCTCGAGAGGGGCGGTCCCATCTTTCGGAGCACTCTTGTCGCTGACACGGTCACGGGGTCTCCAACTTTCTTCATCATGATCAGCGCTTCCTGGTTCACCGTTCCGGCTCTGGCATGCCCACCTATCGGCAGAAATAAGCCGGACCCTTTGCGAAAAAAGTAATCCCAGACTTTTTTCGTAGAAGCCCTCATTCTGAACCCACGCCCGGCGGCCTCCCCGCGAGCCCGGCGGCAGACGATTTGGCGAGAATTACTGCTGGCGAGGATGGTATCCATGTGATATCACTATGCAATCCTGGAGGACTGACAAGATGTCGAACGAAAAAGTGGTGACCAAGGTCTCTGGCTTCCTGATGCTCCTGGTCGTGCTGGTCCTGGTCGTCGGTACGGTCCTGGCCTTCGTGGAGGGGGCCAAGGACGATAATTGGAGGTTCATCGTTTCCGGATTCGCGGGGGTCGTGATCACGCTCGTGGTCCTGTGCGGTTTCTTCATCGTCAACCCGAACACCTCGAAGGTGCTGGTGCTCTTCGGCAAGTACAAGGGCACCGTGAAGCAGAACGGCTTCTTCTGGGTCAATCCGTTCACGATCGCGAGCGCGCTTTCACTGCGGGCGCACAACCTGAACGGCGAGAAGCTCAAGGTGAACGACAAGGCGGGCAACCCGATCGAGATCGCGGCGGTGGTGGTCTGGCAGGTCCGGGACACCTACGCGGCCAAGTTCGACGTGGACGACTACCTGGAATACGTCGAGACGCAGAGCGAATCGGCGGTGCGGAAGCTGACGAGCGCATACCACTACGATGGCACGGATGAAGAGATCACGCTGAGGGGGGACACCGAGAACATCAACGAACATCTGCGGACGGAACTGGAAGAGCGGCTCAGCCGGGCGGGGATCCAGGTGGTGGAGGCGCGGATTTCACACCTGGCGTACGCTCCGGAGATCGCCCAGGCGATGCTCCAGCGCCAGCAGGCCACGGCGGTCGTTGCGGCCCGCACCACGATCGTCGAGGGAGCGGTCGGCAGGGTCGAGATGGCTCTCGAGGAATTGGCGAAGAGGGGTGTTGTGGAGCTCGACATGGAGCGGCGGGCGGCCATGGTCAGCAACCTTCTCGTGGTCCTGTGCAGTGAGCGGACGACTCCGGTGATCAACGCCGGATCGCTCTACACCTGAGAGAGAGATCGGGCGATGGCCAGGCGCAAGGCCTTCCTGCTGCGAATCGACCAGGCGCTGCATGACGAGCTGCGCCGCTGGGCGGATGACGAACTCCGGAGTCTGAACGCCCAGGTCGAGTTCCTGCTGCGGAAGGCCTTGCGAGAGCGCCAGGGGAAGAAGGAAGAGAAGGAGGAGCGATGAAGTCGAATGACCTCAGGATCATCGCCGTGATCGGAGCGGGTGAGTGCAACTCCTCTCAGGCCGACGTCGCCCGGGAGGTTGGCAGGCTCCTGGCGGTTGCTGGATGCGTGCTCGTGACCGGAGGTCTCGGGGGCGTCATGGCGGCGGCCTCGGAGGGGGCCAGCTCGGCCGGCGGGACCGTGGTGGGGATCTTGCCGGGAACGGACCCGGGAGCGGCCAATCCCTGGGTCGATATCCCGATCGCCACCGGCATGGGGGATGCGCGCAACGCGATCCTCTGCAACACCGCCGAGGCGTTCATCGCGGTGGGAGGTTCCTTCGGCACCCTCTCGGAGATCGCCTTCGCCCTCAAGCGCGGCAAGCCGGTGGTCAGCCTCGACTCGTTCCGTCCCGACGACCGGGTGCGGCCGGCCGCCTCACCCGCCGAGGCTCTGGAGATTCTGGGAATCGGCTGAGGGATAGACCGGCTGCAACTACGGCGCGGCGTCCCGGTCCAGCAGGAAGGTCAGCGTGCCGTCCTCGGGCATCACCCTTGAGGGTGGCAACAGGTCGCCCCCTCGATGCCCTTCCAGGACGGCGGAGACGATCTCTGCCTTGGCAGGGCCGGAGACCAGGAAGACCACGTTGCGGGCTGCGTTCAGCACCGGGAAGGTCAGAGTGAGACGCGCATCCCGGGTCTTCGTCCGCAGCATATGGGCCACCAGTTCCGGGCCGCGGGCCAGTTCCTCGCTGCCCGGGAAGATCGATGCCGTGTGCCCGTCCCGTCCGATTCCGAGCAGAATCAGATCCAGTCGGGGCGGAGACACCTTTGTCGCTCCGAGGGTCTCACGCAGGATTCGCTCGTAATCCCGGGCAGCCTGCTCCAGATCCGTCCGCTCCGCCTCGATGCGATGGATGTTCGCGTCAGGCAATGGGACCTTCGAGAGGAGCGTGCGGGAGGCCATGCAGTAGTTGCTTTCGGCATGATCCGGCGGCACGGCCCGCTCGTCCCCGAAGAAGACCTCGGTCCGGGTCCAGTCGATCCGGTCCCGAAGCGGCGGTTCCGCCAGGAGTCCGTACGCCTGCTCCGGTGTCGACCCTCCCGCCAGGGCGACCGCAAAACGCCCCCTTTTGCGGAGCGACTCCTCCGCGATATCGGCGAAGAACAGGGCGGCTCCGGCCGCCAGGTCTTCCGGGGAGTCGAATAGACGAATGTCGGTCATCCCATATCTCCGCCGCCCCCAGTGTGGAGCCTGGTTCGCAGGTTCCCACGAAGCGGCTTGCGATTCCCAGGCGGGAATTGGCGCCCTGCTGGCAGAACCACGCAGTTCATCATTACGCGAACGGCCGTGAATCCTAAAGAACTCCGCGGCCACGGAGTCGGTACACTCGCCCGATATCTGCGAGGTGGATCATGAAAGTGCTGCGAGCGGAGCGGAATCTGCTCCTGGTGCGAGTGGATCTCGGGGAGGAGATCGTGGACTCGCTGGTCTCCGTTGCCCGGGAACACGGAATCCGGGCGGCAACGGTGACCGGCCTGGGGGCGGTCAGGGACACGAGGCTGGGGTACTTCGACGCTGAGGCCCGGGAATACCGGACTCGCGATTTTCCGGGGGTGCTCGAGCTGGTCTCGTTCATCGGGAATCTGGCGTTGTTCAAAGGGGAACCGATGCTTCACGCCCATGTCGTCGTCGCGGACGAGGAGTTCCGCTGTCACGGCGGGCATCTGATGCATGCCACCGTGGCGGTTACGGGTGAGTTCAGCGTTCGCGTGGCGACCGGACCGCTCCTGCGGCGAGAGAATGAGCGGCTCGGGATCAAGGAGCAGGACATCCCGTAGGAGGTGAAGCCTCTTCTTCGTGCCCTTCGGTGAGAAAAAGCCGGAATCTCTTCCGGGTCCGCGGGGGCAGAGGACCGGAAATCTCCCGCGCAAACTGATAGCCTGGGCGGTTTTCGCCGACCACACCTAGCGAGAGCTGCCATGTCCCGACTCATCGAGTGCGTTCCCAATTTCAGCGAGGGGAACGACCAGAACGTCATCCGACAGATCACGGACCAGATCGAAGGGCAGGAGGGAGTGCGTCTCCTCGACGTGGACCCGGGCAAGGCCACGAACCGCACCGTGGTGACCTTCGTGGGCGAGCCGGAAGCTGTGGTCGAGGCGGCGGTGCGGGCGGTGCGAAGGGCCTCCGAGCTGATCGACATGAGCAAGCACCATGGTGAGCATCCGCGGTTCGGCGCCACCGATGTCTGCCCGCTGATTCCGATTGCCGGCGTCACCATGGAGGAGGCGGTCGAGTACGCGCGGCTCCTGGCGAAGCGCCTCGGGGAGGAGGTGGGAATCCCGGTCTACTGCTACGAGAATGCCGCCTTCTGTGAGGAGCGCCGGAACCTGGCCACGGTCCGCGCCGGCGAGTACGAGGGGTTGAAGGACAAGATCGCCCGGCCCGAGTGGAAGCCGGACTTCGGTCCGGCCGAGTTCAATCCCCGCTCGGGCGCGACGGTGGTGGGGGCCCGGGACTTCCTGGTGGCGTACAACATCAATCTGAACACCACCTCCACCCGGCGCGCCAACGCCATCGCCTACGACGTCCGGGAGCGAGGGCGAGTGCGCCGGGAAGGCGATCCTGTGACCGGGAAGATCGTGAAGGACAAGAACGGCGCGCCGGTCTACGACCCCGGCAGCCTGAAGTGCGTCAAGGGGATCGGCTGGTTCATCGAGGAGTATGGCGTGGCCCAGATCTCGATGAACCTGACCAATATCAGCGTGACGCCGGTGCATGTAGCTTTCGATGAGGTCTGCAAGCGGGCGGAAGCGCGGGGAGTGCGGGTCACCGGCTCCGAGCTGGTGGGTCTGATTCCAAAGCAGGCGATGCTGGACGCAGGCCGGCACTACCTGCGCAAGCAGCAGCGATCCACCGGAGTCTCCGATCGGGAGATCATCAAGATCGCCGTGAAGTCTCTCGGCCTTGATGAGCTGTACAAGTTCAAGCCGGAAGAGAAGATCATCGAGT
>JAZDLC010000292.1:0-4267 GCA_043802345.1 Planctomycetota bacterium | reverse complement strand
CTGGGGTAGGTCTCCCTACTTGAACGTCAGCTTCCTTCCGAGGGCCTTCTACCACGACCGTCAGGACTCCATGCCAGCGTGCTCCCACTTCCTGGGCGCACCGAGGGATTCCGACGAGGTGACTCATGACCGGGAACACCTGCTGGTGGCCCTCGGAAACACGTTTTCTCCGGCGGTACTCAAGCCGCTGTTGCGGATCCTCGAGATGCATCTGATGGCCGATGAGTCGATCACGGTCCTTCTCCTGGCGGGTGGCTCGCCGCTTGTTCGAAACATAGCGAAACTCCCGAACGTCTGGGATGCGGGCTGGATGTCCTACAACGAGGCTTTCGAGCGTTCGTTCGCCTGCATCGGACACGGTGGCATGAACTTCATCTGGCATGCCCTGCACTCCCGGATTACCCCGCTGATCGTGCCCTCCGGCATTGGCGACCAGCTCTACAATGCGACGCAGATGCAGCAGCATGGTGCGCTGGTCGAGTTTCCAAGAGTCACTCTTTGCTCCAGGATTCCGGGGCTGCGACGCTTTGGCGTCCGGTTGTCGGCTGTTAGCACGAGTGCGGCGGCGCGCCGCTTGCTGGAGACCAGACGAGAGCGCGTCTTTCCGCTGGAGGGTCTCGCAGCGGCGATGGAAACGGGGGGCGGCGTCGCGGCAATGGTCCGATTGCTGGAAGAGCTGGCCACAGCTCGAGCACCCGTTACAGCGTGCCCCGCTGCGCCCTGCTGCTGCTGACAGGTGCTTGTGATTGCACCGCACTACGGGGTCCTGTCCTGCACCGGCCACTCTGGCTCCAACTGGAAGTCATGCGACTGTCACACTGATCTTGCCAAGATGCACTTCTCTGACTCGCGCGAGTTGCTTGGCCTGCTCCGTATTGATCACCGCCCGAGCCGGGCACGAGGGGTCGGTTTGGGGAGCATGTTCGTGACTGACGAGCGCGACTCCTTTCGACTTCGCTGTCAGGCTTGGCTGGCGTCTCTGATAGGGCTCATGCCCGCGCCTCGCGGTCAAGGCTTCCATGCCTCTTGAATCGGCCTTCCTTGCAGCGGAACTTCCGTGATCGACCTGCATTGGCACGCAGAGGAGTTGCGGCGTCTCCTCTGCCGCTACTGCTTGCCCTCGGATGATACGCCCGCGGCGATCTCCGTAAGTCTGCGGTAGAGTTGCTCCACTTCGGGGGGCAGGTTGATCTCAGGGCTCTTTCCGGCTTCGAACCGCCGCCGCAAGGTGCCCTCGAAGAACGGGGAGTCGGAGGTCTCGGAGTCGAGCCCAAGTTGGATCACGACCTGGCGGACCTGGTCCAGGTACAACTCATCCGGGGCATCAAAGGAGATGACGGGGAAGCTGACTTCGTCGTGGAGGGCGATCAGGCACCGGTTGTAGGCGAGCCACAGCGCAAAGCCCTCGGCGAGAGGTCGACCGCCGCGAGCCTCAAGGGACTGGGCGACGGGCAGGGGGTGACGAATGGTGCCGATGAACTTGAATTCGACCCCGCTCTCTCGCCAGAACGGCATGGTGAGCAGCGCGCGCGGGTCCTTGAAGCCCCAGGAGCGATCCGCAGCCGCCGCGAGCCGCTTGAGGATCCCATCCCGCCGCTTGGCATGCTTCTTCTTCCAGCACAGCTCTCTGGGTGGTGCGTCCCACGCGCCGCCACTGAACTCGAGCACGTCTTCGTTCAGCTTCATCACGTCCTTGTTCTCGCGGTTCCCCTTGGCATTGAAGGCGTTCTTCGTGAACACCTTGCCCAGCTCAAGCCCAGCCTGTTGCAGGCTCCCCGCGAGACAGCTCGTGCCGCTACGGTGCATACCCAGGACCAGAATCGCGGAAGCGGTCTCGCTCATGAAGTCGAATGCAGGCGTAAGAGATCCAGACGGTACGGCCCGCGCTGACGTGGTTGGCTCTCTTGATCAGAGCAGCCATGGGGCGCAGGGCGTCCGGGGAGTGGGTGGCGAGTAAACCCCGACGGGGTCGACCGGTCAAGGGGGAAGGGAGCCGGTGAAGCGGTGCTTCCCTTCCCCTGCGGCTTCCTGCCACTGGGTTCGGGCGGACTCTCCTGGAACTGGACCCTACACCTTCGCGATGGCAGAGCTCGAAGGTACCACCTTGCATGCCGACAGCAAGGTCCCGGGGGGCGACCCCTTCGCCTTGGAACGACTCTCGCGCTACGTCACTCGCCCTCCCGTCGCCAGCGAGCGGCTGTCTCTGGCCGCGGACGGAAAAGTGGTCTATCGGCTCAGAACCCCATTCCATGGTGGCACGTCGATGCTGAGCTTCCATCCCCTGGCGTTCATCGCCCGGCTCGCCGCGCCGGTGCCGCCGCCAAGGTTTCACCTGGTGACGTACCATCGCGTGCTGGCGCCGAACCACGCGCTGCACTCGCGGGTCGTTCCGAGGAAGCCGAGACGCCGCCGCCGCAAGGGTGCCACCCCTCCCCGGCCCGCCTGCGGCCGGCATCCCTGGGCCGATCTCCTCAAGAAGGGTCGATGCCTTCGACGTCCTGAGCTCAAGACCGCTGTGGCGCGCGCAAGTCGATCATCGCGACCATCACCCAGCACGAGGTCATCCAGAAGATCCTCGCGGCTCTCGATCTTCCCGGAGAACCGCCCTTCATCCACCCTGCTTTTCTCCGATCCACTGTTGTTCTGAGATCGCGGCTTCCCGCCCGTCCGAATGCACCCCTCCGCCCCCGAGACGACCAGCGGGCCAGGAGGCGCTCCGCCAAGCACGCTCCAAAGACCTGTCACGAACCGACTTCTCAACCAGGCATCGCACCGCATCGAATGCCGCAGCAGCCTGTTTCGCTTCCCAACGTCCAACTCCTCCCTCCGCCAGAGTCGATTCTGCCGGGGAAAGCCTGCTTTGTTTGTCTTATCCTCTCTGGCTCCAGTGGCAGCGGAGTGGTGCAGTGACGATCTACCTCGATCTGACGAGAGAGTTCAACGAGGGCCGGCTCAGAGCGATCATCTGCAGCGGCCAGGCGGTCGTGCTGCATCGACTCGCGATCATGAGCAAGGACGGCGATTGGATCTTGCGTGAGCAGGAGGAAGCCCTGTCGCACGTCCTGAGCGTTCTGGCGGCGCATGGCGCGCGGTACCGGTTCGGCGCTCCGCTCGACGTTCGTTGGATGGCCGGCGGTTGGAGCTCCCACCTGGAATTCCGGACGGCACGGTTGCGCGTCCGAACCGACTTCTTCACTCGCCCACCCAGGATCACGGCGGAGCAGATGGACTCAACCTGGGCCGAGCAGGAGGGGAGGGATCCCCCGTTCGTGGATGCGAAGCTGCTGGCCGAGCTCAAGAAGACCAACCGGGAGAAGGACTACGCCGTGATCGGCGAGCTGGCCCGGATCATGCCCGACATCGGCGATCGATTCCTGTACTCGAGAAGCGCGCGGGACCTGATCGCCCTCGCGGAGCGTCATCCCGACCTCGCAATCGATCTAGCCCGAAAGAGACCTGTTCTCTCGCACATCGCCAGCGGTCGCGAGCCTCTGGAGGCGGCGCTGGATGGCGAGCGCCGGTCGCTGATCCGCGCCAACGAGCGCCGGCTCGAGCGGTACCTCCAGGCGTCGCGTGGGTGGGCCGACATTTGGCCCGATGTGGTTCGACAGATCGAGAACCTGCCGCTCCTGGAAGCTCACAAGATCGTGTCCGAGCGGGCCGACGCGGTCCTTCCCCACCGTCTGGAGGACGCTGATGGAACCAAGGGATGAATTCCTCAGCAGCGAGGACCTGGACCTGAGGAATCTGACCGACGACGAACTGTTCGCGTACTGGGATCTCTGGCTGGAGCAGGCGCAGGCAACGAACGATCTGGACGAGTTCTCCTACTCCCACGGCGTGTTCCAGGTCGAGCCGAGCGGGCCTGACCGCCGTTCCTCATGACGCAAGACAGCACCGACAACCTGCCGGGAGCGATCATCCGGAGACCCTGGTTCGGGCTGCTGCTTTCGCTGCTGCTGCTCTTCTGGATCTTCCTGCGGGAGAAGCAGGTGGATCCCGACCTTTTTGGGCGGGTCGCGGTCGGGCGTCTGATCGAGGCAAGGGGCGGTGTTCCGGAGCAGGACCCGTTCGCCTACACAAGGACCAAGCCGGTCTGGATCGACCACGAGTGGCTGTCCGGAGTCGTCTTCTATCGAGTGGCGAGGTTCGGCGGGGACTCCGCGCTGTTCCTGTTCAAGCTGGCCGTCTGCGCGCTTTCCATCCTGCTGCTGGCAGGAGCCCGGATGACCCTCTCCGGCGGTCGGAGCGTCGCGCTGCCTTCCCT
>JAZDLC010000291.1:0-8177 GCA_043802345.1 Planctomycetota bacterium | reverse complement strand
CGGACCCGCCGGGTGAGGCCGAGGCGATCCCGCAGTGCCTCGAGAGTTTCGCCGCCATCCCGTTCGTGCGGGAAGACGTTGGAACCGGCGCACACCAGATGGACATGCTCCGGCAGCCGCGCCAGGGCCTTGAACAGGGTGCCGTGCTGCTTGTGCGGGTAGTCCTTGCCGAGAGCGACGAAATAGTCGCCGGAGATCTGGAGCTTTCCGAGACGGTGATTCACGTCTTCCTTGCCGAGCGGTTGGTGCATCACCGGATCGGCCGCCAGAGGCGAGATATCGATGCGCCGCGGGTCACCCTGCAGGTCGGCCACCGCCTCCTTCGCGGACGACTGGGAGAAGCAGAGGATTCGATCGGCCCCCTTCAGCAACAGCTTGACGAACCGATCGTACCAGGCGTGAGCCGCGGGGTCCGGATGGTACTCCGGATGACGATTCAAGATCGCGTCGTGCACCACCACCACGGAGGCGGGAGCGGCGGCGGGCAGGAAGATGTCCCTGGGATTGCAGTCCGGGAAGTAGCTGAGCAGGTAGACGTCGGGACGCTCTTCGGGATCCTGATGCAGGAGCAGCGAGAGGATCTCCTCGGTGCAGGCGACCTCCGCCAGCTCAACCCGTTCCGGCAGGTTCAGATCCCGGTCCCGGAAGTCCCGCGTGACCAGCGCCCTGAGCCGCGAGATCTCCGGAAGGGCGGACAGCTCCCGGAGCAGATTCGCCTGGACGCGCTCGATTCCGGACAGGCCGCGGTGCAGCAGGCGCGCGTCGAAGAGCAGATCCATCACTCCTGTTCCTCAAGTAGCTGGGAGGCTTCGGGCCGGGAAAGCTCCACGGTGGTGGAGAAGTACCCCCTTTCCACCCGGCGCGCATGGTATCCATCCGCCACCACGAACAGGCTGAGGCCGTCCACGTCCGGATGCCGGAGCCGGAAGCGGCCTTCCCGGTCGGTGCGCGTGGACCGGTGGACTGGCTGCCCGTCCGCGAGAAGGTCGGCAATGTGGGCGGACAGCGTGACCTGGGCCCCTGGAATCGGCTCGCCGGTTTCCGCGTCGATCACTTCGCCCGTCGTCTCCTGGGCACAGAACGGAGTGAACGGCAGCTTGCCCACGCAGCAGCCTGGCAAGGCGAAGCCGATCAGCAGCAGTAGAAGCAGATTTCGGGTCATCGCAGGAACAGCAGCAGGTATGCCGTGGCGAGCACGATCTGGACCAGGGCGAACGGCAGGGCCGCCTTGCAGAACGAGGCGAACGACATTCTCAGCTTCTCCTTGTGGATAATGGTCACCGCCACCAGCGTGGAGGCGGACCCTATGGGCGTCAGGTTACCACCGAGATTGGCGCCGAAGATCACCGACCACCAGAAAGGTGAGTCTGGATTGGGGCCGATCTCCGGGTCGGCCCCCATGATCTTGGCCAGCATGGCTGTCAACGGAATGTTGTCGGTCACCGAGCTGGCCGCGGCGGAGAGAATCAGGGTCAGTCCGGATCCGGCGAGTTCTCCCTGCGCGATGACCTTTTCCAGTCCGGAGCCGATCAACGACAGCACTTCCGCGTACTCCATGACGTTGATGATCACGAAGAGGGAGGCGAAGAACCCGAGCAGATCCCAGTCGATGGCCTGATAGAACTTCTCGGCGGTGGCTTTGTACCGGACCAGCATGACCAGGCCGAAGAAGAGCGCCACGTAGCCGAGCCCCAGATCCTTGATCCACGGCAGGACCGACGCGGTGGCGATGGTGCCGATGAAGGCCACCAGCATGATCGAGCCGAACCAGAAGAACCATCTGCTCTCGATGCCGTCGTTCTCCTCGAACCCGACCACCATGGTCCGCGCCTCGTCCCTCGCCTTCTGGTCGGTCAGCTTCCTGATGCGGAAGATCCTGGCTGCCATGAGAATCGTGGCGAAGGTGGTGACCAGCACGAACGGGCTGGCGACCAGGAAGAACTTCGCGAAGCTGATCCCCGCCGCGGTGCCGGCGATGATGTTCGGCACGGAACTGATCAGGGTCAACAAGCCGCCGATGTTGGTCAAGAGACCTTCCGTGAGCAGGAACCCGAGCAGCAGATCCCTCCGGGAGAGTCGGTCAAGAGAGACCACGGTCAGCGAACCGACGATGATCATGGCCGTGACGTTGTTGAGCACCGCCGAGAAGAGCACGGTCATGCAGCCGTAGAAGAGCAACAACCGGAGCGGATCGCCTCCGGAGGCCTTGGTCAATCGGATCGCGACCCAGGTGAACAACCCGCTCTTGGACGCGACATCCACGAACAGGCTCGATCCGAGGATGATGGCGATCACATTCCAGTCGATACCGGGGACGTAGACCGGAAGGTCCAGCGCGTGCCCGCCGACCGTGACCGGACCGAACGGAAGCAGGTCGAAGGCGGTTCCCAGCAGCAGGCTGATCGCGGCGAAGGCGCCGGTGATGATCGATTTGCGGGCGTGCAGCTTCTCCTCGAACGCCAGGCAGCCGATCATGGCGAGAAGCACCCCCCCGAAGAGGAGCGTGACGGCGAGGGGAACGTCGGGATGGCCGGGTGCGTCCGTTTGCAGCAAGATTGGTGACAGCATCATCAGAGCAGCAGGAGGGGAATGGACCGCAGTTCCACCGCGAGGGGATAGGCCAGACCATTCATGGCAAGTTGATCCTCCTCACGAGTGTTCATCACGAGCAGATCGATGCTGTGCGCCTCCACCAGCCTGCGGTATTCGGCCAGGCGCCGGCCGAGAAGAACCACGCTTTCGACCCTGACCGGCCGGCCGCAGGCTTCGAGGCCGTTGCGGCACGACTCGATATAGTCAGCGGGTTCCTTCATCAGGCGCTTCAGCAACTCCTCGCGGGCCGACTCCGTGTTGATCGACGGAATCTTCGAGATCAGCTCCATCATGCGCTCGAACTGCCCGCGATCCTCTACATGGCTGAGGTGAAGCGTGCCGCCAGGCTGGGTGAAGCGCGCCGCGTAGTTGACCAGGCGGTTGTCGCCGGTCAGGCGGTCCGTGATCGCCATGACCTGATCGGTGTTCTTGAGGGCATGCTCGAGGGTACCCCCCCGGCCAGGGTGGGGCACGACCATCACCGGGCAGGGGGCGACCTGCGTCAGGACATCCACGTGCTCGCCCAGGGAATAGGGCCATTTCCAGGCGATGCTGTGAAGGTGCCGGAACGTCACCACCAGGTCCGGTTCTTCCGTCTCCACCAGTGACAGCAGATCTCCGACAGTCTGGAAGCGTTCGCCTTCCACCACCTCGACGCGAAGCTCGGGACCGTCTCCGAGGACGGACAGGAAGGATTCCAGCCGGGCCGCGAACTCCTGGGCGTCCTCCCCTTGCAGGTCGGTGACCAGCATCAGCTTGCCGATGGCCGGCGGCTCGTACCGGTAGACCGCTCGATCGGCGGCGCGGAAAGCACTTTCGAACTGGTCTATGTTGGTCATTTCAAGGTCCCGGCAGAGAGGTTAGCGGTGGAGTCGCCTCACAGGAAGCTCTCAGCCGACATAGCGCCCTCGATCAGCCGTTCATGGGTCACGGACCAGGCTCTCCAGCAGCGACTCGCAGCAGCGGTGCACCATCGCGAACACGTCCTCAAACCCGCTGGCCCCCCCGAAATACGGATCCGGGACATCCGCCCCGCCCTCCGGGTCGAAGCTGCGCATGAGCCGGAGCCTCTTCCGTTCCGCGGGAGGACAACTCGCGCGCAGGTCCTCCAGGTTCTTTTGGTCCATCGCCAGCACCAGGTCGAAGTCGTGGAAGTCCTCCGGTGCCACCTTGCGGGCTCTCTGGCCGTCGAGGGAGATGCCGTGCTTACCGGCGACTTCCCGGGAACGAGGGTCCGGCGCTTCACCGGCGTGGTAGGCCCCGGTTCCAGCGGAATCGACCTCGATGCGATCCTCGAGGCCTGCGTCCCGAACGAGATGGCGCATGATCCCTTCCCCCAGTGGGGAGCGGCAGATGTTTCCGAGGCAGACGAACAGGATCCGGTGCGTCATGGAGCCCTCATGATGGCGAGTTGCGTCAGAACCTAGCAGAACCGAGAAGGAGCCTGTGCGGCAGATTCCGCCGCACAGGCTCCTTCTCGGTGATCCGAAGAGCCGGGCCTGCCACGCCGAATGAAAGGAGGCGGGGTCAGTTCACGATCACGGTGGCTGATCCGGCCGGGGGCTGGGTCGGCGTCAGGGTGACCTTGACCTTCTCATTGTCGGCCGCGAATCCCTGGATCTGCACCTGGTAGGCACCCAGGTTGCCGAGCGGGACGCCGGTCAGCTGAATGCTGCCGTCCGGCAGCGACTGCTGGTACCCGCCAGCCGTGAGGTCGATCGCGGTCCCGGCAGGACTGAAGAAGATCAACGCCATGGGCCCGCTGAAGTTGCTCTTCGGCTTGAACATCGCGTCCAGTTGCGCTCCCTCGAGGGCCAGCACGGTCAGGAGGGCGACGCCGGTGGTCTTGTCCCGCTTCACGCTGCCCGAGAACGGCTTGCCCGCGGTCGGAATCGTGCGGCTCGTGGCAATGTTCAACGGGACCGTGCCGGTGATCCGGAGCAGGCGCAGGATGTGCGTCCCGGTGGTCTTCAGCTTCACCTTGGCCTTCTGCACCTTGCTGCTGGACTGATCCAAGGCCAGGACCTTGACATACTCACCCGCGGGATCGAGCACCATCAGCAGAGTGGTCATCGCCGTGTTCGTCTGGGGGAAGACGAGCTTGAGCTTCGATCCCGCGAGCCCGTCGAACAGGATGTCGTGCTCCTGCCCGACCCCTTCATTGAAGGCCACCTGAAGCGTGTCGCCGGGGAGGAAGATGTGGCGCTTGCCCATCAGCCGGATGTGCCGGCTGTTCAAGCCGGCGCCGTTGACCGAAACCCAGCGGGAGGTCGGCATCCAGGGCGAGTCCTTGAGGTTGTTCAGCACCCTGGTCCGCCAGTGGTATCCGCCCTTGGCGAGGCCCCCCGTTGAGTTCACCACCTGCAGGCCGCCCACGCCGGTGTCGGCCGGCGCCAGCGTCTGGTAGGTGCTTTCATCGATGGCGGGTCCTCCGAACAGAGCGCCGAAAGGACGGGTTTCGATCTGCACCTGGACCACCTGCCGGCCATGTGGCGAACGGGCCCGCAGCCGGCTGACGATCGTGTCGTCGTGGACGCCGTTTCCGGCCGCCACGGGCGCCGCGGCGGTTCCCTGCCTTGGCAGCAGGCCGGAGCCGAACCCGTCGTTGGCCGGATAGAGCTTGACCAGGCCCGAGTCGCTACCGGGCCCGCCATCCTGGAATGGGGCGCCGACCAGCAGGTCAGACAGCCCGTCGCCGTCAAGGTCGCCAAGCGCCAGCCCGGCGCCGAAGCGGCCGCTCGCGACTCCGCCCGTGGCGGTCCACTCCGGGTTGTTCAGGCCGGCGGCACTTCCCAGATAGAAGTAGGCCTTGCCTTCGTTGGTGAAGACGTCGTCCTCCATCATGGCGCCGATCACCACGTCATCGAAGCCGTCGCCGTTGACGTCGCCGCCACCCACCATCGTGGTGCCGAACAGGGCCCCCACTTCCGACTCCGACCGCACCCAGGAGGGCACGCTGCCGAGTCCCGTGGGGGACCCCCTGTAGAGCCGGATCGTTCCGCCTCCGCCCAGCGTGGGAGAGGCGACGAGCAGTTCGCAGAATCCATCCCCGTTCACATCGCCCGCCTGCGCCACCTTCCCGAGCCAGGCCATGTCGGCGCCGCCCGGGATGGTCCAGTCCGCGGTTGCTGCCGGACCAGTTTCCGATCCGAGGAAGACGAGAGCCCTTCCCTCCTGCGTGTGGACGCCGGTCCAGAAGGCCTCGGCGATGGCGAAGTCGTCGTAGCTGTCACCGTTCACGTCTCCGAGTCCGGTGAGCGTGGCGCCGAAGGCGGCGCCGGGCTGAGCACCCTCCGCGCTCCAGAACGGGGTGTCCGTCAAACCGTTTTTCGAACCGAGATAGAGATCAACCCGATCGATCTGGGCGGTCGCCGAGTCCCTGCGGATCAGCACGTCGTCGTACCCATCACCGTTCACATCGCCTGCTCCAGCCAGGGCGCCGCCCACGCCGCCGGAGGTTGCGTGTCCCAACAGGATCCAGGCCGGTGAGGCCCCAGGAGCCACGGGGCCCTGGTAAAGCCAGGCGGCTCCAGCCGATGGCGCGCCTGCGCTCGAGCCGGGAGCGCCCACGATGAAATCGTCGTAGCCGTCACCGTTCACGTCCCCGGCGGCCGCGATCGCCTTGCCGAGCATCGCGTCGTCCTCTTCGCCTTCGCCCTGGAATCCGACGGCCATCGGAGTGGGGCCGCCGGCAGCGCCGTAGTAGAGGATGATCCGGCCCTCGCTCGTGTTGCCATCCGAGTAGTTGGGCGAACCGACGATCCAGTCGGCGCGGCCGTCGCCGTTCACGTCACCCGCGCTGGCGATCCGTGACCCGAGCTTCTCGTCCTGGACTCCCGTGAAGGTGGCCACGGAAGTGCTGCCGAACGTCCTGAGGCCGCCGTGATAGACGTAAGGCCTTGCCCTCGTCGGTCTGGCCGTTGTCTTTCAGGTGCGCGCCGATGAGCAGGTCCGAGCAGCCGTTGCCGTTGATGTCTCCGGCGGTGGCCACGTTTTCCCCGAACGACGGCTCCCCGTCGCTCCGGCTCCACAGAGGAGTCGTCTTCAGGCCGGTGGCGCTGCCCGCGTAGACGTACGCCCTTCCCGTGCCCTGGGCGCCCACGATCAGATCCGCGTAGCCGTCGCCGTTGACGTCTCCGGCGGCGGCGGCCTTGTAGGCGTAGTTGACGCCCGGCACCGAGAGCGACCGGCTCGGGGTCAGACTGGGGCCGGTCCCGGAGCCGTTGTAGATCTGCACCGTGTCAATGCCCGGAACGCAAACGGCGATGTCCGAGTAGCCGTCGCCGTTGGCGTCTCCGGCGGTGGAGAGCGAAAACCCAAGATCGTCATTCGCGTTTCCCGTTGGGGACCAGGAAGCGGTGATGCTGGCGGGCGTGGCGGAGCCGAGAAACAGCGAAGCGCGCCCCGCGAAGGAGACGTCTTCTCTTCTGGACCCCACCAGGAAGTCGCTCAATCCGTCGCCGTTGACATCGCCGGCGGGCGCTACCTGGGCGCCAAACCGCTCTCTCGTCTCGGTACCGAGGTGATCCCACACCGGGAGCAACGCCGGACCCGACGAACTCCCGAGGAAGAGCAGTGCCCGTCCCTGCTGGGTCATCGTGTTGGTCTCGTACTGGAGGCCGATCAAGATGTCGGAATAGCCGTCACCGTTGACGTCGCCGGCGGTCGCGATCGCCTGCCCGGCGAAGCTGCCGGGATCAGTCCCCTCGAAGAACCAATCTTCCGAGGTCGACAGGCCCTGGCTGGAGCCGAAGAAGACCTGGACTCGCCCGCGAGTTCCGTTCCAGCCGGGTGAACCGATCATCACATCGGAGTAGCCGTCGCCGTTCACATCCCCGGCGGCTGCCACGGTGCCCGTCTTGTCGCCGGAGGCCTGACCTTCCACCATCCAGGCGTAGCTTGTCGACGCTCCGATCGGACTGCCCAGGTAGAGAAAGGCGCGCCCCCTGGCGTTGCCCGGCGTCGGGCTGAATCCTGGCGCCCCGACCAGAAAGTCGGCGTAGCCGTCACCGTTCACATCACCGGCGCCCTGCACCGAACCGCCATACCAGGCGTCCGCGACGTTTCCTTCCTGGCTCCAGTCCGGTACCGCGGAGATTCCCCCAGCGATGGCGGTCAGCGACAGGCTCAGGCTCACCGCAAGAAACGAGACGAATCGAAACATCATTCTATCTCCGGTTCTGTCGGGGCATCCCCTGCCCCGGATATTGGCGGAACTCTCGCAACGGTAGGTTACCCCATGTTGCGGACTTGTAGCAACTGTGAAAAGCGCCCCAACTTGCGACGCTTGTCGGTCCTCCTGGGTTTCAAGCGCTCATGCACCTGCCAGAAGCTGGAATCCAGGAGACCTCCCCGCCGAGATCAGCATCCGTCAAAGACGCCACGGAACACGAACGGAATCGCTTTGAAGGCCCCGCGGGCAGCGCTTCGACCACCTCCGCGCTCGGGTGGAACTCCCATTGAACGAGGCCATCACCCTGTCTGGCGCGTCTCGTACGCAGACCAGAACGTATCCCATCTATTGGACAGGTAGTGAGCCCGCAAGTGCAGGACCCGCTGTCCGCCGGGGTGCGTCCATCGCATGC
>JAZDLC010000290.1:0-22661 GCA_043802345.1 Planctomycetota bacterium | reverse complement strand
GGAGCTGTTCGAGCGCCTGCGTGAAGAGAGCCATCTGCCGCTCTGGCCGCTCTGCATCTACACCGTCAGCCGACTGATCAACGAGCCGATCGGCATGCAGGGTCTGCACGTCATGGTCGCGACCGCATCCGTGTTTCTCTTCGCCCGCTTCGCCCCCTTTCCAAGGTGGCAGAGGATCGCTTTCGCGTTCGGCTATTTCCCCTTCTACGAATACGCGATCATCAGCAGGAACTACGCCCTGGGACTCCTCTTCGCCCTGCTGTTCTGCACGGCCTTCTGCCGCCGAAGACGTCTCTTCGCGGCGCTCGCCCTTCTCGGTCTGGCCGCGAGCAGCCATCAGGGGATTCTCCTGGCGTTGCCGATGCAGTTCCTGCTCGTCCGCGACTGGCGTTCCGCGGGGCGCGGCAGCCCGAGATGGACCGTTCTGACTTCGATCGGAGTCGTGATCGGACTGGCAGCCTGTCTCTTTGCCCTCTTCCCGGTGAAGAAGGTGCTCGGAACCCACCTGCACACGGACGTCAGTCAGGTTCGGGCAGTGCGCACGTCTGCCACCATCTGGAACGCGTACGTCCCGATTCCTCCAATTGCGACCGAACAGATCTGGGATTCGAATCTCCTGGGCACCTACAACAGCTGGGAGAGCACCTCCCCGTACCCGGGCCTGACCATGGCGGATCCGCTAGAGAAACAGGAGTCGTGGGCGTTCCTCTTCTCTGTCGCGATCGTCGCCATGGGAGTCCTCACGGTTTCCCCGGTGAGGGCGCTCGCGGTGACGTTTCTCGCCTGCGTGGTCCTGCTGCTCCTCTTTTCGTACGCCGTCTACTTCGGATCGATGCGACACCATGGGTTCCTCTTCCTGGCGTTCGTCATGTGCGCCTGGATGAGCCGCGGAACCCCGTCTCATGACGGCGCCATGGGAGTGCGGAGTCCGAGGTTCCGCCGTTTCCTGCCGGCCCTGCTGTTGATCCAGATGTTCGGCGGGATTGCGTTCTTCGCCACGGATCTCGTCCGTCCCTTCTCGCCGAGCGCGCTGGTCGCGCAGTTCACCAGGGAGATTCAGTGGGGCGTTCGGCCCATCATCGGGAGTCCTGACTACCTCGTGTCACCGGTGGCGGCGATTCTGCACCGGACGTTCCGCTCGCTGGAGACCGGCGAGCCGGCTTCGGTGATCGACTGGAGCGCCCGGAGAGACGCGGACCCGACCACGGTCGCCCGGCGAATCGCAGGCATGGTGCGTCGATCGAGATACCAGAAGCTCCTTCTCCTGACCGGCTACTCCGTGGAGGCCCTCGCGCCGGTCCAGAGGCCGTTGCTCGGTCCAACCGGCATCCAGCTCACGCCGATCCACGCCTTCCGGCCGGGCGTCGTGCCGGACGAGAGGTACATGGTCTATTTCGTGCAGCCTCGTGGGGATCCCGTCCCCGAGAGGATGCGAAAGCTGGCGATCGGACCCACCCTGGAGTTCTGAGCCGCGCCGGACGATGAGGTCCGAAACCGCGACGAATCGCGCGGGATTCACGGAGCCGTGCGCAGGGTTTCGGCCCGAGACCGGATCGGAGTCTGATCCAGAGCTGCTCCGACGGAGAGAGTCATCCCCTCAAGCGCGCCACGCGCACCACGGTGTTGGTGCCGTACGGGTAGCTGGTGGCGTGGAGGATGAGACGGCGGTCGCCGCCGGGTTCCAGCTTCAACTGCTCGCCGTTGTCGAGCCATTCGGCCGACTTCCAGTCGCCGTCCAGGCCGGCAAAAGGGCGCGGGCCGGCGCCGCGCGACTGGCCGTGAACCCTGGTATCGGCCGTGGGTGTGAGATCGTAGACGAAGAGGTAGACCTCGCCGCCAAGGCGCAGACCGAAGTCCCGCTCTTCGCCCTGGATGCCCGCGGGCAGCCCCTGGTAGATCGGCCCCTCGTCGCCGCCGTGCAGGCGGATCCAGTCGCCGACCCGCTCGAGCAATGCGGTCTCGTACGGCGGCACCGCGCCGGTCGCGGTCGGTCCGACGTTCAGCAGCAGGTTGGCGCCCGCGCGGCGGCAGCCACACAGCTCCTCGATGACGTGGGCAGGCGACAGGTAATTGAAGTCCTTCACCGCGATGCCCCAGTGGAAGTTGAGGGTGTGGCACATCTCGCCCGCCACGTATTTCGGGTGGCCGCGGCGAGCCACCGGCTCGGGACGGCCGCGCTCGAAGGTGGTGCTGTCGATCTCCTTGTGGCCCACGGCGCCACCGGCGCCGATGCCGGTGTTGTTGATGATCAGCGCCTCCTTTTGGTGCTCCCGGATCACGGCATAGAGCGCGTCCTCCTCCCAGTCGGCGTCCTTCTTGCTCCAGTTGCCGTCGAACCAGAAGCCTCCGATCGGGCCATACTCGGTACAAAGCAGCTTCACCGAGTCGCGCAGGTACCGCAGGTATCCCTTCCAGTCATTCTTGAACCGCTCGTCCGTCCAGTCGAGCGTCGTGCAGTAGAGCATCGGCACGATCCCCTCGGCCCGGCACCCCTCGGTGAAGTCGGCGATCAGGTCGCGGCCGCACGGCGTATTGGTCACGTCCCACTGCGACAGCCCACGCGTGTCGTACAGGCTGAACCCCTCGTGGTGGCGGCTGGTGTGCGTGATGTACTTCATGCCGGCGCGCCGCGCCAGCCGCGCCAGCTCGCGGCCGTTGAAGTCGGCGGCGGTGAAGCTCTTCATGAGCGTGGAGTACTCCGCCTTCGGGATGCCGTACATGTTCATCGCCCACTCGCCCCGGCCAAGCTGGGAGTAGAGCCCCCAGTGCACGAACATGCCGAAGCCCATCCGCTCGAAGCGGGCGATGCGAGGTTCCGGCACCGGCACCTCGCCCGCGCCTTCCTGCGCGACGACCTGCCAGCGAGCGAAGGCGGAAGGAAGAATCAGGCCGGCGCCGGCGAGGCCGGCGCCACTGAGGAGTTCGCGACGGGTAAGCTTCATGTGTGGGTCTCCTCGGTGCCGCGACAGATTCCTCCGGATTCACAGCGGTCGTGAATAGGAATCTGTGATAACACCGTACTATCCTTCCGACCAGATGATGACCAGACGATGACGACCTACTATTCAAGACTCAAGGTTCTTGTTGTGACCTGTCTTGCGGGAATGGTGTGTGCCACGACCCGAGCTGCCGACGTGCCGCAAGGCGAATCGCTTTCCGACGTGCTCTCCGATCGCATCGTCTCGGCCTCGCAAGGTTGGGGCGATCTCGGCTTGAATGCTTCGGCGGCGATGCCGGGCCAGCAGCCCCTGAAACTCCGCATCAAGGACAAGGAATACTTACACGGCCTGGGCCACCACGCCAACGGCGAGATTGCCGTCGACCTGGGCGGCCAGTTCAGGAGCTTCCAGACCGAGATCGGCGTCCAGTGGCAGGGGGGAAACGCTCCCGCCTCCGCGATCTTCCAGATCTACGTCGACGACAAGATGGTCTTCGACAGCGGAATCGTTCACGAAAACGACGCGCCGCGGCCGGTGACCGTTTGTGTCGAGGGTGCCGGCGAGTTGCGGCTCGTGGTGGGCGACGCCGGGGACGGCATCAGCCATGACGCCGTCGACTGGGCCGACGCCCGGCTTGTCCGCGATCCGGCGGCGCCACTGGAACGTCCCGAGATTGCCGTCGACGTCGCTCCGTTCGCCCTGGTCGCATCCTGGGATCCCGAAGTCATGACGGGAACCCAGGCCAATCGAGTCCAGGAATTCCCGGCCGAGGACATCGCACCGTACCATGAAATTCTGCCGTCGGCCGACGGGAACTATCACGTGCCGGAGACAGACGACGGAGGATGCATCGGCCTGCAATGGTTCGAAAACCGGCTGCTGCGGCGAGTCGTCCTCCGGTTCCCCACCGACGCCGCCGTGCCCGCGGCCGAGTCCGTCCAGTTGCAGTACTGGGCCGGCGCCTCGGCCTGGCAAGGAGGATGGCAACGCGCGGAGATCGCGCCGCAGCAGCTCGAGAACAGCCTGGCCTGGTCGTTCGGCTTCAAGCAGATCCCGCGAGGCACGCAGAAGGTCCGCTGGGTGTTCTCCGCTGCCGAGCAACCGGTCGAGATCCAGAGCCTCTCCGCAACCACGCGGTCGCGATGTGACACGGTAGACCTTCGCATCGAGTCCACCCGGCCCGACTCGGCGGCCGACGCCGCCATCGGCGTCTACAACGGCGTACTTCTCGCTCCGAAGGAGGCATCCCCCCACCAGTGCGAGTGGCACACGTCGAACCCGCTCCGGCTGAAAGTCCGTTACGCTGTTCCGCAGCGCTACAAGGCCGATCGAACCGTGTTGCGGTTCCGCATGCCGGGCGCCGCGTTCGGCGTGGCGATCGAGGACTTGCTGGCCAACGATTACGTGTACGTGCCCCATGCCGGCGTGTTCGTCACACGAGTCCCCTCCCAGGTCACGCTTGCCGACTGCCTCGAGAAGATCGCCGGGCAGAAGACGGTGCTCGAGCAAGTCCGGGAAATGCCCGATCAGGATTTTGCCCGGGCGTGGTCGGTAGTTCACAACCCGGTCCAGGATCTTGGCCCGATGATGCTCTCGCTGGCCAACGACAACCGCAAGTTCATCGCGTTGCGCGAGGGAGGGGGTTCTCTTCGACGAGTTCGACCGCGCGGACGATCCGCGTGGAGCCGATCCCGGAAACATCTATCAGCTGGATTTCAGCCTCCCGTGGCAGTGCGTGCCGACTTTTGGCGGCGGCCAGGACCTCAGGATCGCCCGGCATCTCCAAGGCGGGTGGTTTCCGATTCACGTGACGAACGCCGCCGATGGATCGGTCGTCTATCAGCAGACGACCTATGTTGCGCCGATGAGCGACGCGATGGCCGACGCGCCGTCTTGGTTCCGCGATCGCGCCCTCTGTGTGGCCGAATACTCCGCCAGGAACAGCGGGAACGAAGCCGCGCCTGCGAAGCTCGCGCTGAACTTCGCCCACAAGCAGGAGAGGGCCTTTCAAGTTCAGGACATCAAGGAAGGGATACTGGTCGTGCAGGGCGACCGCGTTCTGGCCCTGATCGACACCCGCAAGGCAGCTCCGCTGGCGGTGAAGCGGGAGGCCGCTGGCGTTGTCTTGTCGGGTGAGTTGCCCGCCGGAGCGGCGGCCCAGTGCTGTGTCTGTCTCCCTGCCTGGAGGGTTGATCCGAGAGACTACGCCTCGCTTCTGGCAGGCGAGGAGTCGACGTCGCAGGTCGAATCGTACTGGACAGCGCTGCTCGAACCGGCCATGCAGATCGAAGTTCCTGACGGGCTGTTGACCAACATCATCCGGGCTTCTCAGGTGCATTGCATGTTGGCCGCAAGAAACGCCGATCGCGGCAAGCGGATTTCCCCTTGGGCCAGCGCCGACCGCTACGGACCGCTTGAAAGCGAATCGAACTCCGTCATCCGCGGGATGGACATGAACGGCCAGACCGATTTCGCCCGGCAAGGTCTCGATTTCTTTCTGAAGGTCTGCAACGAACAGGGCTTCATCACCACGGGCTACACCCTGGTCGGCACCGGCGAGGTGCTCTGGACCCTCGGCGAGCACTACGACCGGACCCGCGACCGCGCCTGGCTGAAAGAGGTCGCACCCGACGTGGTGCGAGCCTGTCACTGGATCATGCGGCAGCGCGAGAAGACGAAACGCTTCAACGCTCACGGCCAGGAAGTGCCGGAGTACGGCTTGATGCCCCCCGGCGTGACCGCGGACTGGGACCGGTTCGCCTACCGGTTGTTCAACGATACGCAGTACTTCGCGGCGTTGGAAAGTGCGGGGCGAGTGCTGGCGGACATTGGCGATCCGGCGGCGCTCTCGATTCGCGAGGATGCCGAGCGTTATCGCGAGGACATCGTGCGGGCTTACCGCTGGGTCCAGGCCCGGTCGCCCGTGCTCCGGCTGGACAACGGAACCTGGGTGCCCGCCGCTCCGGTCTTCATGGATTGCTTCGGCCACGTCGAGGATTTCCTGCCCGCCGAGGACGGCGACCGAACCTGGTGCTACAGCATTGAAGTCGGCGCCCACCAGATGGTCGCCACCGGCGTGCTGGATCCGGCGTCCGAGGACGCGGGGTGGATCGCCGACTATCTCGAGGACGTGCAGTTCCTGCGAACCGGAATGTGCGACTACAAGGAGGCGAGCAACCGCAAGGACGTCTTCTGCTTTGGCGGCTTCGCGAAACTCCAGCCGTACTACTGCCGGATCGCCGAAGTCTACGCGTTGCGGGACGACGTGAAGCCGTTCGTGCGGTCGTACTTCAACTGCATTCCCACGCTGGTGAGCGGGGAGAACCTCTCCTTCTGGGAGCATTTCCACAACACGGCCGGCTGGAACAAGACGCACGAGACGGGCTGGTTCCTCTGCCAGACCCGGGTCATGTTCGTCGGCGAGCGCGGCGAGGAGTTGTGGCTGGCCCCGTTCGTCACCAACCACTGGATGAAGGACGGGATGAAGGTGGTCGTGCGCAACGCCCCGACTCGCTTCGGCGAGGTGAGCTACGCGATCACGTCGAAAGTCGGCGCTGGAAAGATCGAGGCCGTCGTCCAACTCCCCGGGAACTGCACGGCCAGGAAGGTCGTTCTGCGCCTGCGCCATCCCGAGGGAAAGCAGATCCGATCCGTCACGGTGCAAGGCAGGCCGCACCTTGATTTCGATCCCCGGAGAGAGACGATTGCCTTCGAGCCGACCGGCGAGACGGTCACGGTCCGGGCGGAGTACTGAGGGATCGAGCACCGGCCGCCATTCTCCCATGGAGGATTCGATTCGTCATCGAAGAGGCGCCTCAGGGCCTCGACCGCCGGTACTCCAGCACGACTGAGCCCGGCCGGTCGTCGATCAAGAGGCGCAGCTTCCTGAGCTCGGCTCCCATCACCTTCGTCGCCGGCGACGGCCGGTACGCCTGGGACTCCTGCACCTCGTACTCCGCGCCCTCGTTGATCCCCCGGGGCGCGCAGTCGACGACGTGCACGGTGCCGCGACAGTTTCCTCCGGCTTCCGCCGCTACCGCCCGTCCAGGGAGGTGGGTGAATCCGGTGGAAAGTGACGCGGCACCGTACTCAGCAACTCGACCCGGCCTGCCGCGCCGTCTACGCGCACACGCTGGCCGTTTTGCAGTCGCGTCAGTGAATCCTTCACCGACATCACCGCCGGAATGTGCATCTCACGCGCTGTCACGGCACCGTGCGACAGGGGTCCGCCGCTCTCGGTCACGACAGCCGCGGCACTGTAGAACAAAGGCGTCCAGGTCGGATTCGTTGTCCGCGCCACCAGCACCGCGCCCCTTGGAAACGCCACAAAATCATCCGGCACCAGCACCAGGAACACCGGCCCCTCGGCGACGCCCGGACTGCCCGCAAGTCCGGTCAGCACGTCACCACGTTCCGCCGGCGCATGACCCGCCGCGTCGCCTTGCCCGAGGATCCATTCCGGTCTGCGCGCCCTGTCCGCGAGGTATGCCTCCCGATTCTCGCGCACCTGCGTCGTGAATAGGCTCCAACCAACCCGCGAATCCTCGGTCAGCGCGCGCTCCATCTGCTCTTCATGGGCGAAGAACACCTCCATCGGTTCCGCCAGCACGCCGCGCTTCACGAGGTGTTCACCCAATGCGCGGAGTCCGCGCCGCAGTGCGGGAGTCAGTCGCGTCGTCTGGTAGTGTTCGAGATCGTCGAGACTCGTGTAGAGTCGAGCCAACCGCACCAGTTCGTGGAAGAAGAAATGCAGGTCCGGTGGAAGCTTCTCGAACAACGTCACTTCGGCCTGCTGCGCGCGAATCTTCAACTCACGCTCCTTTTCCGCCGGAGTGCGCTCCATCGGCGTCTGGAGGATGAGGCGGATGTTGTCGAGCACGATCCAAGGAACCTCGGACCACGTTGCCGCGTAGGCATCGAAATCCACCTCGCGATGTCCGTGATCGCGCAAGAATCGCTCGAACCGCTCGCCGAACTCAGGGACTCCAGTCAGCGCTCCACCCTGAATCAACTCGCGGGAATCCGTCCCGGAGATCTGCTCCGCCAGCGTCCGATCCCGGCGCGCGATCCCGGCGAGTTCGAACAACTCCTTGTTGATCTGCCCGGTCTTGGTTTCGCACCAGGCCATCAAGTGATCGAAAGACGCGTCCGCGTCGGCAGGTCCGATCGCCAGTTTCAGCAGACCGTGCAGAATCCGGTAGATTGTGCCGTGCGCGATGGAGATCGCGATGTTCGGCAGGAAGTACTGCGCGCCATGCTCGTTCACGGCGAGGACGTGCCGCCAGATCTCCAACGCCGTTCTGCCCCCGAGCGGCTCCGCCTCGAACCGGCCCAGTGTGATGAGGTAATGGTCGAGGTCCCGCAACCATGCGACGGGCAGTTCCTGCACCCACGAGAACTGTTGCCGCAGCCCCGGAATCGCAGCCCGCAATTCCTCCAGGGACCGGACAGCGAAGGGCGCTCGATGCAAGTAGAGTTCGACAGCGTTTTGGTTGCCGTAGATGTAGTGGCCGAACATCGCGAACCACTTGCCCTGGAGACGCGGAAACCCGAGCAATCCGAATGAGTGATTCAAGGAGCGATGAAAGCCCGACTCGACGAAATCCCACGTCAGCGGCGTGATGACATTCGAAAATCGCTCGGCGGATTCATCCCGGGTCCAACGCGGCGGAATGGTCGTGATCGGCCGCGATTGGAGCAGCCAGAGTTCGCCGTCGGCGAACGCCCATTCGATATCTTGCGGAAAGGCGTAGCTCTCCTCGACCCGCACCAGCAAGTCAGCGAGTTGCTTCAATTGCTCCGCACACAAGCTCGGCTCCGCGCCCGCCGCCGCGTCGATCTCGATTTCGCGGGTACCCGATGCGGAGCTGACGATCTGACGCGACTTGCTCCCGATGCTGGCGGAGCAAACGGCACGCGTGGCCTTGTCGATGATCCACTGGTCGATCTCGCCCTCTCCGCTCACGACGGATTCACCGAGGCCGAAGTTCGAATTGATGACCATCTCGCCGAGTTGACCGCCGACCGGATTGACGCTGAAACCGACCCCCGCAACCTCGCTTGGCACCATCTGCTGAACGACGACGGCCATTACGGCCATGGAATGATCGAAGCCCTGCTGGTGCCGATACGCGATCGCCCGGTCCGCCCAGAGCGACACGAAACAGCCACACACGCGATCCATCACATCGGCCACACTGACCACGTTCAGGAAGGTCGCGTGCAGTCCGGCAAACGCCGCACCCGGGAGGTCCTCCATCGTGGAGGAAGAACGCACGGAGAACGCCGTGCCCTCGGGAAATCGCCCGAGCTGTTCGGTGATCTCATTCAAGGCGCGCCACGGAAGCGGCAGGCGTGAGAGTTCCGCCTGCAGCGCCGCGCAAGCGGCACGCAACGCGGATGAATCGTAAAACGGCAGCGCTTCCACACGGGAAAGCAATCCATCCGCGCCGGCGATGAACTCACGATAGACGTCCGCGGCAACGATGAAGCCGACCGGCACCGGAAAGCCGCGCTCTCTGAGGATTGCGAGATTCGCCCCCTTGCCGCCACTCAGTTCGAGTCGCTGAGCGCGCGGGTCATCGAAGCTCATCGTGTATGTCATGGATCACGCCCCGGTTGTGGATTCTTCCGAGCTCACGGGAGTGAGTTCATCCCATCGTTTTGTGACCCACAGACCGAACGCCGCCAACGAGAAGCCTGCGACGACATCCACGAAGTAATGGTACCGCAGGTAGATCGTCGCGATCCACAAGCCGGCGCAGGGCACGAGGCAAAGCCGGTAACGCCAACGCGCGTTTTGACGGTCGAAAAGCAGGAGAAAGGCGGAGATTCCGCAGTGCAGGCTCGGGAAAACGTCTACGCCGTTGCTGCCGTTCGCGACGACGAACGCATTGAACCGTGCCATCGCCCATCCCGTGAGCGGCGCCGAGAATGCGTCCGGCGCCGCGAGGTGCGGTCCGCTCGCGGGAACCAGCGAGTAGCCCAGGAATCCGAGGCCGTAGATGGTGAACATGCCGACCATCAGCTTGCGCAGCAGCGGCAGTCCGCGGCGGGCATAGTGGAGCCAGCTGAGCAGCAGGTAGGGAAAGAACAGCAGATAGCAGAAGCTGAGACATTCCGTGAGCCACGGGGTCGCCACTGCTTCCGCCCGGGCGCTGAGCAACTCTCCAAACAGCCCCCGATCGATTCCCGCCAGCACCGCGTCAACCTTGTGCGGCGCGACTTTGAGCACGGAGGAACCCATCGAGAAGAATGCGACGTTCATCGCCACCGGATAGAACCACAGGCGCAGATGCCAGCGCACGGCGGTCGCGCGGCGCTGGCACCGTGCGATCATGAGCACGTTTACCAGCAGGAGCACGAAGTAGAGCAACGCATCGCGATCCAACGGACCGGCGCCGACCACCAGCCTCAACCATTGAGTGAGAAGGAACGTGCCGAAGAACCATTCGTGCGGGAGGAGCTTCCTCATGCGGGACGAGTTCATTCCTCGGCCACCGTTTCCATGACCGCATGGTGGAACTCATGCGCGCGCCCGATGAGGTCACGATGCGCAAGTCCGTTCCAGACGGTGACGGCGAGTTTTTTCGCGCGATAGACGGACTTCAGCGCAAGCAACGAGACCAGCGCGTAGACCACCGACCACGACCAACCAGCAAAGACCGCGAGCGAAGCAGCAACAAGGGAGAACCAGAGCAGGAACACCGGCAGCCCGACGAGAATCCGCCACAGCGCGATGACATTCCGACCGTCGGCAAACCTGCGGGCCGCCAGCCATGCAGCGAGCGCCGGCGGGAGATTGAGCAAGGCGCCCGCCAGCACGATCGGCCCGAGCAGGAGCAGCGGCAGCGCGTAGAGCCAACACGATCCGGCTGGAAACAGCGGCACACCCTGATGAAACAGCACGCGGCGGGATGCGATCTCGCCCGAGAATCCATTCCACTGCGCAAGCAAGGCACCGGGCATGCGGGACTCGAGTGACTTGAGTGAATCGAAGTAGCTGCGCGGCGTGCCGAGCGTCATGGCGTAGGCAAAGCGTTCCGCATTCAGCTGCGCTTCGGCTGAGGGGAAGTTCACTCCCACGGATTCCAGAGCGGTGGTCATGCGCCGCTTCAATTCCTTGATCCTCCCGAGCTCGCTCAAGCCGGCGGACATCTCCGTCGGAATCGACTCGCCCACCACGACTTCGACTCTACTGCGAAAGGCCCACGCCCGCTCATAGTGAATCCCGAGCGGCACGATCCGAAGCGGAACGCCACGCGCCATGGCGTCCACCGCGATGCCGGCGGCTCCGGCCTTGAACGGCAGATGGCGAGGTCCGAGCGAACTCGTGCCTTCCGGGAGAATGATCAACTGCCCGCCATCAGCGAGGAGTCGAGTGCATTGACTGAGCGCGGCTTCGTTCTGCGTGCGGTCCTCCTCGTCCTGCTTCCGCGCGACGGCGATGCCGCTGAAGAACAGACGCCCGAAGAAACTCCGGAGCAGTTGGGTCGAGATCAGGAAGACGCCGCGCGGAGCAAGCTGATGATAGACGAACCCGTCCACCGCTCCGTTGCGGTGCAGACCGACATACAGCACCGGACCGTCTTTCGGCAGGCGCTCCGGATGAAGAACCGTGACGCGCTCAAAGTAGATGCGCGTGCAGAGCCAGTGCCAGCAGCGATACCAGAGCCTGCTCATCCCGGTTGCCCAGCCCTCCATTCTCCGCGGCTTGCGTGCTGGTCGCCGTCCGGCGCGAACGCGACGGAGCACCGGCACCATCCAATGATGGCAACCCCATGATACGGAGTCAGGACAAGCTAACGAACCGCAAGCGCCTCCCCGAAGTCGATGACCCGCGTGAAGAATCCGGACTCGATGACCGTCGGCGACACGCCACCCACGTGAATGAGCACGGGGAAGATCGATGTCTGTCTCGGCTTGACGAGCCTCCGGAGCTTCTCTTGAACGTCGGCGATGACCCGGGGACGGACCTCGCCCCGATGGAACTTGATCTCACAGAGGAAGATCGGTCCCTGGGTGGTCTGGATCAGATAATCGACCTGGCATCCCCGGCGACGAGTCGTGGGGGTCTGGAAGAACGGACCGTCCTGCGCGATTTCCCCGGGGGTCAATCCGCACTGCCGCCAGACGAAGTGGCGGTTCTGGAGCACCAGGTTCTCGAACTGGAGCCCGATCACGCTGTCCCAACCGCGAAGGGTCTCGAGCGGCTTGGCGCTGACTCGCTTCTGCTCGATCTCGGGTCGGCGTGGATCGACGTAACGCAGGAAGAATCGCAGGTAGTTGTCTCGAATCCGGTACCGGTACTGGCGCTTGAGCTTGCCGCTTCGCAGCTCCCAGGCGGGATCCCTGGCCAGGAAACCTGCCGTCACCAGGTCGTTGAGGTACGACCCGACCACGCCGCTCTTCTGGATCCCGAGGGCCTTGCATAGGCTGCCCAGATCCAATCGGGTCGTGACGAGAGCGGCGACGATCCGCCGATAGAGCTCGCTTCTCCCCTCGAACAGCGAGTGGAAGATCTGATCGAACTCGTTGAAGAGAAGACCCTCGGGCTCGAAGCAGAGTCGGCGGATGTTCTGTTCCGCTGTCATCCCGGAGAGAAGCTCTTCGAGGTATTTCGGCACTCCCCCGGTCACCGCCAGCATCTTGAGCACGTCATACGTCGAGTGCGTCGACGGTCGCAGCCCGGGGAAGAGGATACAGTCCTCGAGGGGCAGTTGCTCCAGGCGAACGGTCCAGGAGACGCGTCCCACGAAGCCCGTACTGCTAAGGAGGTTCTGCTCGATCCAGCTCGAGACCGAGCTGCACAGGATGAGGATGAGCCGGTCGTTTTTCTTGAATGACTGATCCCAGGCCGTCTTGAGCTTGCCGAGGAACGCCGGATCCCGCCGGGCCATCCAGGAGATCTCGTCCAGCAGCACGATCCATCGGCCCTGCCTCGTGTGGTGAGCGATGTGGGCGAAGAGGTCACTCCAGTCCGAGTGAGCGATGGGGGGAATCTCGAGACTCCGCTCCAGCGATCTGGCGATGGCATCACGCTGCATGGCCTCGGTGACGCCCGGCTCCGGCGGGAGGGCGGACAGTGAGAGGAAGCGGTATCCGCGACTTCGTCGTGCGAACTCTTCGATGAGCCGGCTCTTTCCGTTGCGGCGGCGCCCGGTGACCGCCACCAGACTGGCGGTGGACTTCTGCGTCAGAGCCGCCAGCCCCTCCAGCTCATCGGCCCGACCGAAGAATCCACCCATGCGGTTCGCCTCATCTCGAAATCCGTCGAAGCAGATAACATGATAGAATACCCAGCGGAATGTTCCATCACCAATTACGGATAAGCAGGTTCCGTGATGAGATCAATAGGAGGTCTTTTCATCATGCAATGCGTCTGAACGGATTTCATGATGTCGCCAGGAAGGGTCGGGTGGATGACGCGGCAACGTCGAGCGCCACCGTCCCGTCAGAGCCGGGTGATGCCGAGCACGCTCGCCTCCCGATTCTCGGGAGAGAGCCCCTTGATCGAAACCCGCGTATCCTCGACCGGATCGCCTCCGCCGCGACGCCTGACCTCCACGCGAACTGTGTGGGTCGTGAAGTCGAAATCGCGTCTCAGCTCCTGTCCCATGACGAGCGTCACGTTCTCGTGGAGCACATCCTGGGAGATGGTGGTATTCCCCTTCTTCTCCACGAAGTGAACCACCAGTTCGACCTCGCCCGGCGCCACACCCTCGACAAGGTAGCGCCCCTTGCTGTCGACCTCCCCCCACTGTTCCTTCTGGCAGTTCACTTGCACCCGAGCGTCCACCATCGGTTCGCCGTTGGCGCGGACCTCTCCGAAGACAACGCACCCCGCGAGCGACTTCTCGGTGACGATCGGGATCTCGAGCCGGGTGACCTCACCCGTGCTGATCTGGAACGATCCCGCGGCCAGTTCCCCCGGACTCTCGAGCAGGGAGAGGGATCCGATGAGGTCGCCGCCCAGCAGTCGCGGATAGACGTTGAACGAGTACCTCCCCGCGGTGAGGTAGGTGAGATGGAATTCGCCGCGCAGGTCGGTCAGGGCCATGTACGGCACGCCGACGTCCGGGTCGATCGAGCGGTCATCGGAGGTGATGAACACGAAGTACGGTGACAGCCGGATCTCCCCATCCACGATCGGTTCGTGGTTCTGGTCCCACAAGTTCACCGTGAGTGAATACGCACCAGGGAGGGTGAACTCGATGCTCGCGTCATCGAACGGCGCCCGGATCTGCCACGGATCGATGGCAGAGGCCCGCACGGCCACGGCCAGCTCATCATCCTCCGGCAGCGCGCCCAGAACGTACCGGCCCGCGGTTTCCGTGGCGGCCGCCTTCCGGCAGAAAGCCACGCTTCCCAGCGGCGATACGGGACCCGCGATCACCTCCGCGGTCGGCACCGGCTTCCCCTCGGCGTCCGTCACCGTCACGGCGAGTTCCCTGCCGGCGGGCAAGACGATCGTTCCCAGATCCCGCTCACCGCCGGTCCCGGTCGGCGTCGGTCCCACCACCCGCGCCACGAACCCCGCGTGATCGACAAAGGTCGTGATCAGACCCCGTGGAACCCCCTCGAGCTTGAAGTGACCGTCGCCGTCGGTGTGGGTGGTCGGAATCGGCAGGCGCTCCCACCAGCGGCCGGCCCAGTCCGGGATCTCGAGGACCATCTCCGGCTCCTCCAGCTTGAGGAGCGTGACGTCCCGGCGCACGTGCTGGACCCCCGTCATCATCACCATCGCCGGCACGGCGGCGGAGCGAATCCGCGCGCCCGGGATCGGCCGCTCCTCTTCATCCACGACGCGGCCGACGAACACCAGGTTCGGGTCGCGCAGGATATCTCCCAGATCGGTGACCCTGGCCGGGGCCAGCGTCAGCTCCACCACCCGCATGCTCGCCCGCGGGCCTCCGAGGTCGATGCCGAGGGCGTGCAACGCCCGCCCGTGGGCGCCGCTCAGCAGGAACCGGCCGGCTTCGTCGGTCCGGGCCTTGGCAATCTCGACCCGCGGCTCGACCATGCTGCCAGCGAAGGCGGTCAGTTCCTGGCCGAACAGCTCCTTGGTCCGCAGCTCGAGCAGCGACACGTCGAGGCCAGCCGCGGGCTTACCGTTCGCCTCGAGCAGACGCCCCCTGATCCCGGAAAGCTGGCGGGCGTACGACGCTGGAAAGGCCGGCTCCGCAGCCGCGGCTGGCGCCGGCGGCAGGACGGGGGAGGACCCCAGGTCCCGGCCCGCCCAGGAAGCACGCCCGAGAGCCACCCACCACCCCCACCCCAACCCTGGACCCGAGCCGCTCACCCTGAACGAGCACGAGAACGTGAACGACGGAGGCCTACCGTGAAGCCTGACGCTCCCCCTGGCTCGCCCGGCACAAATCCCTCACCCGGTCGACCACCACCTCGGCCGTCACCACGCCCTCCCGCACGAACTCCGCCAGCCGCCCCATCACCCGGTTCGCAACTTCCTGTTCCGACAGGACCGGACGGGGATCGAGGAAGCCGGCCTGCTCGAGGTGCTCACACAGCCGCTCGCGCGACTTCCGGTGGAACCCCTTCACCTGCTTCTCATCGATCGCGGACAGCAGCGCCTCCGCGCTTCCCTCGAGCGCCCCGTTCAATGTGGCCAGCGGCTCGAGGAAAGCCTCCGAGACTCCCCCCTCCTGCAGTGCCTGCAAGTCCACCGGACGGCCGCGCCCCTCCCTGTGGGCCGGATGCCAGGCTTCCGCGAGAGCGACCGCGCACTCGAGTTGCCGCACGGACTCCCTGGGGAACGCCAGCTCCGCTGTCTCCGAGTTCAGGAAGGATCGCAACTGTCCCACATTCTTGACGCCCATGCGAAGCAGCCGGCCCAGCAGGCCAAGGTCATGCCTGAGCAGGTGAAAGAGGTGCATGGCGGTCACGGGCGCCAACGGATCGACGCGGGTCGCTCCCACGGCCACCCCGTACTCTTCCGGCGTGATCCCCGGCTCGGGAAGGGGCATCCTTTCTTCCGGCAGAGAGAACTCGCGGGGATCCTCCGGCACTCCTTCCCTGCCGCGCACGCTGGAGAGGTCGACGACCGGTGGTCCCGCCTCACCCGCCACTTTCCAGCGAGCCACCTCCTGAGGCTGGGCGGTGAGGTAGAAGAACTGCCGGCCGTGGCGCGAGGCGAGCAGCCTTACGGCCTCGACCACCGCCTGATACCTCTCGGGATCGCTCGTGGTCAGCGCCTCATCCAGGAAGACCGGCAGCGACTCGACGCCCTGTTCAATCTCCTGCTGAAAGGCCAGGCGGATGGCGAGCAGGAGCTGCATCCTCGTGCCGCTGGAGAGCTTCTCGAGCGGCCTGTTCTCCCCCGCCGACGTGTCGTACGCCAGGAACTCCGGACCCTCCTCGGTGCGGAACTTCAGTTCGAAGTGGTTGCGCGTGAACGACCGGAACAGCCCTGCCGCCCGCTCCAGCACGGGTAGCCGGCCCTCCTGCTCGTGCTGGCGCCGGACCTCTTCCACCAGGAACTTGCCCGCCTCCGCGAACAGATGCTCGTCCAGCCGGTCCTCCAGCGCCTCGCGGGCTGATGTCGCCTGGGCCCGGGCCTCCTGCAGCGAACTGCCCGCCTCCGCGTCCCGCACGTCCTTCCGGATCTCCGTGATCTCCGTCTCGATCCGTTTCAGGCTCCCGGCCAGCTCCTCGTGCAGCTCGCGGTGCTTTTTCAGCTCCTGCTCCTCGCCCCGCTCGGCAAGAGACTGCAGCTTGGGAGAGTCTCCCAACTTCTCGGTCGCCTGCCGGACGAGACGCAGCTCTTCCCTGCGCGAGAGCGTCAGCTCCCGCCATCGCTTCAGCCTGCCGAGGCGCGAGATCAGCTCCGCTTCCTGATCCGCCCGCAGCCCCGCCCGCGAGAACAGCTCCTCGATCTCCCCGAGCAGCTCCGCCCGCCCGGACCGGAGCAGCTCGCGATTCTTGCCGGTCGACTCCAGCCTCATCCTTCCAGCGCGCAGGAGCGCCACCCGGTCCCCGAGGCGGTCGAGCCCTTTTCTCAGCCCCTGGTGGCCCGCGTCGGCGGTGGGCTGCTCAAGGTAGCGGGCAAGAAAGCCGGCGAGCGCCCCCCTTCTTCGATCGATCTCGCGGGAGGTGTCGGCCAGCTTCCCCAGGACCTCCTGCTGCGCCTCTCTCGCCGCGTCGAACTGCAGGACCAGCCTCAGCCAGCGCTGGAAGCTGGCGTCGAGCCGGTCCGGCTGGAACCCCACCTCGCGCGCCACCTCCTGAAGGCGCTGTTCGATCCGCTGCCGCTGCTTCTCGAGCTTCTCCCGCTCGTTTCCCACCTGCCGGCGCCGCTCCTGTTCCGCCAGGCTCCGCTCGGCCAGGAGGATCTGCTGGTCGCACTCTTCCAGCCGTTGTTCCACCGACCAGCGATCCCACCTTGAAGGCGCGGGCAGCCCGCATTCAGAGAAGCGCTCCTCCGAGCTGGCCCTTCTCAGGGCGGCCGGGCTCCTCTTCAGCAGCCATCCCGCGGCCAGTAGCTCCGGCAGTGCCAGCAGCCAGTAGCCGGGATGCGCCAGCATGCCCGCGGCAGAGATTCCAAAAAGCCCCACCAGGGTCACGCAGCAGACCAGAAGCCGGGCCCTTCGCTCCCGAGCCGGGTCGGCGGCATTGGTGAGCCAGCGGAACAGCTCCTCCCTGCCGACCCGCAATCGCTTCAAGTCGGATCGATCGGTGCCGTCGTCGCCAAGGCGCAGCAGCTCCGAGTCGAGGGCGGCGATCCGCGAGTCGAACGCCCGGCGCTGCTCCAGTTCGTTCTCGACCCGGGAAAGTGACCTGGGGTCCAGCTTGAGCTGCTCCCCGGGAAAGTCCCCGCCCAGTTCGGCCTTCACCTGGTCGAGGCGCCTGTCGGCGGACCGCAGCGATTCCTCGTCCCGCCTCCTCTCCGCGCAGAGCTCCTGAAGCTGTTCCAGGATCGCGCGGTGATCGTCCAGTTCGGCGTCCGCCGGTTCCCCGTCAGGAAAGGCCGCCTGCTCCATGTCCGAGACCGCCCCCTGCTCCCGCGACCGCTCTTCCTCCAGCTCCTTCTCCCGCCTCTCCACCTTCTTCCGCAGGGCGGCCAGCTCGGTCTCCTCCCGACCTGTCAGCCGCTCCATCCCCTCCGGAAACTCCGCGAGTTCCGCGTCCACCTGCCGGAGTTGATCTCGCGCGCTCAGGAGTTCGAGCGAGCGAGCGCACGCCTCCACCTGCCGGGCCGCCGACTCCGCCTCCTCCCTTTGCTGGAGCAGCGAGGCCAGCCGGCCCTGCCGTTCCCGGATTCCCCGATGAACGTTGCGGGCGCGCAGGAGCTTCCGGTCCGCGGCCGCGAACTCTTGCTTCTCCTTCGAGCCCGACGCCTGGACCTTGAACGGGCCGTCGTTGGTCAGTTGGTCCAGGTCGAAGCCGCCCGCCAGATCCCGGGCGATGCGGGCCGCGATCGGATCATGCGGCAAGGACGCGGCCAGAAGGTCATCCACCCTCAGCGTGAAGCAGTCCCGGAAGCGCGAGTCCGGAAGCGGCGGCGGCAAAGCCGGCTCTCCCGCCTGGGCCCAATGGATGTCGGTCCCCTGGCGGGATACTCCCAGGCTGCCCCGCGAGGTCTCGAACTCAGCCTCCAGCGAAACCGGTCCTTCCATGGGATCGCCGTAAAGCAGGGCATCGAGGGCCCGGCAGAGCGAGCTCTTGCCGGAGGCGTTCGGACCGATCACCAGATTGATGCCGGCCGACAAGCCGGTCAGGCTGATGCCGCCGATGAGGCCGGGGAGACGTTCGATGGTGAGCCGAACGAGTCGCATCAGGGGGTTTCCTTCTGGGCCAGCAGTTCGTCGAGCGCGGTGATGGCGGCCCGCTTCAGCAGCAGGGCGGCCTGCTCCTCATCGAGCGGAGGCCGGCCCAGCGATCCGAAGACCTGCCGTCGCAGGACTTGCTCGAGACGGCGGCCAGCCCGGCGGGTCAGGTCGGCCCGCCGCGGGTCTCCTGCGCGCTCGAGAATCAGGATCTGCTGCGCCAGGAGCGCCGCCGGGTCGCCCCCCTCGGCGAGCCGGGAAAGGTCGACCGCCGGCCGCAACTCATGGTGGACCTTCTGGACGAAGTACGCCGTGTCGTTCCGGACCAGGACCAGTTCCCTGGGTCTCTCGAGCCGCAGCCAGCGTTCGAGGTCCCGGCGGAGCGCCGTCCGCCCCAGCAGCCGGATCTCGAGGCCCACCGCCCGGGGTCCCGGGTCGAGCCTGCCGACCTCCTGATGAAGCTGCTCGATCCGTGCCGTGATCCGCCCCCCCAGGTCTTCGGCGCAGGAGAGGTCAGTCACATCCAGATCGAGCCGCTCCCACCAGAGCGGCGCCAGGGGAACCCGCTCGATGGAAACAACACCGTCGCCGCCCACCTCCAGCAGGCATGGGCCGTGCACCCCCGTCTCGTTCGGGTTCAGGCCGCACAACGACCCCAGGTAGCCGATCCGCCGGCCATCCTCGAATCGGTCCGGCTTGTGCACGTGCCCCAGCAGAAAGGCGTCGAACCCGGCCTCCAGGAGCTCGGAGGACCTGACCGGGGCATAGCGGCTCGACCCGCCGTCCCGGTCGCAGTGCAAGAGGCCCACCACCGGCAGGTCCCCCTGCTCCATCCCGGGCAGAGAAGCGAGCGGGCTGCTCCTGACCTCCCTGGTCGGAAAGGACCAGCCGACCAGCCGCAGACGGGATCCATCCCGGCCCTCGAGCAGGACCGACTCCCATGCGCCACCCCGGCCGACCAGCCGGAAGGAGGGGATGGCGTCCGCCAGGCGGGGCAGAATCTGTACGTCGTGGTTGCCGGCGACGGCCAGCACCTGGACGCCGGCCTCCACGAGCCGCTCCACCCCCCGCGCCAGATGGCCGTACGCCTCGAAGAAGTCATGCTCGTCGTCCACCGTGTCACCGGCCAGCAGCACGCCGTCCACCGCGAGCCGCAGCGCGGTGTCCACGGTCCGCAGCCACGCCCTGCCAGGGGTCAACTCGCCGATCTCCACGACCTCCAGCAGCTCCGGCGTCAGTCGCACCGGTCGCCGGCCGAGGTGGATGTCGCCGACACAAAGAAGCCTGATGCTCATCTGGTTTCCCGGGAGGAGGAGGTGTTCCCGAACATCGCGGGCCGGATCGTACCACGGCCCGGCAGAGCGTTGAAAAACTACACCAAGCCCCGGCCGGGCCGCTGCGCCGCTATCTCCCAACTTCTGGACAGATGTGTCGCGTTATTCTCGATTGCAGTCCAGTTTCGCAAAAGCAGCCGACGCAATCTGTCGATGAGAACTCATTCCTTGGAGCACAGGGTCGCACTCGGAGCAGTGCCCATGCATGATCGAGAACAGAGACAGTTTACTCGCATCGCGCTGCCGTTTCCGATTTCCGCCACCTCGAAGGAGGTCGAAATCTCCGAGCCGACGGCGCGCGACATCAGCGCCAAGGGAGTGTTCATCTACACCACCACGGCGCTGCCGATCGGAACTGATTGCACGGTTCGAATCCATGTCGCGGACTGGGTCGTCATCGAGGCGAAAGGAAAGGTCGTGCGCACCACGGATGAAGGGGTCGGCCTGGAGTTCACGGCGATCTCGCTTCCCGACTTCGAGCACCTCCGCCGGATCATCCAGTACAATGCGGAGGAGCCGGACCAGGTGTTGAGGGAATTCGACGAGCACCTCGGTCTGATCTCCAAGTAGAGAACTTTCTCCGCTTCGCCATCTGTCCGGGCGGGCTGCTCGCCGTCCACATCACCAACCGGTACCTCGATCTGCGCCGGCTGCTCTCCAGCATGGCGCGGGCCGGCGGCTGGTTCGCCGCCGACTGGGAAGCGGACGCCGGACACGAGCCCAGCGCGGTGAGAGGTTGGCCGGGGCGGGCCGTCAGGCGGAAGTGGCTCCGGGCCTTGCCGCGAGCTCGTTCACGGCCTGCTTGATCTCGGAAAGCGCGAACGGCTTCTCGAGCGTGCGATGCGCCCCGAGCGTCTTGGCCATCTTCAGATACATCTCGTTGGAGGGGGCACTGATGGCGATCACCCCGATCTCCGGGTAGTCGCTTCGCATCTGGGTGATAACCTCGATCCCGTCCAGCTCCGGCATGAGGATATCGGTCACCACCACCTGGACCGACTCCCGCGCCAGGATCCTCAGGGCTTCCCTCCCGTCCGCTGCCTCGAGAACATGATGCCCGTCCTTCTCCAACCCTCGCCTCAGCACCGAGCGGACGGCGTCCACATCATCCACGACCAAGACTGTGCACACCACGTCAAGACCCCACAACCAGACCAATGCGCCGTGTTCTTCTCGGCATTCCTGGCCGAGATCATATAGCTCGGGCGCCGTGCAAGTCAGTCTCCGGAGTCCATAATCCGGCGGCTGGCCGCCAAATGTTGCAGAAATGGATTGTCTCCCGAATACGGGTCGCGAGCGCCCGGCCCGCTACCGCACGTCGCGGGCGAGACGGACACCCAGGTTGCCATCCCGGCCCGACGGAACCGCACCGAAGCGGATGGACGAACGCACGAAATCGGCCAGGTCATCGAAACCACCCCCCCGGCTGACCCGATCCTTGGCCCTCTCAGGCTCCCGGGCACCGTCGCCGGGCCGGCCGGGCCGGTCGTACAGGCCGTAACCGTCCAGACACCATTCCCAGACATTGCCGTGCATGTCGTGGAAACCGAACCGGTTCGGTTGCAGGGAGCCAACCGGCGCATGGTAGGGGAAACCGTCGGCCCACGCCTCGACCTCGCCCGGGTTGTCGAACCGGTCAAGGTAGTCCTGGTCCTTCAAGTTGCAGCACAGGACCAGGTCCTCGGCTTCTTCCCCCATGCTCCAGCGCGTGCCCGACCCGGCCCGGCAGGCGTACTCCCACTGGGCCTCGGTGGGCAGGGCCAGGTCGAGCCGGCGCGCGGCCTGGAGACACTCCTCCCAGGAAACCTGCTCCACCGGATGCAGAGGGGTGATCCACCCGGGACGGTACTCAGGATTCCAGAAGCTCGGGTTCTCGCCGAACAGCCGCATCCACTGCCCCTGGGTCAGTTCGAACTTGGAAAGGAAGAAGGAGTCGAGCCGCATCTCCACCGGCTGACCCGCGCGGGTCGATTCCGCCGGAGTGGCTGCCGGGTCGTACCGCCTCTGCTCCGGGTTGCTTGCTTGGGCTCCCATCAGGAACGTGCCGCCCGGGACCAGCACCAGCACGATGCCCGAATCGACCTCGAGCTGCAGCTTCCCCTGTGCTCCCCGCGGCGGCCGCTCGCCCGACGACACGTGCCAGAATTCGAACAGGCCCGAATCAGGGTCCCGGCCCAGCGGCGCCAGGCCGAGCTGCTCCTTCAGCGGGAGACCTGCGTACTCAGGCGATCGCTCGCGGTCGCCAATCGCCTCGATGACCGCGTCCCAATCCTCCAGATGGGCGCCGATGGAACGCTCCTCGAGCGTGCGCGCGGACGCCAGCCGCTGCTCGACGCTCGAGACTGTCCGGCCATGCGGGTCGTCCAGGGTCAGCCGGTCGAGACCGACGATCAGGTCCCGCAAGGTGTCATGCCACCACTTCGACTCGGTGTCATCGCCAAAGTCGAAGTCCCTCTCCCGCTCGATCCTCGCCGCCAGCGCCTTCTCCCGCTCCGTGCCCCCGCCTCCTGAAGAGCGCAGCTCCTCGAGTTCCCGGCTGAGCGGGTGCGGCAGGGGACGGCCCGCGGCTCTCAAGTCGGCGAGTGTCTGTTCATGCTCGGGCCGAT
>JAZDLC010000289.1:0-5610 GCA_043802345.1 Planctomycetota bacterium | reverse complement strand
ACTTGATCCGAACCAGGAACTGATCGGACAGGGCCTGGCCAACATCGTCGGCTCCATCGGCAAGAGCTACCCCGTCTCCGGTTCGTTCTCGAGGTCCGCGGTCAACCTGCAGTCGGGCGCCGTGTCGGGTCTCTCCAGCGTGATCACCAGCCTGACGGTGGTGATCGTGCTCCTGTTCTTCACGCCCCTCCTCTACCACCTGCCGCAATCAGTGCTGGCCGCCGTCATCATGATGGTGGTGATCGGGCTGCTCAATGTCTCAGGCTTCATTCACGCCTGGCGTGCCCAGTGGTACGATGGTCTCATCTCAATCATCTCCTTTGTCTGCACGCTGGCGTTCGCGCCGCACCTGGACAAGGGAATCATGGTCGGTGTCGTGCTTTCCATGGGCGTCTTCATCTACAAGAGCATGCGCCCCAAGATCGCCTCGCTGTCACGCCACGAGGATCAGTCGCTGCGGTGCATCCAGTCCTGGGGGCTGAAGGAATGCGAATACGTCTGCGTGGTTCGCTTCGAGGGCCCGCTGTTTTTCGCCAACGCCAGCTACCTGGAAGACAAGATGATGGATCTGCTGCGCTCCCGGAAGAAGCTCCGCCATGTCCTGCTGGTCTCCAACGGAATCAACGAAATCGACGCCTCCGGCGAGGAAACCTTGTCATTGCTTGTTGACCGCGTTCGCAGCGCCGGCATCGACATCTCGATGAGCGGGGTCAACGAAACCGTCATGCGGGTCCTGAAGCGCACCCACCTGCGAGAGAAACTGGGCGAGGACCACCTGCACGTCACCATGGAGAAGGCCGTGAACGCCATTCTCAGCAAGACCCACACGAGAGAAGAGATACGAACCTGCCCGCTTCTTCTGGAAACGCGCAGCGCCTGACCCAAGAGAGGGACTGAAATGTCGATCATTTCACTGTTCAGCGGATCGTTCTGCCGGGAGGAGCCGGTGAGCGAGAGGTTGCTGCAAGCCATGAACTACCGGCTGGTCACGGACCGGGAGATCGTGAGCGCCGCGAGCCAACTCTCCGGAATGGCGACGCAAAAAATCGAAAGAGCCTTCAGCTCGAAGGCTTCGATCTTCAACCGGTTCACCCACGAGAAGGAACGGGCCGTGGCCTTCCTGCAGCAGGCCCTGGCCGGTATCCTCGGTGACGACGCTCTGCTGATCAACGGATTCTGCGCACTGCTGGTTCCCAGAACCGTGAGCCACGTTGTGAGCGTCTGCCTGATCGCCGACCTGAAGTGGCGCTCCGGCATCGCCGCACGGACGGAGAACATCGCCGAGAAGGATGCCACGAAACTGATTCACCTTCGGGACGAGGACAGCGCGGCCTGGGCCAACATGCTGCACAAGGTCAGGGACCCCTGGGACGCGTCCCTGTTCGACATCGTGATTCCGATGGACAAGACGAGCGAGGAGGAGGCGGCCGCTCTCGTCGCCCAGAACATGGCCAAGGAGGTGGTCAGGTCCACGGAACGGTCGATGCGCATGGTTGAGGACTTCAAGCTGGCGGCCCATGTGCGCGTGCTCCTCATCGGCGAGGGGCACTACGTCGATGTCAGCGCCAGCGCGGGAAACGTGACCCTGACCATCAACAAGAACGTCCTCATGTTGAGCCGGCTCGAGGAGGAACTGAAGGAGATCGTCAGTCCGCTTCCCGGCGTCAGCTCCGTGACGACCAGGGTGGGAGAGGGTTTTCACCGCGCGGACATCTACCGGCGGCAGGACTTCGAGATGCCGGCCAAACTCCTGCTGGTGGACGACGAGCGGGAGTTCGTCCAGACGCTTTCCGAGCGCCTGCTCCTGCGCAACATGGGATCGGCCGTCACGTACGATGGCGAGTCGGCCCTCAGCGCGGTCGAAATCGAGGAACCGGACGTCATGATCCTCGACCTGAAGATGCCGGGAATCGACGGCATCGAGGTCCTGCAGCGCGTCAAGAAGACCAACCCGGACGTCGAGGTGATCATCCTGACCGGACACGGGTCGGAAGACGACCGCCGAACCTGCCTCGAGCTCGGCGCGTTCGCCTACCTGCAGAAACCTGTCGACATCGACCTGCTGAGCGAGAAGCTGAAGCAGGCCAACGAGAAGATCCGCCGCAAGAAGGGGCAAGCGCCGGCCGGGTAGAGTTATGTCGTTTTTCAGCATGTTGAAGCCGAAGTTCTGGGGGCATTCGGGAGGAGACTCCGGGCACTTCAAGGCGTCGTTCAACTTTCGACGCATCTGGCAGATGACCGTGCTGCTGATGGCGCTGGTCTCCCTGGTGCCGCTGATCGTCATCACGCTGGTCGACTACAGCGTCACCCAGAACGCCATCGAGTTGGGCGCCAGGCTGCGAACGGCCAACTTTGCGTCCAACACCCGGAGGACTCTCCATTTCTTCCTGGACGAGCGACTGGCAGTTCTCAACTTCATCATTCGCGACCACTCGTATGAGGAGCTCGCCGATCGCGACGGGCTGGAGTCGATCTTCAACACCCTGAGAAAAGTCGTCGGCGGCTTCTCCGATCTCGGAGTTATCGACGCGGCCGGCAACCAGATCACATACGTTGGTCCCTACGCCCTCGAGGGGAGGAACTACCGCGACCAGGACTGGTTCGAGGTCGTGGTCGAGAATGGCGTGCACATCAGCGAAGTGTTCATGGGTTTCCGCAAGGTCCCGCACATCATCATCGCGGTCAAGAAGGACCTTCCGGACGGCTTGTTCTACATCCTGCGCTCGGCGGTCAGCACGACACAGTTCGCCGAACTGATGACCCAGCTCGAGGTCCACGCTCGCGGCGACGTCTTCACCATCAACCACTCCGGCATCCTGCAGACGCCGTCCCGCATCTACGGAGACGTGCTGCAGCCCATCCCGATCCCGGTCCCGGAGTATTCGCCGACCACGGAGGTGATCGAGGTAGCCGATCCTGATGGCCAGACCCTCATTGTCGGCTACTCCTACATCGCCGACACGCCGTTCATCAACATGGTCGTCAGACCAAGGGACGAACTCATGGCCCCTTGGTACCGCACCCGCACGAACCTCATCGGGTTCCTGGTGGGGAGCATCACGATCATCCTGTTGGTGATCCTGGCGGTAGCATCGTACCTGGTCAACCGGCTCTACCTGGCCGATCAGCGGCGTGCCGCGATCCTCCACCACGTGGAGCATGCCAACAAGATGGCCTCCATCGGCAGGCTTGCGGCGGGTGTGGCCCACGAGATCAACAACCCCCTGGCGATCATCAACGAGAAGGCGGGCCTCATCAAGGACGTCTTCACCTTCGACCAGCGCTATCAGCAGGACGAACGCCTGACCGGGATCGCCGATTCCATTCTCTCGTCCGTGGCACGCTGCGCCGCGATCACGCGCCGGCTGCTCGGCTTCTCGAGCACCAGCCACATCAAGATGGTCCCGATCGACCTGAACGGCCTCATTCGCGAGGTCCTGAGCTTCATGGGGAAGGAGGCCGAATACCGCTCCATCACGGTCGCCATTGATATCCCGGAGGACGTTCCTGCCATCATCAGCGACCGCGGCAAGCTGCAGGAGGTCTTCCTGAACCTGTTCAACAACGCCTTCGCCGCCATGTCCGACGGAGGCCGGCTCGAGATCAGCGCCCGCCAGAGTAGGCCAGACAGTGTCGATGTCTCCGTCACCGACGACGGCAGCGGCATTTCCGAGGCCCACATGAGGGAGATCTTCGAGCCGTTCTTCTCCACCAAGACACATGCCGGCGGCACCGGTCTGGGGCTATCGATCACGCAAGGGCTGGTGTCGGATCTGGGAGGAGCCATCGATGTGCGGAGCCAGGTGGGGGTTGGCACCACGTTCACCATCACGTTTCCCCTCGAAACGGGGTCGAGCAAGAGCGAAAGTTGAGTGAAATGCGCGTCCTACTGGTCGACGACGAGGAAGAGCTGGTCTCCACGATCGCGGAGCGTCTTTCCTACAGAGGGATCGATGCCGACTGGGTCACCACCGCGGAAGAGGCGCTGGAGAGGGCGGATCTAGAGGACTACGACGTCGCCGTCCTCGACGTGAAGATGCCCCGGATTGGCGGCCTCGAACTGAAGAGATTGCTGGAGCAGAAGAGACCCTCGATGCGGTTCATCTTTGTGACCGGGCACGGCTCCCTTGACGATTTCCGGGCCGGCGTGGCCGAAGCCGGCAGCGTGTTCTATCTGGCCAAGCCGGTCGGCCTCGAGGAACTCGTGCACAAGCTGCGGGAAGTCCTCGGAATGGAATCGGAAGGGGAAGAATGAGCGAGCCCGCAGACACCACTGGCGACCGCGCGCTGTGCTTCTTCGGCCGGATCACGGCATCGATCTCTCACGAGCTGAAGAACGTTCTGGCCATCATCAACGAAAACGCCGGCCTGATGGACGATCTTGCGATGCTCGCCGTGCAAGGATTGCCGGTTGAACCGGAGCGGCTCAAGACGATCTCCGAGAGGATCGGCTTCCAGGTCCGCCGGGCGGACGGAATCCTCCGCAACATGAACGCATTCTCTCACAGCGTTGATGACCGCGTGAAGACCGTGGACCTGGGGGAGGTCGTCTCTCTCGTCACAGCCCTCTCGGCACGCCTTGCCGCGATGCGGGGGGTCACACTGGCGGCCTCTCCTCCCGACTCTTCGGTGCCGGTCACGACCTCTCCGTTCCTGCTGCAGAATCTGATCTTCCACTGCATCGACTTCGCCACGAAACGGTGCGGCGAAGGGGGAAGGATCGACGTCCGCACCGGAAGGGGCGAGGCCGGGGATGGGGTGGTGACGTTCCGTGGGCTGACGACTCTCGGCCGCGAAGATGCCGAGAAGCTGTCCACGGAGCAACAGATGGAACTGCTGGCGGAGGTCCACGCTAGAATCACAGGCAACGAAGCGGCTGAAGAGCTTATCCTCTCTGTGACCGGGCAGAAGCAATGAGCCACGGGTGGATCTCCCCCGGTGGCAGGAGTGATGTTCGCCAAGGAGTCCGACAATGACCGACAGAATCCTACTGGTCGATGACGAAGCGGAGTTCCTCGAGATCCTGACGGAGCGCCTGGAAACCAGGGGCGTCGAAGTGTCCACCGCCAGCGATGCCGCGCAAGCCCTCAAGGCGGTGGAGGAGTCCGATTTTGATGCGATCGTTCTAGATCTGCGGATGCCGGGAATGGACGGACTCGAAGCCTTGCAGGCGTTCCGCAAGAAGTGTCCCGAGACCCAGGTGATTCTCCTGACGGGACACGCCACGGTCGAGAAGGGTGTCGAGGCCATGAAGTCCGGCGCCATGGACGTGGTCGAGAAGCCCGCGGACATCCAGGTGCTGCTCGAGAAGATCAAGGCCGCGAGCGCCAGGAAGATGGTCCTCGTGCAGAAGCAGGACGAGGCGAGAATTCGCAAGATCTTGGAAGAGAGAGGCTGGTAGTCCCTGCTGGCGCCGCCATCGGTGTGAGAGACCCTACCCAGAATCAGAAAGACCAAAATGACCCTCATCACGATTTCGAGAGGTTCCTACAGCAGGGGCAAGCAGATCGCGGAGATAGTCGCCAAGAAGCTCGGCTATGACTGCGTGGCGAGGGAAATCCTGCTCAGCGCATCCAGCGAGTACAATGTTCCCGAGATCAAGGTGGAACG
>JAZDLC010000288.1:0-2641 GCA_043802345.1 Planctomycetota bacterium | reverse complement strand
CTGACCCGAATGCTGAAGAGTTCGGACTCGTCCCCTGACTCGGACAGGACCGGCACGGCGAAGTCGAGCGCCACTGGTGTTTCACCGAGGAACGGAAGCCGGAAGCGCAGGCCCGCGCCGAGGCCGATCCTCGGCTGGCCGAGCAGTTCCCCCAGGGTCTCTTCCACCGAACCTGTGTCCAGGAAGAGCACTCCGTTCAGGATCTCCACCTCCTCGTCCAGCATGGGGTCGTACGAGGAGTAGAGAGGGAACCGGTACTCGGCGGATGCGGCCCAGGCCAGCTGCCCTCCCAGATGGACTCCGCTGGCCTCGGGTCCCACACCCCGATACTGGAAGCCGCGGATCGGGAACTGGCCCGTGGTGCCGCCCCCGTTGAGTCGCTCGAAGAAGGGGAGTTCGCCGCCAAACCCCTGGGCCGCGCCCACCGCTCCGCGGAGCGAGATCATCTGCTGGCGCCCGCGGGAGTCCTCCATGACCGGCAGGAAGTAGGTTCCATCCACCACCGCCCGATGGCCGAAGGCGTCCGCCCCCAGCAGTTCGTATCGGGCCGACACCGTGTATCCATCGCGAGGATCCCTGATCGAGTCCAGCTGCTCGTATCTCCCGAACAGGCCAAGCGACGGAACGAAGTTCGAGCCCTCGACGTCCGCCACGTCGTCCGGCACGTCGCCGTCCACCGTGACGAGATCCAGCCGCCCCACGACCCCGGCGCTCCAGTGTTCGTCGATCTGTTTCCCCAGCGTTGTGGCCACCCCGATTCGATCCTCCTCGAACTCCTCGAAGAGGCTGACCATCCGGCGGTACACCTCCACGTTCAGTGAGTACGGAAACGCGTCGTCCGAGAAGAGGTACGGCTCGGTGAAAGAGAGCAGGAAGCTGGAGACGCCGTCTCCCGGCATGGCCCGGATCGCCAGCTGCTGTCCGCCTCCGTGAAAGGCCTCGTCATTCATGAACTCGCTCACCACGGTCACCGGATTCCAGGAAGAGGGGGTGTCAGTCAGGTCGAAGTTGTTCTTGCTGAGCTGCACCGCCCCCCAGAACCCCAGCTGCGGACTGACCCCAGCGCCGGCGCTCACGAAGCTGGCGGCGGCGGCGTCATCCACATCGATGAAGAGGTCCTCGAGCATCGGATCGGAGGTGGGCCGGTATCTCACCTGGACCCGGTTCCGCCCCTGGTCGTCCACGAAGAAACCCAGTGCCTTGAGCCGGTCCGTGGTTCGGCGGAGTTCCTTCACGCTGGTCAGATCCCCCGGATCCAGGGTGCTCTCCCTGCGCAGTACCACGTTCTTGGTCTTGGCGTTGCCGCGGATCACCACTGCCCGGATCCGCTTCTGTTTCCCTTCGTCGACGACATACCGGACAGCGACCTCGGTGCCCTCCTCCGCGAAGGTCACCTGGGGCTCGACCTGGCAACGGATGTAACCCATGTCCCCGTAGCGGGAGGTGATTCTCTCCCGGTCTTTCGTGAGGATGACGTCTCTCAGTGGATCCCCTTCAGAGAGCTCGATCTCTCCGTACAGGTCCAGGGTTGAGAGCACCTGGTGCCCCTCCACGCGGATGGAGCCGACCGTGTACCGGGGCCCTTCCTGAACGCGGATGCGGATGACCACTTCGTCCTGCTCCGGGCTGAAGTCCAGAGCCTCCAGAGAAACCTGGCCGTCCAGGAAGCCCTCTCGGTGCACGAACTCCTGCAGATGGGCCAGATCCTCCTCGAGCAGGTCCTGCCTGAGGTACGATTCGAGCACGATGAAGCGGGTCGGCTGCGTGGTCATGACCATTTCCAGGTGGTCCGGATCGATGGCCTTGAGGCCGATGAACTCGATGCTGTCCACCTCGACCTGCGGTCCCTCGTGAATCTCCAGCAGGCCGACCACCTCCCCTTCTCTGACCTCCAGGCGGGGCCGAACCACGGCGAAGTAGTATCCCTCGCTCTTCAGATGCTGCTCGATCGCGCCCGCCTTCTCTCGTAGCTGGGATTCGACCAGGGCGCACACGCCGCCGAGACCGAACTTCTCGAGGAGCGGCCGCCCTCTTGTCGCGGGCACTCCCGTGGCCTCCACTCGGGTGGCGAGCGCTTCTTCATAGACGTGGAGGTCCACCCGGATTCCCTTCGGGAGTTGCTCCTCCTGGGCCGTGATTCGGATCCCAAACCGGTCGAACAGGCCGCGGATGGTCTCCGTGAGCAGGATGGAGTCGAGCGGCTTTCCGATCTGCGAGCCGAGCCCCTCGAGGACCTGCTCTTCTGACACTCGCTGGTTCCCGAGAACGCGGATCTCGGCCACGATGGAATCGGGGTCCGAACCCGGCACCTGCAGGGCCATTGCGAGGGCGAAAGCGAATAGTGAGCCGCTCAAGGTTGAGTCTGCTCCCACGACCAGACGGTGAGAATCCAGGAGGTGAAGCCAGCATGATGGCGAGTGTTGAGTTTCATCTCTATCAAACAGCTTGCCAGTTCGGGAAGCCCTTCGCACCCGCAAGAATCGATTCACGCCGGAAAGGATCTCCCTGGCTCGCGAAGTCCGTTGCCGCGGTGAGATCCCCGGACCCGGGCCGCGCAGCACGGAGTCTGAGGGGAGTGCGCCTTGACCTCGGTGCTATGTATGACATGATCGATGCCTTGGCGAATCCCCGAGGTATGCCA
>JAZDLC010000287.1:0-7909 GCA_043802345.1 Planctomycetota bacterium | reverse complement strand
GAGAAGCCAGTCCGGTCAGGTCGAAGACCGGAGACATCAGGGTGGTCTTGCCGGAGTCGACGTCGTCCGCTCCCAGCGATGAGTTGTTGTTTCCGGTGACGTAGCAGTGCGTGCCTCCGCCCGGCGTGGCATCATCGCCCGGCTGGGTGATCGTGCCGCCGTCGGAAACCTGATTCGGATTGACGCGCTCCCAGAGTCCGGTGCTGGCGTTGTCTCCGGGAACGCCCGCCTGCCAGCCCAGTTCAGACTCGAACAGATCCTGGAGGATGAGTCGCGGGGTGCCGATCGTTACCGGAACCTGGACGGTGTGGGAGATGCCGTCCGCGGACACGGTGAGGTCGAGTGGAATGGTGACGCCGGTGGTCGCCGCTGCGTCGACATGGATCCTCAGCGGGTTGGCACTGTTGTCGCCGTCGGAGAGCGGCGCGAGGGTCGGCCCCGCGGCGGAGCCGACGAGAACCGAGATCATCGGATCGCCGGAGGAGAGCGAGAGCTGAAGCGGGCCGCCGGTTGCTACCTGGCCCTTGTTGCGAACCTGCAGGACCAGGTCCAGATCCTCGCCGGGGTCGGCCGCGCCGTTGCCGGAACCGGAGGTCTCGGCCAGGGTGGTGCCGGTGTTCTTGATCCAGCTACCCGCGTACTTCACCATCAGCAGGCCCGGTTCCAGGTTGAGCTGTGCCGTCGCGACCATGCTCGAGATGGGCGGCCAGAAGCCGGTGCCGATCTCCGGCGAGAACGCGACGGCTCCATGGACATCGTTGTAATGATCCATGGAGACGCCGTTGCACGGATAAAGCAGGTCGTACCCGACGCCATGGGTGTAACCGTTGAAGGCCGCCATGTCGGCGCCGTACTCCTGGTAGACCGGCCCGGGTGAAGCGGACCTGTAGCCGTACGGTGCGACGAGCCACTCGCCGTAGGAGTGCACCGACCAGGCGGTGCGGAAGCTCATGCCGGTCATGAAGCTGTTCAGGGCGGCCACTTCCGGCTCGGAGCCTGCGGCAGGCCCCCGGTAGACATCCGAGCAGGGATCCGGACTGGAGCCGGAGTTGTCGTATCCCCAGGCGGTGGGCCAGTTGCGGTTCAGGTCCACGCCCGTGCATCCGCCGGGACGGCGGTTCTTGCGCCACATCCCGCCGCCGCCCGGATCGGTTTGATAGTTGTACTCGTAGCCATCCGGGTTGACGCAGGGCACGAACCAGATCTCCCGCTCGTTCATGAGCTGGGTCAGTTCCGGGTCGACGCCGTAGCTGGTGGCGAGGTGATCGACCAGCCAGAGCAGGGTGTGCGCCGACAGCGGTTCCCGGGCATGGTGCAGGGCGTCGAACAGCACCCGCGGTTCGTTCTCCGAGACGTTCGGATTGTCGGAGATCTTGAAGGCCCAGATCGTCCGGCCCTGGTGGGAGGTCCCGAGGGCTTGCTTCTGGGAGACGATGCCGGGGTAGTTGGCTATGTAGTAGTCGATGGTGCTCACGATCTCGGCGAAGGTGTAGTAGCCGCCCATCGACCCCTGCCCGAAGTTCGGCGGACCGGAGCTGAGCTTCTCGGTCAGGGGGAAGAGCTGCGACGCGTATGCCTTCTCTACGTCCCTCTGGAGAAGCTCCGGATCGAAACCGAGGTTCCGCAGCCTCGAGAAGTCGTCCCTGTGAATCAGGATGTCGGCGGCCCCGACCGCCGGCTCGAGCCCCGTTGGATCGGTCGCGTGCAGCTCGACGAGGTCGAAGCCGCCCTCCAGGATCACCCGCAGGTCGGCCCGGGCGGGAAGTCGAACCCGGTACAGGTCAGTCGCGCTGGCGAGGGTCGGCAAGACGAAGATCAGGCCGGTCACGGCCAGGCGCACTGGTTTCAACATGGCAGGGTCCTTTGTTCGGGCAGGAGCGGCGGCTGGGGCGATCGGCGCCAGTGTACTCCGGAAGGCCGCGCCGGCCAAGAGTGGCGGGGGAGAGGGGCGCGGCTGAGTGCGAGTTCCTGTTTTTGGCGAGCGTCCCATGGGTCCGGGATTCGTACCATTCGACCATCGTGATCGATCCGCCGGAGGGGCACATGGCGACGAATCTGGAGCGTCTGGAGCGCCTGCGCGAGCTGAAGACGGAGACCCTGTTTCCCGCTCATGGACCTCCCACGCCGAGAGGCGGAGCCGTGATCGAGCACTACATCAGGCACAGGCGGCGGCGGGAGCAGAAGCGGCTGGACGCGCTCTCCGGCCCACCGCGCACGGAGCGTGAGCTGCTCGAGAGCGTGTACGCGGATGCCTCCGCGGATGTTCAGGAGCATGCCGCGCGGTCACTGGCCGCGGGCCTCGAGAAGCTGGAGGAAGAAGCGAAGGTCCGCCGCGTCGGCGACGGATGGCAGTTGGCGGAGCCGGACCAGGATGGGTGATTCGATCGAGGCTGTGGCGGAGCGTCTCTTCCGGGCGGAGAGCGTTCTCTTCATTACCGGTGCGGGACTGTCCGCCGATTCCGGGTTGCCGACGTATCGGGGTGTCGGCGGGCTGTACGAGGATGCGCGGACCGACGAGGGGCTGCCGATCGAGGTGGCTCTTTCGGGACAGATGCTGCAGCAGCGTCCGGAGCTCTGCTGGAAGTACATTCGCCGGATCGAGGAGGCGTGCCGGGGAGCCTCCTTCAACCGGGGGCACGAGGTGATCGCCCTCCTGGAGCAGCGCCTTGGGCATTGTTGTGTGCTGACCCAGAACGTGGACGGCTTTCACCGGGCGGCCGGCTCAAGGAACGTGATCGAGATCCATGGGAACGTGCATCGTTTGATCTGCGTGGCGTGCGAGTCCAGAGAATCGGTGGCCGACTTCCGGGACCTCGCGGCGGTGCCGAGCTGCGGTGCGTGCGGCGGCCTGATCCGGCCGGAAGTGGTCTTGTTCGGTGAAATGCTGCCGGCCCTGGAAATGGCGCAGCTCTCCGGAGAGTTGAGTCTCGGCTTCGACATGGTCTTCTCGGTGGGCACCACCAGCGTCTTTCCGTACATCGCGGAGCCGGTGCTGCGGGTGGCCGCCGCCGGGGGGACCACCGTGGAGATCAATCCAGGGACCACCGAGGTCTCGGAAATCGTCGATTTTCGCATCCGGTGCGGGGCCGCGGAGGCGCTTGATCGGCTCGTGAGAGCCCGTTGGTGAGGCTTGAGCTAGAATATGGACGCAGGGTTACCATGCGGCCTGCTACGCTTATAATCCAGCAGGCCAGCAAGGAGTGCCGGTCGGGTCGCCTCGACTTGCCACAGCGTCTCGATCTCGAAAGGTAGAGGTACAGCGACCATGAGACGTTCCGGCGCACGAATGCTGATGCTCTTCAGCACACTCCTCCTGAGTCTGCAGACTGCGCTGCCCCACGGTGGGCAGCCTCCCCCGCCCCCTCCTGGCCCGGGAGACGCTGGCGGGCCGGGAAAATGGCCCGGTGGCGGCGGTGGTCCGGGGACCGGCGGCCCTGGTGACCTGGTGCCTCCCCCGCCCGGTCCGGGAGGTGGCCCGGAAACCTCGCCGGGCGGTCCTTTGCCCCCCAAGGCTCCGGCGGGCCCGGTCATTCCGCCAGGCCCCTCGGGCGGAGCGGGCGGCAGGGGGCCCACGACTGGAGCCGGCGTCCGGAAGAACCAGGCCACTCAGTCGTGGGATCGGTGGGAAGTCTGGTGGGAGTTCAACAAGGATCGCTACGTCACGAAGAGGACCGGTTCCACGGCAGTTGTGACCGGCACGAATGGAATGCTCACCGGAGCTGGCAAGCGGGAGATCGCTCCCCCGTCAGCCAGGCCCACGCAGGATGAGGTGGTCGACCGGATCGTGCCGATCCTCCGGGAAGCCCTCCAGGCAGGGGACGCGGAGATTCTCGATTCCGCCGCGCTCGCCCTGGGACGAATCACTCCGGGCGCCGCCGCGTCCGAGGTCGTGGACGATCTGAGGAACGCCCTTGGAAGTCACTATCCGACTGTTCGGCAGTCGGCCATCCTGGGGCTGGGGATCTCCACGAACCGCGCGGCGATTCCGCTCCTCTGGGAGGTGATGAACGACACCCGCAAGGGCCGGGCGTTGACAAGGTCCCGCGGCTCGATCGGAGACGTGGAGAGGTCGTTCGCCGCCATGGCTCTCGGGTTCGTCGGGGGGGCGGAGATGGTGCCGCAACTCCGCCGCCTGATCGAGCAGGCCGAGGGGGGCGACGTGGAAGTGGTCGCCGGCGCCGTGCTTGCGCTCGGGCTGATGAAGACCGACAGCCAGTTGGTGGTGCCGCTGCTGCTGTCCACGCTTTCCGATGGAGAAGTCGACCGGAGGATTCGGGCCCAGATCCCGGTAACCCTGGGCCGGCTGGGTGATGCCGCCGCTCCGGCGGTGCCGGTCCTCCTGAAGCTAGCCCTGAACCGGAGGACCGACGCCGACGTGCGCCGCTCCTGCGTCATCGGGCTGGGACGGATCGCCGCCGCGTCCGACACGGAAGTGGTGGCGGGTCTCCGCCGCCTGGTGCGGAAGGAGAATGACGGTCTGCTGCGGCACTTCTCCCTCATGGCCCTGGGCCGGATCGGAGCGGCGGCGCTGGGCGAGGACCGGCGGGACAAGCAGGGTGCGGACGCTGTCAAGGAGTATCTGCTCACGGAACTGGCCGACCCGGGGTACGCAGTCGATCTGCCCTGGACCGCGCTCTCCGCGGGCTTGCTCGGCAACGCGTATTCGGCCGGTTCGAACGAGCGGGCCGAAGTCGGACGGCAGTTGACGGCCCTTCTGCAGAAGACCGGGAATCCCTCCCGGCAGGGTGCGATGGCAATCGCCCTGGGTCTGACGGAGACCCGGGAGGCCGGGCCGCTGCTCCTGAAGCTGTTCGAGCAGAGCAACGACGCCGCTCTCAAGGGATATCTGGCGGTGGCCCTTGGCCTGATGAATCACGCTCAGGCGACTGAAGCGCTCTTGCCGGTGCTGATGGGCCAGACCGACGCGCGGTTGCGCGTCGAGGTTGCCACGGGGCTGGGGCTGCTGGGAGACGCCCGGGCCATAGAAGGCCTGGTGGCCATGCTGGCGAACGCCCCGACCTTTGCTGTCACTGGCTCCGTGGCCCAGGCGCTGGGCCGCGTTGGCGATCGGACCGCAATCGATCCGCTGCTGCGTCTGGTGGCCGACGAATCGCAGTCCGAGGCCGTGCGCGGCTTCAGTTGCGTGGCGCTCGGGCTGATCGCCGAGAAGACCGTGCTGCCGTGGAATGCGCCGCTCTCGGAAGACTCCAACTTCGCCATCCCGCTGCGGGCGCAGGCGGAGATGCTCGACATCTTCTGAGAACGTCGGGCTAGTACCGCACCTCGAACGGCCCATCCTCCTCGAGCGGCTCCTCGGCGCGGAGGATCCTGGAGACCCGGGCCATGGGGGGGCCGTCCTCGCAATAGGCGACCAGTGCCTCGACCTTTTCAGCGGCCCCTTGCACCGCCGCCTCCACCGCACCGTCGGGGAGGTTTCGCACCCAGCCCGATAGATCCAGGGCGATCGCCTGCCTCTGGACCGAGGCCCGGTAGTAGACCCCCTGAACCCGCCCTTCGATCCGCAGGCGCAGGCGCAGGACGCGTTCGTCTGTGTCGCTTTGTCCCATGCCCGCGAGTCTACCTCGATCGATTCCGGTTCAATCGCCATTGTCAATCCTGCCGATAATCCCGGGGCCGTCATCGTCTCGCGGGCTGACCATGATCCTGACCGTCACCCTGAACCCGTGCTTGCACAAGATCGTCACCTTCCGGGGCGCATCTGCGGGGGGGGTCGTGATCCGTCCGGTGGAGTCCCGGTTCATCGGGGGGGGCAAGGGCGTCAACGCGGCCCGGGCGGCGAGGCGGCTCGGGGGGAGGGTGGTCGCCCTGCTGTCGTGCGGCGGTCAGGTGGGAGAGATCCTGCGGGAAGACCTGGCCCGGGAGGGGCTCGAGTTCGTGGCGGTGCCGGTCGCGCGTCCGACCAGGATGAGCACCATCATTCATGACGCGGCAGGGGGAACGCTCCGGGAGTACCTGGAGGGAGGCGCGGCGTTGACGCGCTCCGAGGAGGAGCTGTTCAGAAGCAGTTTCCTCTCACTGCTTGGCCGCGCCGATCTGGTCAGCCTGAACGGGTCGGTTCCCGATCCCGGGCTGAACGGGTTTCACGCCTGGGCCGTGGAGAGGTGCAACGAGGCGGGCAAGAAGGTGATCGTCGACACGTACGGACCGGCCGCGGTGCTGGCCGCGGAGCAGGGTCCTTACGTGCTCAAGGCGAACCTGGAGGAGGTGCGCTCCTCGTTCGGATGCGAGGCGGACACGCGGTCGAAGAGGGCCGAGTTCGTCAGGCCGTTGCTCGAGCGGAGCACGAGTCGTGTGCTGCTGACCGGGGGAGCGCGGGGCGCCTGGCTCTTTTCGAGCGACGAGCAGATGCGAGTGATTCCGCCGAGTGTGAAGGAGGTGAACCCGGTGGGGAGTGGTGACGCCATGTTGGGCGCCCTGCTGGCTCTGCTGGACGCGGGGGCGAGCTGGACCGAGGCGCTCCGGATGGGAGCGGCGGCGGGAGCGGCCAACGCGGCCCGGGCGGGTGTCTGTGACTTCGAGCAGGAGGAAGTGGAGAGACTGCGGAAGTCGGTGAAGGTCGAAATCGCTGGTCCGGGGCAGCCCGCCGAGGAAATGGGTGATGCACACCTTTTCCACGGTTTGCTAGACTAGCCGGTTTCACCTGAGCCAAGAAACTCGACTGCTCGGAGGCGCATCATCCATGTCAACGCGCATCGAAACTGACAGCCTCGGCGAAGTCGAGGTGCCCTCGAATCGGTACTACGGGGCCCAGACCGCCCGTTCCCTGAAGAACTTCAAGATCGGCGGGGAGCGGCAGGCATTGGCGCTGATTCATGCCTTCGGCGTGATCAAGAAGGCGGCGGCGCTGGCGAACGGCGAGTTGGAGCTGTTGCCGAAGGAGAAGGTCGACCTGATCGTCCGGGCTTCGGAAGAGGTCATCGAGGGGAAGCTCGACGACCACTTCCCGCTGGTGGTCTGGCAGACCGGCTCAGGCACCCAGACCAACATGAATGCGAACGAGGTCATCTCCAACCGGGCCATCGAACTGGCGGGTGGCGAGATGGGTTCGAAGAAGCCGATTCATCCGAACGATGATGTCAACAAGGCCCAGAGTTCGAACGACACCTTTCCGACCGCGATGCATGTGGCGGTGGTCTGCGAATGGCACCGGTCCCTGATTCCCCAGCTCACGCGCTTGAGGGACACGCTGGCCGCCAAGGCGGAGGCGTTTTGCGACGTGATCAAGATCGGCCGCACGCATCTCATGGACGCCACGCCGCTGACGGTGGGGCAGGAATTCAGCGGCTGGGTTCAAATGCTGACGAACGGACTGGAGCGGCTCGACTGCGCTCTCTCCAGGATGTACGAGCTGGCCCTGGGAGGAACCGCGGTGGGGACCGGGCTGAATACCCATCCCCGCTTCGCCGGCAAGGCGATCGGGCATATCGTCCAGATCACCAGCCATCCGTTCGTGCCGGCCCGCAACACCTTCGAGGGGCTCGCCGGGCACGACGCCATGGTGGAGGCTCACGGCGCGCTGAAGACCATCGCCGCCTCGCTGAACAAGATCGCCAATGACGTGCGCTGGCTGGCCTCCGGGCCGCGGTGCGGGATCGGCGAGCTGAGGATTCCCGCCAACGAGCCGGGTTCCTCGATCATGCCCGGGAAGGTGAACCCGACCCAGTCCGAGGCGCTGACCATGGTCTGCGCGCAGGTCATGGGGAACGACGTGGCGGTGAACATCGGGGGGATGTCCGGGAACTTCGAGCTGAACGTGTTCAAGCCGTTGATCGTCGATAACGTCTTGCGCAGCACCCGCTTGCTCGCGGATGGGGCGGCGAGCTTCAACGACAATTGCGCCGTCGGTATCGAACCGGACCGGGAGCGGATCGAGAAGCTGATGAGTGCC
>JAZDLC010000286.1:0-2568 GCA_043802345.1 Planctomycetota bacterium | reverse complement strand
CCGATGAAGCCGGCAGCGCCCGTCACCAGTATTGTCACCATCAGGCCGTCTCCTCTCGATTCCTCCGCGCAGGGTCTTTTCTTGGACCCGCGGACGCTCCTTGTCACTCCACCGTCACGCTCTTGGCCAGGTTTCTCGGCTTGTCGATGTCACACCCACGAAGGTCGGCGATCCAGTACGCCAGTCTCTGGAGCGGAATGACATTGATCAGGGGGGAGAGTATCTCATCCACTTCCGGAACCGGCAGCACCGTGTCGGCCAGCCTGGCCACCTGAGCGTCATTGGCGTTCGCCACGGCGAGTATCCTACCGCCCCGGGCGCGGACCTCCTGCATGTTGGACAGCACCTTGTCATGCACCCTGCCGCGGGTCGCGATCACCACGACAGGGAGCGATCGGTCGATCAGGGCGATCGGTCCGTGCTTCATCTCGCCGGCGGGATACCCCTCGGCGTGAAGGTAGGAGATCTCCTTCAACTTGAGGGCGCCTTCCAGCGCGATCGGGTAGTTCACTCCCCGGCCGAGGAACAGGAAGTCGGTGGCCCGGCAGTATTCCTCCGCGGCGGCGGCGACCGCGTCGCCTTCCGCCAGGCACCTTTCCATGGCCAGCGGCAGGCGGCGAAGCGCCGCCACCATTGCATCCAGCGCGGTCCCGTCCATGCACCCGCGGACCTGCGCCAGCTTCAGGGCCAGCAATTCGAGCGCCGCGAGCTGGGTCGTGAACGCCTTGGTGGAAGCCACGCCGATTTCGGGGCCGGCGTCAGTCATGATCACGGCGTCCGATTCCCGCAGCAGGGAAGAGCCTTGAACATTCACGATGCTGATCAGCTTTGACGCGTTCGCCCGCACCTCGCGCACCGCGGCCAGGGTGTCGAGCGTTTCGCCCGACTGGGAGATGGCCACCAGCAGGTGCCTGTCGGTCAAGAGCGGATCCCGATAACGGAACTCGGAGGCGTAATCCACATCGACCGGAATCCTCGCCAGCTTTTCGATCAGGAACTTCCCGACCAGGCCCGCGTGCCAGCTCGTGCCGCAGGCCACGATGCTGACCCTCTCTGCGGCCGCCAGCGACTCCTCGATTCCCGTGAGGCTCGGGAGAATCCGGGGATCACTCTCGCCGCCCAGGTGTTCCGCAAGCGTGCGGGCGATCGCCGCGGGCTGCTCCTCGATCTCCTTCTGCATGTAGTGCCGGAAGCCGCCCTTGGAGGCCGCCTCCGAGTCCCACTCGATCCGGTCGGCCCGATACGGCCGCTCCGCGCCGGCCTTATCGAGGATCGTGACCTGGTCGGGAGAGATCTCCACCACCTCGCCATTGTTCAGGTAGACCACGTCCCGGGTCACGTCCAGCAAGGCGGACACGTCGGATGCCAGGAAGTTCTCCTGCTTGCCGAGGCCGATGACCAGCGGCGAGTCCCGGCGGCCCCCGACCAGGTAATCCGGACGCCGGCGATCGAGCACCACGAACGCGTAGGTGCCGACGATCTCATGCAGGGCCAGCCGCACCGCCTCGCGGAGATCGTGCATCTCCAGCAGATCCTCGATCAGGTGCGGCAGCACCTCGGAATCGGTCTCGGAGGTGAACTCGTGGCCCCGCCCGATGAGACGCTCCCTGAGCACCTCATGGTTCTCGATGATGCCGTTGTGAATCACCGCCAGGTTGCCGGCCTGATCGAGGTGAGGGTGGGCGTTGCGCTCCGAGGGGGCGCCATGCGTCGCCCAGCGCGTGTGTCCGATGCCCGTCTCGCCGGAAATCCCGGCGTCGTCCACCGCGGACGCCAGCCGGTCGATCCGTCCCTCCCGGCGCACCACTCGCAGCCCACCGGGGCCCAGAACCGCGATCCCGGCGGAATCGTACCCCCGGTACTCGAGATGCCGGAGGCCGTTGACGATCACGCCAACGACGTCCCGGCGCGCGGCGATGCCGAAGATACCGCACATCAGCCGGTCACGATCCTGCCGCCTCGAGGCTGGCGATCTTCTCCTGGAAGAAGGAGAGCGTCTTCAAGAGCCCCTCGGCCAGCTCGACCTTCGGTTCCCATCCGAGCAGCTCGCGGGCCTTGGTGATGTCGGGCTGGCGGATCTTCGGATCGTCTTCCGGCAGCGGCCGGAAGGCGATCTTGCTCCGCGACCCGGTCAGCTCGATCACCTTCTTCGCAAACTCCAGGATCGTGATCTCGTGGGGGTTGCCCACGTTGACCGGATAGACCTCCTCGGAGCGGGAGAGGCGGACGATGCCGTCGATCAGATCGGCGACGAAGCAGAAGGATCGCGTCTGCGACCCGTCGCCGAACACGGTGATGTTCTCGCCCTTCAGGCCCTGCAGCATGAACGTCGGCAGGGCCCTTCCGTCGCGTAGCCGCATTCTCGGCCCGTAGGTGTTGAAGATGCGCACGATGTGGGTCTTGACCTGGTGGAACCTGTGGTAGGCCATGGTCATCGCCTCGGCGAAGCGCTTCGCCTCGTCGTACACCCCCCTCGGCCCCACCGGGTTCACGTTGCCCCAGTAACATTACGTCTGGGGATGGACCAGCCGATCGCCGTAGCACTCCGATGTCGAAGCGAGCAGGAAG
>JAZDLC010000285.1:0-18139 GCA_043802345.1 Planctomycetota bacterium | reverse complement strand
CGCCTGGTGGTCAAGGAGATCCTCGTCGGGCAGGACACGATCAAGATCAGGCACTCGATCCCGATCTCCCGATCTGGTACATCAATTGGACCGTCTGAAGGCTCCGCGAGCTCAAGTTACCTTTTGCGTTCGGGGAGTCATTTCGCCAATTCTGGCGAACGTCTATCTGCACGAGGCTCTGGATGCGTGGTGGGTACGGGATGTCGTCCCCCGGATGACGGGGGCGGCACATCTGATCCGCTACGCGGATGACTTCGCGATGGTATTTCAGCGGCAGGAAGACGCGGAACGCGTCTACGCGGTCCTGGGAAAGCGCCTGGCGCGCTTTGGTCTGACCCTGCACCCGGAAAAGACCCGGCTGATCCGGTTCTTGCCTCCGGGCGGGATGGGGGTGAAACCGGAGTCGTTTGACTTTCTTGGTTTCACCCACTTTCTGGGCCGGACTCGAAAGGGCTACTGGACGCCGCACCGGAAGACCTCGCGCAAGCGCATCACCCGATCCCTCCGTGCACTCAATAGATGGCTGCGCCAGGTACGCCACTGGCCGCTTGCCGAACAAGCAAGGCTGCTGGGAGCGAAGCTACGCGGCCACTTCAACTACTATGGCCTCCGGGGCAACTCGCACGGCATCACACGATTCCGCCATGAGGTCCTGAAGCTGTGGTGCAAGTGGTTACGTCGGCGCTCGCAACGGCACCGGCTGTATTGGGAGGCATTCAACCGCCTCCTGAAGCGCTACCCGCTGCCTCCCGCCCGGCTCCGGCCGGACGAGCGGCAGCGCCAGCACCTGCTGGACCTTCGACCAGCAAAACTCTGATTCGAGGAGCCGGATGTGTGAATTGCACAAGTCCGGATCTGTGAGGGGCCAGGAGGAGCGATCCTCCTGGCCTACTCGACCGCGGGTCCTAAGGTGATTCCAGATCGGATCCAGGCAGGCCAATCGCCACCATCTCGCTTGCCCCTCCCAGCAGCGCCAGACCCATCAGTTCACCCCCGGGTCCGGAGGCGCCGCCTGCCTCCACACCCTCCACCGAGACGGAGGGTGTGATGGTCAGGCTGGTGGGGGTGACCCAGAAGAGGTCAGCGCGACCCGCTGCCGTGACGCCGCCGGGCGAGGCGAGTGGCGCGCCGACCAGCAGCGGCCGGGCAGCGGCCGCGTCGGGAGGGAGGCGTGCCGCCAGCACGGCACCGAATCGCTCGCCGGCCGTGACGCCGGCCATCTGTCCCAGTGGCGCGCCGCTCTGGCCATCGAGCAGCCAGACCTGATCGGCGCCCGGAAGGCCCGCGGCCGTTCCCGCAGCGAGGTTCCGAGGTGGGTGAAGGCCCGTGGCAGTGTCGCGACTCCGAGCGGAATGGTCAGCCTCACCGCTTCCACGCTGCCGGCCACTCCCGAAGGAGGCAGCAGAGCGGTCACCGTCTGATCATCGACGACGGTCACCTCGGCCGCCGCCCGTCCGCCGACCGTGACGGTCGTGGTGCCGGGAGGGGAGCCGGAGAAGCCGCTGCCCAAGATGACGATGGTGGTTCCCCCCGCGATCGAACCGCCGTCCGGAGTCACATCGGCAAGGGTCACCGGGGCGTACTCGACCGTGACCGGTGCGTACGCAGGCGTCGCCTCGTGCCCGTCGTTGCTGGCCGCCCGTATCCGCACGGTGAGAGTGCCGCCCGCGCCGGTCGGCGGGAAGGTCCCCTCGTACCGCAAGGAGCCGCCGTCGAAGGCCAGGCTCTGCTCCTGATACGCCCCGCCGTTGAGCGACACCGCGCCCTTCACCCAGGAAACGCCGACCGGATGGCTGACGGCGGCCGAGACCTGATACGACTCGGTGGCGTTGAACGAAGAGGGAGAGACCGTGACGGAACTGATGAGCGGCGCCTGATAGGCCGAACCGGGTACCGACCTGGTGGTGACGTTCCCCTGCATGTCCTCTGCCGTGACCTCCACGGAGAAGCCGCCCGCGGTCAGGCCAGGGGGTGCCGGCGAAGGTGCCAGAGAACTGATTTCCGGAACCCTTGGTGAGCGAGATCTGCGCCAGTTGTGACGCGTTCTGGATGAGCGCCGCGGTGACTGTCGGTACCGGACTGTCCGGGGGTCGGTCACGAGCGCGCTGATGGTCAGGCTCTGCCCCGCTGCCACCGGATCGGGCGAGAGCGCCAGCCCGGACACGGAAGGAGCGGTGCCGACCGCGGGGTAGATCGTCCGGACAAGCTGCCCCGGCGCCGCTTCGTGATCATGCACGTCGGACGCCCGGAAGGTCACCACGAGCTGGCCCGGAGCGGACGGACTGAAAGAGCCCTCGAACCGTTCACTCGCGCCGTTGTAGCAGAGCGTGATCTGCCGGAACGATCCGCCGTCCAGCCGTGATTCCGCGGTCACCGACTGGAGCAGGGAGGTGTCGCTCACCGCCACTGACACGATCACGGTGGTGATCTCGAAGCGCGCCCCGACCTCCGCTTCCCAGAGGGCCGATACGCCGTTCATGACGCTCTCGATGTCGGCGAGAGTGTTGTCCAGGGAACTGCCGTTCAACTGGAAGAACTCCACATCGGCATCGATGGCGATCTCGACAACACGCAACGTGCTCAGGGAGGCGAGCGGCGGAGATCCGGCGGCCAGCGGGGCGGTGGTGCTCGCGGAGCCGGCCGGTGTTGTCTGCATCACGGCATGAAGTCCAACCGGCGCTTCCGGCAGCGTGCGGCTCACCGGCTGGACCTGATAGCGAGAGCCGTCATTCAGGCGCACGGATGCTTCCTGCAGGCCCGCCCGATAGGTGGCGGTCACGGTGCCGCCGCGAAGAGGATCGCCTGGGGCGAACGCCTCGCCCCTGTAACTGATCGCCGGCGCCGTTCTCACTCCGGTCATCTAGCTGTCCTCGCCCTCCACGAACACCTGGAAGGAGTTTGACCACAGCCACCAGGGGAGAAGTCAACTCGAGTACGAGTACGAGAGCCAGAGCCGTTGCTTCGGGCTTGCGCAGTCCGACGTATTCGCGGATCGATTCGAGTCGTTCTCCTGAGTTCAAATATGGATCAGCAATGCGCACTCAATCCATGCCTTCTTTGCAGCGGGAATCGATCCAAAACGTGAGGAGAACTGCATAGAATCCAGCGGGAACGACTTCGCATCTCAATACCAGAGGTACCGATGACCGCTACATTCGCCCTCCTCTTCGCCCTCGCCCTTCCGGCCGAGCCCCAGAACGCATCCGAGATCACCACCGGCTCGCTGGTGCGCGAGATGATCGACATGGCGCGCCTGGCCGACCTGCCCGATCCGTTCTTCCATACGGTTCAGTTCTCGTCGTACGACCGGCGCAGCTCGCTGCCGGGGGGGCCGAACTGGTTTGGAAACTCCGACGGCTTTGGCGGCGAGGAGATTCCGAACTTCGAGGCGGTGCTGAAGGAGCCTGACGCGGAGGGGATCGGCAAGTATCTGATCTGCGATGTCGAGGGTCCCGGAGCGGTGGTTCGCGTCTGGACGGCGGCGATCGAGGGCACGATGAAGATGATCCTCGACGGCGCCAGCGAGCCGGTCTTCGACGGCTCCGCGGACGATTTCCTGCGCCGGCCGTACAACGTCTACGCGCGCGAGCTCGGAATCGACGAGGCGCTCTTTGACGGGGCGTTCAACCAGCAGAACGCCGCCTACTGCCCGATCCCATTTGCGAAGCGCTGCCGCATCGAGTGGACCGGCCCGCTCGACAGGATCCACTTCTACGAGGTGCAGGTGCGGCTCTACGAGAAGGGTGCGCGCGTCAAGACCTTCGCGCCGGGCGATCTGAAGACCTACGCGGCGGATGTCGAAGCGGTTTCGAAGGTGCTGCGCGAGCCGTCGAAGAACTGGCGGTACCAGACGGCCGCGTCGAAAACGCACGAGCTGCTCGCCACGCTGCCTCCCGGGGAGCGGCGCGACCTCCTGAAGCTCGAGGGTGGCCCCGGCGCTCTCGAGATGCTGCGGCTCAGGGTGCGCGCGAGCGACATTGATCGCGCGCTGCGCCAGACAGTGCTCTCGATCCATTGCGATGGCCAGTACTGGGGCCAGGTCGAATCGCCGTTGGGCGATTTCTTTGGCGCCGCTCCAGGCATCAATCCGTTCGACTCGGTGCCGTTTACGGTCGAACTCGACGGCAGCATGACCTGCCGCTTCTGCATGCCGTATCGCGACTCGCTGGTGATCGCGGTCGAGAACCGCGGCGCGCAGCAGGTCACGGTGAGCGGCGCGGCCCTGCCGATGGCCTGGGACTGGGACGCGGAGCGCTCGATGCACCTGCGAGCCCGCTGGCGCGTCGACCACGACATCACCGGCGATCCCGCCCACGTACAGGATCTGCCGTTTCTCGTTGCCCAGGGGAAGGGGCGCTACGTCGGCACCGCCAGCTTCATCCTGAACCCGAACAACGTCCCGACGCCGTACGGTAGCTGGTGGGGCGAGGGTGACGAGAAGGTCTTCGTCGACGACGAGACGCGCCCGGGGATCTTCGGCACGGGATCCGAGGACTATTACAACTACGCCTGGTCGATCCCGGATATCTTCCTGTGGGCCTACTGCGGCCAGCCGCGCAACGACGGACCCGGCAACCGCGGCTTCGTGACCAACTTCCGCTGGCACGTGCTCGATTCGCTCCCGTTCGCCGAGCGGATCGCCTTCTACATGGAGCTGTACACCCACATGCGCACGCCGGGGATGAGCTACGCGCGCATGGCCTGGCACTACGCCCGGCCGATGACGATCGACGACCACCTGCCGATCTCGGACGCCGACCTGCGGCCGCTGGCCCTGAAGACCGGCTGGATTCCGGAGTCGGGCTGGGGGGCGCGGAATTCGGTCTTCCACGAACCGGAGACGGTGCTGTTGACCGAGGGCGCGACTCTCGAACGGGACGAGGGGGCCCTCTACTCCGCGGGAAGGCTCTGCGTGTGGCGGCCCGGGAGCAAAGGGGAGTCCCTGAGCTTCGTCGTTCCGATCGAGGAAGCCGGCAAGTACTCGGTCGACCTCTGCGTCGAAAAGACCGGTGGGGGAGGAAGCTTCGAGCTTCTCCTCAGGGTTCCGGGGGAGGACGGCCAGCCGAAGGAGGTTTCCCTGGCCGAGGTCGACCTGAGGGAGCCGGGCCGCACGAACCTGCGGCGGGTGAGTACCCCTGCCCAGGAACTGCCCGCGGGCCAGCACGAGCTGATCCTGGTCAACCGGGGCAATCCGAACTCCCGGATCGGGATCGATTTCATCTGGATCCAGAAAAGGTAGAGTCCCCGCTTCGGGCCGAGCAAACGCGTGCCCAGGAGGAGTCCGTCCGGCCGTTCACACCAGGGCGGCCGGCGGGCTCCAGAACCGAAACGGGAGCGCTCGATGTTGAAGCCGTTTTAGAAGGTCTCGGACAGCCCACTGTTCCGGTTCCAGCGGCAGGTGATCGGGTACTACTACTACGTCGAGGTCTGGCGGTACCAGGAGATCGATGTCGTGTTCGAGTCCGCGGACGTCGAGCAACTCGAGCTGACGAAACAGTCGATGCCCGGCGTGATCCATGAGCTCGTGTTCCACCCGAACGCGCGCCTCAGCTCGACCTGGCAGCCGGAACATACACACCCGGTGAACGAGTCGTGTCATCTGTAGGATCGATGGATGGATGTTCGGGCATGCGCTGTTCTTACTCGTACTCAGCGCAGCGGTACTCGTACTCGAGCCCTCCCACGCAGGTCGGCCTTCCACGATTCGATTACGAGTACGAATCGCGTCGGAGGCTTGCCATCGGTTTCTCTGTGGCGGGTTTCTCTCGGTCTTCCCTGGACTCGATCACCTCGGCCGCCGGAACGCGATGCCGGGAGTCACTCGTCCTGCAGGCTGTGCAGCAAATCCTCCGCCTCCACCGTTGTCGGGCGCTCGGTGCCCTTGAGGTCACGATGAAGCACGCGAAGGGGACGTTTCGTACTCGTACTCGTACTCAGCCGCGCAGCGGCGGTACTCGTACTCGAATCGTGAGCTGTCTGGTTTTGCCCCGGTTTCGTGGGCAAGAGGTTGACGGATTCCGGCTCGAGTACGAGTACCGTTCCTGCGGACTGAGTACGAGTACGAGGACGAGACTTCCACGCGAGAGTGGGACGGAGACGGAGCGATGAAGAATTCGAAGGGTCCTGTCTGGGTCATCTGCCTGCTGCTGGCGTCGCTCGCCCCGGCCGGCTGTGCCTTGTTCCAGAGCGAGGACCGGGCCAACGAGCCCTTCTATCGCTCGTCGAAGCCGCTCACCCGCTGGTGGTGGTTCGCCTCGGAGATCCAGAAGGAGGATGTCGAGCACCAGCTCGAGTGGCTGGCGGAGAACAACTTCGGCGGCGTGGAGATCGCCTTCATCTACCCGGAGGGGCGGGACCCGGAGGCGAAGCGGTTCGAGTGGCTTTGCCCAAAGTGGCGCGAGGCCGTGGCCCACGCGAAGCAGACCGCCGACCGGCTCGAGCTGGATTGCGACTTCACCTTCGGCACCCTCTGGCCTTTTGGCGGGACGTTCGTGACGGACGCGGACCGCACCCGGGTTTTCGGTGATCCCGAGTTCAAGCAGGATCTGCGGCTCTCCTGGACGCACCCGGTCATCGGCAACGTGGTCAACCACATGGACAAGGAGGCGTTCGAGCGGTACGCGAGCGTCATGGGCGCGGGCCTGAAGGACGCTCTCCAGGGCTCCCGGTCGGGGCTGTTCTGTGATTCCTGGGAAGTTGAGACGAAACGAATCTGGACGGAGGAGTTCGGGGAGGCGTTCGAGCAGCGGTACGGGTACGACATCCGGCCCAGCATGGAACAACTGTATGACGAGGATCATGCCGGGGAGCGGTACGACTACATGAAGCTGGTCTCGGAGACGGTCATCGACAACTTCTACCGGCCGTTCACGGAGACCTGCCACGCACTCGGCGCCTTTTCGAGAGTGCAGTGCTCGGGTTCGCCGACCGATCTGCTCACGGCCTACGCCGCGGCCGACGTGCCCGAGAGCGAAGCGATGCTGTTCGAGCCGCCGTTCTCCACGATTCCCGCGTCGGCGGCGCTCCTTGCCGGGAGGCCGCTGGTCACCTCGGAGACGTTCACCTGCCTGTACGGCTTTCCCGGGAAACATCTCGGAGAGGAGCAGACCGCGGACCTCAAGCTGGTGGCGGACGCCCTGTTCGCGAACGGCGTGAACCAGATCATCTGGCACGGCATGCCGTTCAATTCCAGAGGATCGGACGGCAATCGGTTCTACGCCACGGTCCATGTCGGCGAGAGCGGCGCTCTCGCCAAGGACTTGAAGGAGTTCAATCGCTACCTCGAGAAGGTCTCCGGGTTCATGCAGCGAGGCCGGACCTGGTCGGATGTCGCGGTCTACCTGCCGCTCGAGGATGCGTGGATCGCCGGCGAGTACCCGGAGGAACTCCAGTTCCCGTGGGCCTGGGGCGCCTACGAGTTGCGGTACGTCCGGTTCGCGGAGGAGCTGTCCGGCCACCGCCCGCTCTGGGTCAACCAACGCTTCCTGGAAGAGGCGGAGCTTGTCGACGGAGTGCTGAATTGCGGCGACGCCCGATTCACCTCGCTCTACGTCGACGTGACCGACCTCGACAGCGGAGCGCTCGACACCATTCTCGATCTCGCCAAGAAAGGCCTTCCGGTCTGCCTGAAGAAGAGGCCGGGCGAGGCCGGCCGCAACAAGTCCGCCGACTTCGCCAGCCGGCTGGATGAGCTGGCATCACTCCCCGCGGTCTCCTCCCGCTTCGCGGCTGTCGCCGCGAGGCCCCCCCTGGTCGCGGGCGAAAACCTCCCCGACCACTGGTGCAGGACCGACGGCGAGATGTACACGATCTTCTTCGCGCATCCCAGCGCGAAGGACCTGCATCTGCCCCTGACCCTCGGGCAGGCGCAGAGTGCTGGTCTGGTGGAGATGCCGGTCGTCATCTCGGTCGGCGGCAAGAGCCGCAAGGTCGATCTCAAGTTCGAGCCGGGGCAATCGCTGCTGCTCGAGATCGATGCGGCCGGACAGGTGAGGTTCGTGGATATCACGTACCAGCCGTAGCCTTTCGTGCCCGTGCCCGTGCCCTCCAGACGGGTCGGCCTTCCACGATTCGAGTACGACTCGGCCAGACTTGTGGGTAAGGACCAGACGGGCACGGAGGGCGAAGCCTGTGGGTTCGTCCTACAGGTTCTCCTTGCACATCAGATAACTGCTCTCCGTCGAGTGCATCTCCAATTCACTCCAACTCCCGTCCTGATTCGACGGCCGCCGGAAGAACTTCAGGAACACCCGGCACTTCCCATCCGGCTGTTCCGCCGCAACAGCCACCAGGATGTACCCGAAAAGGGAGGAGTACAGCGTGTCCCCCTCCCACCCGCTCTCCCAGCGCGTCGCGAAGTCGCTCGACCGGAAGTGGATCGTCAAGACCCTCTCTCGCGGGAAGAGTGAGTTCCACGAGGCCTCGATCTGGGCGCGGAGTTCGGCTTCCTCGGCGTCGCCTCCCCTCCAGGTCATGTGACCGGGCATCCGATTCTCGTCGACCATCTGGTCGAACAGCCGGTCGGCCTTCTCCTGGAGCGCGATCATCTGCTGCTTGAGCTGCGGGACCCTTGCGGTCAACCCGGAGACGTCGACCTCACCTCGCAGGGCGGCCTCGACTGTCTCGATGATCGTGACAGCCTCCTTTGCGCGGGTCAACTGCTCGTAGATCACCCGGTGATCCTCTGAGTTGGCGGCTGTGCGCAGGGCGGCTTCGATCATCTCTACGTTTTCCGGAAGCACTCTCTGCTGCGCATGGCCGGCGGCGGTGGCGGGTCCGAACGTGATGTGATACAGAGCCTTCGGGATGTCCTTCCCAAACAGGTGCATGAAGACGTCCTGAGCGAGCAGCAGTTCCGGCCGCGGGGCGGCCATGGCCCACTGGCCCGCCAGTTCGTACGCCTGCTTGCGTTGTGCCAGGACGTCCGCGATGCACCGGTAATACTCCTGCGTGCCGTTTGGAAGTGAGCCCTGCTCGAGGTTGAACGCCTTCGTCAACGCCATCAGGCGGGGTTTGTTCTTCTCGAAGAAATCGAGGAAGGCGCCGAGCCCCTGCTGGGTGAGTTGGCTCGGGGCGCCCTGCCACGCCTTCCCCTGGACCTTCATGTAGTCGTCGATGAGCCCTTTCACTGGCTCCTGCTGCCTCGCGGGAAGCAGTCCCTGAAGAGGCGTGAGAACGGCGAGTTGGCAGAGCCTGGCCTGGTCGGTCGCGCCAGCTTCGAGTTGCTCTCTCGCTGCGGTTGTGGCTACCTGCAGGTAGCTGATCTTCTGCTGTGGCGTGAGATTCTGCGCCGGAGCGGGCGCGATCGAGAGGATCGCCAGGACGGCCGGAACGAAGACGGTGATTCTGTGCACGACGGGTTCCCTTCCTGTGGCTCATGCCGCGGATTGATGGCTCTTCATCCGGGTCGGCTCGAATCACCGCTGGACTGTAGTGGATCTCCGCCTAACCACCCTCGGGCGGAAGCTTCGCCTCCAGGCGGGAGATCAGGGCCTGGAACCCGGGGGTGTCCCGAAGCGGCGCGAAGGCGGGGTTCCCCGTCAGCTCGGCCGGGTTCAGAGGAGCGATCCGGGCGGCTGCTTCCAGCAGGTCGAGAGCGCTTTGCGTGTAGCCGGTCGCGAGGGTCTGACGCACCTCGTCGTCGAGAGAACCGTCCTCTTCCGCCGCGGTCACGCACCGGGCCTGCAGCCCGGCCGCCCGGAGGAGACTGTCCGCGTCGCCGGGGAAAGCACGCGCCAGCGCGCCGGCGGCAAGGGACGCGCCGCGATGGTCGCCAAGACGCAGGTCGGTCTCCGCCAGGAAGTCAGAGTAGCTGCGGAGGTTCTGGCGGTAGTTCGCGGCGTCCGGATTGATTTCGATAGCTTGCCGTTGCTGGTCCAGCGCTTCCTTGAGCAGCGGCGGTACCTCCTCGAGGCGCGCGTCCTGGTCAGACAAGAGCAGCGCGAGACTGTTCAGTATCCTGGCGCAGAGCGCCAGGCACCGCATGTCCGTCCGGTTCTCCCCGGAGATTTCCCTGGCCCTTTCCAACGCCTGGTCGAGGGTCTCTTCGGCCTCGACGCGGAGCCCCCGTCGGATCAGCACGTCAGCCAGTTCGTCAAGGTAGACGACCAGGCTGCCTTCATACTCCAGAACTCCCGGATGGTCCTTCAGGAGTTCCTCGAGGATTGCCACCGCCTGGCGGAAGGCCTGCTCGGCCTCATCCGGTCGGTTCGTCTGGAACAGGACCATCCCGAGGTTGCGGTGGTTGACCGCCAGCCACTGGCGGTACCTGGGGATGTTCGAGAAGTCTTCGACCAGCGTCTGGTTTCTCTTCTGTCCCTGAAGGAGCGCCTCCTCGGCCTCCTCGAGGCGCCCGGTCTCGAGCAGGTGCAGGCCCAGGTTGTTGTAGGCCATGGCGATGCTCGCGCGGAGGTCCTTCCAGTGGGGGTGGTTCTGGCGCAGCTGCTCCAGAACCTCCATCGCCCGGCGCTCGGCCAGGAACGACTCGTTCAAGCGGCCGAGGTCCCCGAGGAGCAGGGACTGGTCGAGGAGCATCTGGGAGAGGGCCTCCCCATGGACCGGGTCGTCGGGGAACTCGCGATGGACCTTGCTCACGATCTCGATCGCGCGCTCGAACTCCTGCTCGGCCGTCTCCAGGTGTCCGGCTTCCTTCTGGCAATTCGCCAGCAGCAGGTGGCCGTACGCCAACCGGATCCTGGCCGCCGGATCGGCGGGCCTTCCGGCCACGACGCCGGCGGCGAGCTCTACCGCACGTTGCTCCGACGCGATCGCCTCCGCCGGCTTCTCGCTCTCGGACAGGAGCAGCGCCTGAAGGTGGACGGCGCCCGCGAGATCGAACTGGTGGTCGAGGTTCCCCGGCTCCTCGCTGAGGAGCTGCTCATGCACCTGGATCGCGCTTTCCGCGGCCTGGCCGGCCTCCTCGATTCTCCCCAGGTCCAGCAGGCACGAGCCGAGACGGCAAAACGCCTGCCCGGTCCGCCTCCGCAGCACGCGATTCTCTCCCTGTTCCGCGAGCAGCGTGCGGTAGAGGGAGAGAGCGTCCTCGAGCAGGGCCAGGCGCACCGGACCCGCCCAGGGCAGATCATTCAGGCGCTGGTCGCTCACCCGGGTCAACATCCGGTCGACCGATTCGAGCGCCCAGTCGAGATTCCGCTCGGCGCGGACACGCTGCTGATCGGTCTCCTTCTTTGCGCTGCGCTGGTGGATGCCGAAGGTCAAGGGGCCACCGACCACCAGGAGGAAGGCGAGCGCCCAGGCCGTGGCCCAGGCTGGGTTGCGCTGGGTCCAACGCAAGAGGCGGGTCGCCGGGCCGACCGGACGGGCGACAATCGGTCGGTGCTCCAGGAAACGCCGCAGGTCCCCCGCCATGTCGCCGGCGGTCGCGTACCGGCGTCCCGCATCCTTCGCCATCGCCTGGGTGCAGATCGTCTCCAGGTCGCGCGGCACCGCGGAGTTCAGTTTGCGCAAAGAGGGCGGTTCCTTGGAGACGATCTGCTTGAAGATCTGCTGGGTAGTCTCACCTTCGAAGGGCGCCCGGAGGGTCAGCAGTTCGAACAGGGTCACCCCAAGGGAGTAGATATCGGTGCGGTGATCGATCCCGGTCGTCTTGGCGGCAATCTGCTCGGGAGAGACGTACTGCGGCGTGCCGACGAAGTCGCCCGAAACGGTCAGGCTGTGGGCCGATTCGGTGCGGGCCAGGCCGAAATCGAAGAGCTGCGGCTTCCCATCGGGACAGACCATGATGTTGGACGGTTTGACGTCGCGGTGGATGACGCCCTGCCGGTGGGCATGTTCCAACGCTTCGGCGATCTCCAGCACCAGCAGGCAGATCGTCTCCACGAAGTTTTCCCGCCAGACCACGCGCAGCCGTTCGGTGGGCGACTCCACATCGGTCGGGCGGTCCTTGCTCGGTTCCGCGGATCCGGCAGCAGCCGTGTCGATCAGCGTGGTCCGCCCCAGATGAACCCCGGAGAGCTTCGACGGGGAGACATCGAGAGCCCGGAGGCGGTCGATGGCGTCGCCGAGAGTCTGCCCCTCGACATACTCCATGGTGAAGAAAGGCACGCCATCCTGCTCGCCGACCTCGTAGATCGGCACGATGTTCGGATGGTGGAGGCTGGCCGCGGCCCTCACCTCCCGTTCGAAGCGGGTGGCGGCGCGCGACCCGGCCAGGGCCGGCGTGGTCAGCGCCTTGAGCGCGACCGTCCGGTCGAGCTGCTCGTCGTGGGCGAGATAGACCACGCCCATCCCGCCCCGTCCCAGCTCCCGGACGAGTGTGAAGCGGCCCCAGCGCCGCGTGATCTGCTCCGGCTGGGCCATCTTGCCGATGACCTGCTGCCAGTGCTGCCACTTCAACACCCGGTTCGTCAGCTCGGAGGCATCTTCCGGATGCTCCTCCGAAATCCTGGCGAGCGCATCCTCCTCCCCCTGCTCCGTCCGCACGATGTACTCGGCGAGCAGTTCGTCGACGCGGTCTTCGCTGTCTGATCGGGATTCCGCCACGTCTCCTCCGGTGCGAGTTGGACTTCACTCTACCGGACGGGATCGTTCCTCTGTGGTCAGACTTTTTCGAAAACGGCTCGGTCTCACCGCGACTGCCTGAGCCGGCTGATGTCGAGGTCGGCCTCGACCTCACCAGACTCCGGCACGTCCACCAAGCGGATGCCCACGTTCTCGTGACTCCGGGTGCCTCCTTCATACACCTCGCTGATCGACGCGCCCAACGTGTACTGGCCAGGCGGGAGGAAGGGGATGCTGTAGCGTCCGTCTTCGTCGATTGGGGCAATTGCGTACGGGTGGTTCCCTTCTTCGGCGCGCCAGAGCATGACGAGAAGGCTCGTGATCCGCTCACCCGGCTTGGGAGTGACCTGTCCGAAGAGCGTGGCGCCCCGCGGGGACTCGGCGATGAGATCTGCGGTGGCCGAGGTGCTCACGCCAACCGTGAACCGGTCGGGATGCACCCTGATCGACCTCGCCAGGGTCTCGCCTTGCCGGCCGACCTCCGCCCGCTGAATCGTCCATTCGCCGCCCCCAAGCCCATTGAACTGATAGCGTCCCTGCTCGTCGCTGAGCGCGGTCCGCTCGAGCGCTTCGCTGTCGCGAAATATCATCCGCTCCATGGAGAGGTGAAGCGCCACATCTGCCAGTGGCCGACCCATCTCGTCGCGGACGACGCCAGTCAGGGAAGAAGGGTCCTCCAGCATGACCTCGATCTCCCTGATCTCTCCTTCTCCCACCCGGATTCCGGTCATGACGAACGGAGCATACCCCGGCGCCTCGACCGCGAGGTTGGCGATGCCGCCCGGCGAGAGTACCTCGAAGAAGGAGTTGCTCGCGGCGATGCCGCCCTTGCCGAGTGCGCCCCGATTCCACAGGCCGCCGCAGTACTCAACGCGGTACGCGTAGCGGCAAACCGGACGTCCGGTGCGCGCCGAGACGAGCTTCATGACGATGCCAGAGAGCGCTTCCAGGCGCACTTGCACGTCCTCGTCGCCGGCCACGGCCAGCGTGGTGTAGGCCTTCATTCCCCTCCCGGCCGAGGGTGCTCCAAACTGGCCGGCGATCAGTCCGTACGTTCCTTCCGCCAGACCGTCGATCCGAAACCGGCCGCCGGTATCCGCCCAGGCGAGAATCCCCTCTTCTCGAAGCAGGCCGTTCGAGTTCAGGTCACGAGCCTCGCTCTTCTCGAGAACCGCCCGCACGGCCGCACCCGTGGCCGGGCAATCATCGGCGTCGAGCACGATGCCTGAGATCGAGAGTCCGCTCTCCAGCATGACCTCCAGATCGCTCGCCGATTCGTCGGTAGAGATGTTCAGGGTGCACGGCACCATCCCCGCGGCATGCACGACCAGGTTCACGAATCCGGTCAGATGATCGAGGCAGAAGGTTCCATCTTCGCCGCTCAGGACCGCACGCGAGCCGCACTGGACCCTGGCTCCGGCGATCGCAGAGTGGTCGTCCGCGCGGCGGACGGTCCCACGGATGCCGCGCCCGAGGCTCAGACGGTACGGCGCCAGCTCGTGGCGGGTTGTTTCCGGAACCGTGACTCTTCCGACGGTGAGATCCGCGAAGTCCGGGTGGCTCAGGACCAGCCCGTAGTCCGCGATATTCGAGGGCGGGAGATCGCGCAGCTCGAAGCGACCTCCTGAATCGGTCAGGACGGTCTGATCGTACGGAAGGTCGGGCCACTGCGCGCCGTTGCGCACGGTTTTCGCGCGACGCCGGACGGAGACCCCTGCGACGGGATTCCCGCGGGGATCCTCGACCCGCCCCGTCACCGTCACCTTCCGTGACATCTCCAACACCAGCGGTCGTTCGGGACTGCCGCCCTCTTCTTCGTCGCACGTCACCTTGATTCCGACATACCCCGGCGACCGGAGGTCGAAGACCTTGCTGTCGCCGCGGCTCAGACACCTGGTTTCGACCATGCCGCCGCCGAGCGGACTCGCCGGGTAGGGCGAGGTCTCGACCCTCTCGAGCGGCTGCTCCGTGACCCGGTCCAGGACGCGCACGTAGGTGGGGTTGGTCTCGAGCAGGGTCGAGAGGCGGATCTTGCGCGTTTCCTGATCCGGATCGGACAGGAAGGGCCCCTCGCTCCACTGCGCGTAGTTCTCGTGGTTGATCGAGAGTGAGGCGCAGAACCCGGGCAGGATCAACTCGAAGCGCCCGGAGGTATCGGTCTGCGTCCCGACCGAGCCGGCGAATCGCTCGAATCGGGCGCCAACCGTTGCGCCGACGATCGGCCGTTCGCTCTCGGCGTCGACGACCTCTCCCCGGACCTTCACGCCACGCCGGAGAATGACGTCGCAGGAATCGCCCCGCGCCAGGGACTCCCTGACGACTGGAACGTATCCATCGGCTCGAAACTCCAGGTCGAGCAGAGCGAGGTCGTCCCACTCGATCCGCACGAGCCCCGCGGAGTCCGCGCGCCCCATCTCCAGCCACGGTTCATTCCTGTCGGTGCGACCCATGGCAAGCGCGTGACCAACCGGCTCTCCCGACGGATCGATTACACGGCAGGAAATCGCGGACTCCAAATCGCCCTGGACTGTTCCGGTGAGCGCCACCCGTTCGGCTCCTGGGCCGCCGCCATCCTGACCGCCGTGTCGTTCGCCGCCCTCATGACGATCGGCCGCCGGGAGAGTGGCCGAGGCCTGTGAATCGAGCGGGTCTTCGGAAGGGTCGACGAGGAACGCCGGCACCAGTCCGGCCGTGACCAGCACGATCGCCGCCGCCCAGATCAGCTTCATGCCGAGAGCAGCGGTGGCGCCGCTCGCCACGATCGCCTTCGCGTCGACTCCCGCCAGGCAGAGCAGGCCGCGCCTCCACCCCTCGTCGCCGCGATTTCCCCTGGCCAGCTTCGTCTTCAGCATCGAGCGCGCCCGCAGCAGGCGGGTCCAGACGGTCCGCACGGGCAGGGCGAGCCTGCCGGCGATCTCCTCTGGCGTCAACTCCTCGAAGTGGCGGAGCAGGACGACGGTCCGATACGGCTCGTCGAGGGAGAAGACCGCTTCCACGACCTGGCGCCGCAACTCCTCGCGTTCGAGGATCTCCTCGGGCCACGGTGTCGGTGGGGGACCGGCAGCCTGCGCATGCCGTCGCTCTCGACTCTCCTCTCTGCGTCGGATCGAGCGCGCGACGTTCCGTGCCACGGTCCGGAGCCAACCGGCAAGGCTCCCTCCCTGGCTCGGCCCGCCGCGCAAGGCCCGCAGGAAGGTCTCCTGCACGACGTCATCGACGGTGTTCTCGTCCAGCACCAGCCCGCGCGCCACGCTACGGACGAATCCGTCCTGGCAGAGCAGACGATCGAGGTCGAGTCGATGCGCGATGTTCGTCATTCCTGGTCCTTCCTCGGTGAACTCCGTCATTCAGAAAGAAGGACTCTCCAGAGGCAGGATGCACTTCAGCAATCCTGGAAATACTGTCATGGAATCGCAAGCCGGGCGGGGCAAGGTCGGACCAACATTCGCTATCATGTCGCGTTCATGGTCTGCGGCCGACAAGGAACTTGACCAGGGGAAACGAGTGACCGAAGACGCAGAGATCCCGCCCGACTTCGAGGAGATCGCGGAGCCGAAGGAGGCTGCGCCCGTCCAGCGGGCAGTGCGGCGGACGCGCAGGCGAAGGAGGTATCACGCCATCCAGCTGGGCCGGACCCTGCGCACCGGCTTCTCGATCTGGTTCCGGAATGTGATCCCGTTCACCCTGGCCGCTCTGATCATCTCGTCGCCGCTGTTCGTCCTCCTGGCCTATCTCCTGGATCGAGACGGCGAGATGACGGGGCAGGGTCGACTGGATTTTCTCACCGACTATGGAACCCGCATCGCCGGCATCCTTCTCTGCGGGTTCGTTTCCTACAGTGTCTTTCGCCAGCTGAACGGTCACAGGCTCGGCTGGTCGGAGTGTGTGCGAGCCTGTGTCCGCCGGTTCTGGGTGATCATGGGCGCGGGCATCTTCGCCGGCATCCTCATCGTCCTGTGCCTCTCTGTCCCGTCGATTCTCAAACCGTTTGGCTGGACAGAGGGCTCCTCTCGCGTGCTCACTGCCCTCCATGCCCTCTTGATCTTCGCCGGCTACGTGGCCGGTGCGATCGTCAACGTCATGCTTTTCGTTGCGATTCCCGTCGCTGTCGCGGAATCGTGCGGGCCCTTTGAGTCCCTGAAGCGCAGCGTGACGCTGACCCGGAACAACCGCTGGACGATCTTCTGGATGAACATCATTCTCGGAATGCTCGTGGGGGCTTGCACCTTCCTGGCCACCTTCGCGATGGCGCCAAAGGGTGCCTTCACTGGGAGGATCTACGACGGAGCCCAGGCCTACTCCCTGCTCGCACTCTCCGTCATCTACAGCAGCGTTCTTGCCGCGCTTCAGGGTGCGACGTACCAGGCGCTGCGCTCAGGAAGGGAGGGGGCGACGATCGAGGATCTGGTCACCGTGTTCGAGTAGCTCAGCGTCGCTTGAATTCCTGCCGCTTGCCGAGAGTCAGGCGGTGTTCGTGGTGTCGCCGCTGAGCTTGATAGAACTCGGTCAGGAAGCGCCGCTCGTCGATCTCCGCTTCGTCAGCGTCCCAGCCGATCTTCCCGCGGATCGTCTGGCCGACGGCGCGCAGCTTCCTGATCTGGTCCGGCGTTCGCTCGCGCAGGAGCTGTTCCAGGACCTGCAGCTCGTAGATCCCGTAGATCTCCATCTGCCGGGCCGAGAAGGTATAGAGCGGCTCGTCGCCGGCTTTCCTCGTCTGCCTGGCCACATCGATCAGGAGCGGTTTCCTGGGCGACGAGACCACCATCGTACCGGCGATCATGTCTCCGACGCGTAGATGGTCCGGGTTGAGGAGCGGCAGCAGGCAGAACAGAATGACCCAGACGAGAGAGAGCAGACCGGCCCAGCCGGGCATGGTCTGCGTCAGCGATTCCCGCTGGGCGAAGATGATCAACGGCAGCAGGACCTCGACGTTGCGGGCGAGGTTTCGCGCGAGCACGGCCTCCATGGTCAGCGGCCCGCCGCGCCGGTCGATCACGCGCAGGCGCATGGCCCGCTTGCCGCTGGTCAGCCCCTGCCGGCGTCCTTCGAACCAGACGAAGTAGAAGTTCCAGACCAGGAAGACGAGCAGGAGGATGAACGCCCCGGCGACCGGAAAGAAGAACCCGACGAACCCCACGCCGGTCACGAGCACGATCAGGATCAGGCCGACCGCGATCATGTCGATCAGGAAGGCGATCAGACGCTCGGGCAGGGCCGCCACATGGAACCGGACCTCCATTCCCTCCGGCGTCGTCAGGAGCCGCGCTGCCGACGGGTCTTCCTCGCGCATGAAGAGGCGCTCATGACGACGCACGGCTCTCTCCCTGTTTGTGACCCAGGCGGAAGTAGGCGATCCAGAAGAGGAGCGTCAGCAAGGCAACGCCACATCGGATGACGACGTTCGTGACGGACTGCCGGAAGATCCCCTCGATGAGGCCCGCGATGAAGAACAAGCAGGCCGCGCCAAGCACCACGACCGCTCCGTTCCGGCCGGCCCTCGCCAGGTTGTCGAGCCGCCGGTACGGGCCGGGAAACAGCAAGGCCTGTCCGAGGGCCAGGCCTGCGCCGGCGCAGATGATCAGGGCCAGGATCTCCGTCACTCCGTGCGGGAGGATCCAGG
>JAZDLC010000284.1:0-4934 GCA_043802345.1 Planctomycetota bacterium | reverse complement strand
CCGCAGATGAGCCGGAGCGACCTGGCCCGTGAGATCCGCCGGGAGGTCGAATCGCCCCTGGAAGGGCTGGAGCCGGCCAGCGAACTCGCCGACAGCTACGAGATCCTCTGCCGGATCGAGCGCTTCCTGGACCCGGAAGCGGCGTCCCGCTTTTGCGACCTCTGGGAGGAAACCCGGGTCGAGACCCGCAGGGAACGGGTAGGGCGGATCGGCCCGCTCTTTCGCTGAGACACCCGAAAGGTCCTGCTGGCAACCCCTTGAGAAGGGTGTCGGGCAGGACGTTGACGGCTGCGACCCATTGTCCTAGACTGCCACGTTTATTCCCTCCTCAGGAAACCATGCGCAGATCATTCGTCGCCGGCAATTGGAAGATGAACCTGGACAGGGGCTTGGCGAAATCGCTGGTCGCTGGGCTCAGGGATGCTCTGGAAGCGCTCGCGGGGCAGGGCGACGTCGGCCTCTTCCCGCCGTTCACCCTGCTCTCGGACGTGGCCCGGGCGGCGGAAGGGAGCGGCATGATCGTGGGCGCCCAGAACTGCCACCATGAGAAGGGCGGGGCGTACACCGGAGAGGTCTCCGCGGCCATGGTGAAGGATGCCGGCGGGACGCATGTCATCCTGGGCCATTCCGAACGCCGCCAGTACTACGGCGAGGATGAGGAACTGCTTGCCAAGAAGTTGCGTGCAGCCCTCGCGCAGGGGCTTCATCCGATTCTTTGTGTGGGCGAACAGCTCTCAGAAAGGGATCAGGGCCGGACGCTGGACGTGGTCCGGAACCAGGTCCAGGGAGCGCTCGCCGGCTTCAGCGCCGCCGATCTCTCCACCTTGACCCTCGCCTACGAGCCGGTCTGGGCCATCGGCACCGGCCGCACGGCCACCCCGGACCAGGCCGTGGAAGTGCACGCGGCCCTGCGCGGGCTGATCACGGAGTTGTTCGACGGAGGTTTCGCCTCCCGGCTCAGGATCCAGTACGGTGGGTCGGTCAACGCGGACAATGCCACCACCCTGATGGGGGAGGTGGAGATCGATGGAGCGCTGGTCGGCGGAGCTTCCCTGAAACTCGATTCATTCCTGGCGATCTGCAAGGCGGCGCGCGCCCACTAAAGGCCGGCGTACCGGAGAGAAAAACATGTTCATTACCGGATTGCTCTGGTTTGTGTTCATCGCGTCGGCGCTGCTGCTCGGCCTGATCATCCTGATTCAGGAGGGAAAGGGCGGAGGCCTGGGCGAGGCGTTCGGCGGCATGGGCGCCGAGACGTTCGGCGTCAAGGCTTCGGGCGTGAACCGGGTGACCGGGATCATCGCCGCGATCTTCGTGGTGTCGTCGATCATGATCAACAAGTGCTCGATGGAGAGTACTTCGTTTTTCGATGACACACCCTCGTCCGAGGCGCCCGCCGGCCCGGGCGGCGCGGGTGGTGGAGCTCCGCCTGACGCGCCGCAGGGGGGGTGATCATGGAAGCGAACGACGTTCTCAACCTGCTGAAGGAATGCGACGCCCTGCTGGAAGGCCACTTCGAGCTCTCCTCCGGCAAGCGATCCGACCGGTATGTTCAGTGCGCGCTGGCGCTGCAGCACCCGGCCCGGGCGGGCGTTCTCGGGGTGGCGCTGGGTGAACTGTTTCACGACGATCACGTCGATGTGGTCGTGGGGCCGGCCATGGGCGGCATCATCATCGCCCACGAGGTCGCCCGCTTCCTGGGGGCCAGGTGCCTCTTCAGCGAGCGGGTCAACGGCGAGATGACGCTCCGCCGCGGGTTCACCATTGCGCCTGGCGAGAAGATGCTGGTGGTCGAAGACGTGGTGACCACCGGAGGCTCGGCGAAGGAAGTGGTGAACGTGCTGAAGGAGCTGGGCGCCGATGTGATCGGCGTGGGCAGCATCGTGAATCGGACCGGCGGAAAGGACGTATTCGACGTGCCGTACCGCGCGCTGGTCGCGATCGATGCGCAGGTCTGGACCAAGGAGGAGGACCCGCTCGCGAGGCAGGGCTCCGTGCCGGTCAAGCCGGGCAGCCGGGCCCTGTCCATGAAGACGGACGGAGCGTAGGCCGGGATGCCGAGCTCCATGACCGGTTTCGGCAGCGCCGGGGCCCCGGTGGCCGGAAGCTCGCTCACCGTCGAGGTGCGCTCGGTCAACAACCGGTACCTCACCGTGAAGATGAAGCTGCCGCCGCGCTTCCTGCGGCACGAGGCGGCCCTCGAGGCAGAGGTGCGGCGGGTCGTGTTCCGGGGGAGCGTGGATCTCTTCGTGCGCCACCGGGCGCGCGGGGTGCGGGATTTCCCGGTGGTCAACGAGCGTTTGATGCTGGAGTACGCGGACTCGATTCGGACCCTGGCGAAGCGAGCGGACCTTCCCGGCGAACTGGACCTCCAGACCGTGCTCTCCCTGCCGGGGGTGGTCTCGCTGGAGGAGGCGGACGAGACCGACCCGAAGGAACTCAAGGGGCTGTTCTCCGCCCTGCGGCGGGCTCTGAAGCAACTCTCGGAAGCCCGGCTGGCGGAAGGGGAGCGGATGAAGTCGGAGTTGCTCCGGCTTCTCGAGCAGGCCGAACGGGCGATCGGAGCGATCCGGAAGCAGGCACCGAAGATCCCCAGCCGCACCCAGAAGCGCCTGCGCCAGCGGATCGACAGGCTGCTGGAGGGTTCGAAACTGAAGCTCGACCGGACCACGCTCGAGCGCGAGGTGGCGCTGCTCGCGGATCGGGCCGACATCGCCGAGGAACTGGCGCGCCTCACCAGCCATCTGGAGGGATTCCAGAGCCTGCTCCAGCAGAAGGGGCCGGTGGGACGGTCTCTCGACTTCCTGGTCCAGGAGATGGCCCGGGAGGCGAATACCATCGGTTCGAAGAATCAGGATGCGGCCATCGCGCGAAGCGTCGTCGAGCTGAAGAGCCAGGTCGAGCGGCTACGGGAACAGGTGCAGAATCTCGAATGAGCGCGCAGGTGGAGAAATCGGGTGGTCTTCGCGGGGGCCTGGTGGTGATCTCCGGGCCTTCCGGCTCCGGCAAGACGACCATCGTGCACCGGCTGGAGGAGGATCCGCGGGTCGACCTGGCGGTGACCGCCACCACCCGCAAGAAGCGGCCCGGCGAACAGGACGGAGTCGACTACTTCTTCCTCTCCCGCGAGGAGTTCGAGGCCCGCATCGAGCGGGGCGAGTTCGTCGAGTACAATGAGGTCTTCCGGAACGGGCAGCTCTACGGCTCGCTGAAGGCCCCGCTGGAAGCGGCCCTGAAGCGGCTGGACCGCTGCTACGTCCTGGAGATCGACATCGAGGGCGGCATCGCCCTGATGGACCAGGGTTACGACGGGACCTACCTGTTCATCGCTCCGCCATCCCTGGACGAGCTGCGCAGGCGGATCACCGAACGCCGCACCGAATCGCCGGAGGCGATTCTGAAGCGGATCGAAAAAACTGAAATCGAGTACGGGTTGAAAGATCGTTATCACCGGGTGATCATCAACGATGATCTGGAACGGGCCTGCCAGGAGGCCCGCGAAATCCTCGGTCTGGACTCTCCGGGGGCAGATGCCCCCGAGGGAATCACAGGAGGTACGGACAGATGAACAAGGAGATGGTCTGGGACTTGACGGCCCGCTGCGGCGGCGTCTTCAAGTTCACGGTTCTGCTCCAGAAGCGGATTCACGAACTGGTCGCGGGGGCGCCCAAGCTGATCGACGACCCCTCCACCGATCCGATCGAGATCGCCTTGAAGGAGATCCACGCCGGCGCGATCGAACTCGAGTACCTCTCCAAGGACGAGATCGAGGGGATGAAGCGGAGCGTGGAAGAGCAGGCGGCGGCCCAGTCGCTGCTCGACCGGGGCGAGCCGGAAAGCAAGCCCGGAGAGCCGAGCACGAAGGCGATCACCGACTTCCTCAAGTCGTAGCGGGGCTGTTCACCACGAAGTGCACGAAGTGCACGAAGAACGCTGCGTGCACTTCGTGGTGAACAATCCCCTGGCCAGGCTGCAAGCAGCGCGCCGCGATCTCAGCCCGAACCGGAAGGCTCTCCCGGCGCATCGTCCGGCGACTTGCCCTTCTTGTCCCGGCCCGGGCGGCCCGGCCTCCTGCCGGGACGGTCGGGCGGTGAGTCGTCCAGGATGCCGGCTTTCAGCCGGCGCAGGTTGTTCTCGGCGTCCCTCAGAGCGACCCTGGCGGAGTCCTTGGCGTTGGCGTCGGCCTCCTCGTCCTCCAGCACTCGCGATCCTTCTTCGATGGCGCGCTCGTACATCTCCGCAGCCAGATCCAGATCCCGGTGCAGGTGGTAGTGGAGGATCAAGGCCGCATCGTTGAGCAGGGACGGGTTTCCCCCGTCCACTTCCAGGGCCTGCTGGTAGGCGGCGAACGACTCCTCGTACTTGCCCGTCTCCCGGCAGAGGAAGGCGTAGTTGTTCCAGTCCGAGGCGCTGTCCGAAAGCGCCTCGGCGGCGATCTGGAACAGATCCCGCGCCCGGTCCATGTCCCCCTTCTTGAAGCACTTGTCTCCCAGGGAACGGACCATCAAGGCCGCGTCGCTTGGGCGCTCCTGTGCGGCCATCGTGTCGAGCAGAAGCGAGAGATTCTCTTGCGCCTGCTCCAGGACTTGCTGGCTGGCCTTGTCGTACTGATTGTCCCGATAGAGGCCCCAAGCCACCTGGAACGCGCAGATCGCCTTGAAGCTGTCATCCAGCTTCGCCGCTTCGGTGAGATCGCGCGTCATGCCGGGAACATCCCGGGCGGCCATGGAGGCCAGCCCCCGCTGGTAGAGGGAGAAGGCCTGGGCGTACCGCCGCGCATCCCCGCTCCTGTATGACTTCGCCGCGGCCACCACGGCGTCCAGCAGGCGGGTGTACGATTTCTTTTGTTCCAGGGAACCGGAGAGGATGCGGGCCAGGTTGGCGTACGAATCGGCCAGGGTGGGATCGGCCAGCAGGGACTTCCGGAACCAGTC
>JAZDLC010000283.1:0-23365 GCA_043802345.1 Planctomycetota bacterium | reverse complement strand
ATCTGCATCGCCAGCGACATCGTCACCAGGATCGGGATCAGCGGCACATACTCCTCACCCATGCCAACCGTGAACGAGCCCAGGCCGAATATCGCCGAACAGACCGCGATGAGCATCCATGGCCGGCTTCCCGACCGTTGCACTGCCACCCTCAGAGCCGCATCGATCGCTCCGGTGCCCCGGAGCACCGCGATCACGCCGCCTACCAGGAAGACGAGGAAGATGATCGGGGCCGCGTCTTCGTGCAACAAGCCCTCGGGGATGGCTGTCAGGATGCAGTAGACCGGCAGCGGTTTCCGCTCCTCCTCAGCGACTAGATGGAACGTGCCCGGAATCACCGGCCCTTCCTTGCCCGGCTTGTCCGGCGCCCGCTCGTACTGCCCCGCTGGAATCACGTACGACAGGAGCTGGGCCAGGACGATGATCGAGAAGATCAAGACCAGCGAGTCGGGAAACCAGCTCTTCTTCTGCGACATGGAATAGGGACTCCGCCGGACCGGGGAAGCCGCCAGCTTAGGAAGACCCGGTCAGGGAGTGATCGATGTTCCGAGAACCTCGAGGAAGCTCTCGAGCCACTGGGGATGCGCGGGCCAGGCCGGGGCGGTGATCAGGTTCTGATCGACATGGGCCTCGTCCAGGGCGACCTCGACGAAGTTCGCCCCGGCGGCGATGACGTCCGGCTTGCAGGCCGGATAGGCGGTGCAGCTCCGCCCTTCCAGAATGCCCGCGGCCGACAGCAGCAGCACGCCGTGGCAGATCGCCGCGATCGGCTTGTCGTGATCGGCGAAGTGGCGGACGCAGGAGATCACCCGCTCGTCGAGCCGCAGGTACTCCGGCGCCCGCCCTCCCGGCACCACCAGGGCGTCGTAGAGGGCGGGATCGACTTCGGAGAAGGTCCCGTTCAGCGCGAAGTTGTGGCCCGGCTTCTCGCTGTAGGTCTGGTCCCCCTCGAAGTCGTGGATCGCCGTGCGCACATGGTCGCCGGCCCTCTTGTCCGGACAGACCGCGTGCACGGTGTGTCCGACCATCTGCAGCGCCTGGAACGGGACCATGACCTCGTAGTCTTCCACGAAGTCGCCCACCAGCATCAGGATTTTCCGCGCGCTCATGCCATCACCCCTGGCAACGCCCGAAGAACGACTCAGTCGTCCTCCACCTCGATCGCCACCAAACTGGCCACGCTGCTGACGCCCAAGCGTCCGGTGACCTGCACCGACAGTTCGATGCGACCCGGACCGGTGGTGTAGAGCCTGAAGACTCCGTCGTCCCGGCGCTCCACATACCCCTGGCCCGGACCGTTCACCGTCCAGGTGATCGCGGCGGGCTCCCCCTCCGCATCCTGAACGTCCAGATCGATGGCCAGGACATCCCCGGCGACACAATTCGCCTGCTGCACCTCGAGGCGGCGCACCACGGGACGCGGCAGCGCCTGCTTCGGACCCAGCTCCGTCTGCAGCATCACCTGCCGGTCGACCTCACGCGAGATCGCCTGCATGTCCAGCGTGAGCGGAGCATGAACCTCATCGACCGAGACCCGGACCGCCACGTTCGCGCGAGAGAACGCGATCCATGAGATCGCGCCGGGAGCGGCCCCGGAAAGACCCGCGTATCCCACGTCGCCCACGGCAAATCCGAGCTCCGCCGCCGACGGGGCCGGAGCCAGGCTGCTCAGGCCGGCCAGCCACTCCAGCATCACGGCGTGTGCGGCCGGGACATTATCGCAAACCTTCGCTTCCACGTTGAATGAGAGGAGATCATCGGCACCGCAGAAGCGACGTTCGATGTGACCCGCGCTGCTGTACACGTCTTCACCCACGAAGCCCGGAAACTCCAGTTCGCCCAGTGGCAATCCCGCCCGCCTGGGGCTCGCCTGCCAACCCTCGCTGCCGTACTGTGCCGCCACTTCCGCCAACCGTTTCTGGTACCCCGTCTGAACCTCCGCCGGAGCCGGCCGCGCGCCCGAAGCCTGCTTCTGCCCGAGGGCGGAGGCCTGGATCAGGCCGACCGCGATCAGTACGAGAGGAACGCTCTTCATCAGTCTTGTGATCTTCATTTTCTTGTCCCTCACCCTCAGTTGATGTACGGAAGCGTCTCTACGGTGCGGCTAACGGCGTTTGACGATGACAGAAAGTCGTATCCGAGCGTCCCGGTCCACGGTCGATCGCAGTTCCAGCCCGGGGTTCCCGGAAGCGTGGACGGCGAGCCGTCCACATCGAGCGCCATGCAGGCGTCGCAGACCGGGTCACCGTTGAACCGGGTGACGATGTGGTGATAGCTGAAGCCGTGACCGGATCCCCAGAGGTTCAGGGTGTAGTCCGGACAACCGATGCCCCAGATCGCCTTCAGGTTCATTGTGCCCAGGTAGAGCATCTTCACATTCTGAACGCCCATCATCGCCGTGATCGCCGAGGCGGCGGCGGAGCAATCGGAACAGTTGACGTAAACGCCGAGCGCATGGTTGTTCAGTAGTTTGGACAGCCGCATGTTGGTGCCGCTGAACTGGAAATAGTGGGTCGCCCCACCGTCCCCGCCCATCGGATAGCAGTCGTAGATCACTCCCTCGATCGACGCGGTCAGTGACGGATGCTGGCCGATGAACCCCTTGAAGATCGCCTCCACCACGGTGGCCTGGTCGACGACCGCGATCCCGAGTTGGTCCTTCCATGTGTACACATAGTCCGCAACCTCGACCCAGGGACCCGAATACTGTGTTCCGCTGGCCCCCGTCCTCCACTGCGGCGCGCCAATGAGGGTGTAGAACCGGTGCTGCGTGGTGAACGAGCCCGGGAGGTCGGTCCAGGTCACGTCGCCGGCCGCCCGGTACTGCCACGTCCACTCGACCAACCGCTCCAACCTCGTGGCGTTGGCTGGAAGGGCCGGTCCGGTGAAGGTGGCGGTGCCACCTGGCGAAATCGAAGTCGCGGTGGTCGTCCAACTCCCCGCCCCGTCCTGAGCCTGCGGCCGGATCTCGAACCCGGCAACCGGGAAGTTGGCCGAAACAGCTCCGCCACTCGCGGATGAAGTCCCTTGCGCGCCGTAGGTCACCTCAAACACCGGTTGCCTGCCCATCAGGTAGCAGAGCGGATAGTTGTACCGGTCGTCCTCGTAGTTGGCCCCCTCCATGGCAGGCTGGGCGGTCGCCGTGTGCAATCCTGCTGCCGTGCGCGGCTCGCCGCTGTTGAGGTCCAGGTCCGACACCTCGCCCGTGTCCTTCACCGACAGGTACTCATGGATTGCGGGAGTGGTGTAGAAGATGTAGCTCGTGCCCTTCATGAAGTAGACCATCTGCCACTCATCGCTCCCCAGAGATGGCTGCGCCTCGATCTCGGTGATCCCCAGCCGCACAATCGTCAGCGGGTAGAGCAGGGCCGGAGGAAGCCCGTTGCTGAGCCGGACCTGAATCTGATACTCGCCAGGATCGACGAAGTTGTTCGACCCATCCCGCCCGTCCCAGGTGACCACCTGTGGTGTCGCGGAACCGGTCAGATTCCCGGCGAAGATCGTCGCCACCACCGAGGCGCCCTGCAGGGCTTCCACGACGACCGACTTCTGGACGCCGATCGGCTCCAACCCGAACGAAATCTGGAGTTCCCCCCCGTTCAGCTTCGGATCCGCGATGCGCGTCGTGTCGGCGGGCGTCAGCCCTGAGGTGAGGACGCTCGGAGGCACCTTGACCTCCGGGCCCGAAACCACCTGGCACAATGAGAGCTGCGTGCCCAGGAACAGGCTCAGCGCGACGGTCAGCGATCCAAGGAGCAGCATCTTGCTCCCACTCGAATCCGCAAGCACGGGTTGCATACAGGTCTCCTTAGATGTCTCTTCAGGTGTCAGCGTGAGAGTATCCTACCATGCCGGGTCGCATTCAGAACGGTGGTTTGAGTCCCGTCCAGAGGCGGCAAGGGCAGGTGTAGCAGTACGTTAACGGCAAAGACCGTGTCAAGAACCAGTAGTGGAGTCAAAAACGGGCTCGGAATCGGCGGTGGATCAGGGATGATCGGGACCAGGTCCGGTTTTTCAGCCGGCTGGACGCTCTGGAGGCGGGTTCTCCAACAAGGTACGCGAACCGTGGCGGCGGGGGCCGCCCGGGGGGCGCGGCGTTCAAAAAGAGAGCAGGAGGCTATGTCCGAAGATTCGATACCCGAGACCGTGGCGGCGGTGGACCTCGGATCCAATTCGTTTCACATGGTGGTTGCCAGGAACAACCACGGACAGCTCCATGCCGTTGACCGACTCCGCGTTCGGGTCGGGCTGGCGGAGGGGCTCAGGAAGGATCGGACTCTCTCCAGGGCGGTTCGGAGCCGGGCTCTCGACTGCCTGGCGCAGTTTGGCCAGCGCCTGCGCGACATGCCCAGGGCCGCCGTGCGAGCGGTCGGGACCAACACCCTGCGGCAGTTGCGGGATGACGGGGAATTCCTGCGAAAGGCCAGGAAGGCGCTCGGCCACCCGATCGAGATCATCCACGGCCGCGAGGAGGCAAGGCTGATCCACCTCGGCGTGGCCCACTCCTCCGCGGATGACTGCGGGCGCCGACTGGTCATCGACATCGGCGGCGGCAGCACGGAGTGCGTCATCGGAAAGCGCTTCCAGCTACTCGAGGCGGACAGCCTGTTCATGGGGTGCGTCCGGTACAGCCAGCAGTTCTTCCCGGGCGGGAGACTCAGCTCAAAGCGGTTCGAACGGGCGGTCCTCGCCGCGCTGCTGGAACTCCGCTCGCTGCGGCGCCGCTACCGGGAGACCGGATGGGAACGGTGCACCGGTTCCTCGGGGACCATCCTGGCCATCGCGACGATCCTGCGGGAGCTACTCCCCACGGAGGCCGGCATCACCCTGCCGGGCCTCGAACACCTCCAGCGACTGCTGATCGCTGCCGGCCACACCAGCCGCCTCTCGCTCCCCGGCCTGGCGGAAGACCGCGCGCCCGTGCTGCCGGGCGGCCTGGCCATTCTCAGGGCGGCCTTCCAGAGCTTCAAGATCGACCGGATGGAGACCTCGACGGGTGCGCTCCGGGAAGGCCTGCTGTACGACCTGCTCGGGAGAATCCAGCACGAGGATGTCCGGGACCGCACCATCCATGCCTTCTGCAAGCGGTTCGAGGTGGACGAGGCCCAGGCCTCGCGCGTGGAGCGGACAGCCATCGCGTTGTTCGAGCAGGTCCAGGAGGCCTGGGGGATCGAGCCGGAGAGCGGAAGACGCTTGCTGCGTTGGGCGGCCCAGCTCCACGAGATCGGGATGATCGTCGCCTACAGGGCCTATCACCGGCACGGGGCCTACCTGGCCTTGAACGCCGACATGCCGGGGTTTTCCCGGGAGGACCAGGAGGACCTGGCGTTCCTGGTCGGCGGACATCGGCGGCAGATCAGGACAGCCAGGCTGGAGAGCCTCTCGAGGTCGCGCAGGCGGGAGATCACCTCGCTCTGCGCGCTCTTCAGAATCGCGGTCCGGCTTCATCGCGGGCGCAGCGAGCGGCCTTTACCTGACGTCCGTCTGGAAGTGGAAGGCAAGCGACTCTGCTTGACCTTCCCGCATGGCTGGCTGGACGAACACGCCCTGACCTTCGCCTCGCTCAGGGATGAGGCACATCGCCTGCGGGATCTCGACCTGGAGTTGGTCGTCTGCCAGGGGCCCGCGCACGAATAGGCGCAGGCTCCTACGCCGGTTCCGGTTGGGCGTCCCCGAACTCCTCCAGTCCGTCCTTCTGCATCCGGGTCTCCTCGACCGACTCGGCCGCCTTCTTCCTCTCGCGCTCGCCCACTTCCCGCGCCTCATCGCGCCTGACCTGTTCGATGTCCCGCCCCTCGACGATGGCGGCCACCTCGGCGCCGGTCAAGGTCTCGTACTTCATCAGCGCGTCCGCGATTCTGAGGAGGGCGTCCTTGGCGTCAGCCAGGATCGCCTGGGCCCGCTGGTGACAATCGACCAGGATGCGCTTGATCTCCCGGTCGATTTCTATCGAGGTCGACTCGGAGTGCCCCCTCGAGCGAACCAGGTCCTGACCGAGGAACACCGTGTCGGAACTCTCTGAGTAGGAAATCGGCCCGATGCTCTCGGACATGCCCCACTGGCAGACCATCTGACGGGCCAGCTCGGTCGCTCGCCTGATGTCGTCGTACGCCCCGGTGGAGATGTCATCACAGAGGAGTTCCTCGGCGCTGCGGCCTCCGTACGCGAAGGTGATGTAGCCGAGAACCTCTTTTCTCTTCTCGTTGTACCGGTCGCGCTCCGGCAGGACCATCGTGGCGCCGAGCGACATGCCCCGGGGAATGATCGTAACCTTGTGCAGTGGTTCGACGTCATCCAGGGAATGCGCCACGAGGGCGTGTCCGGCCTCGTGGTACGCGGTCACCAGCCGGTCCTCCTCCTCCATTACCCGGCCCTTCTTCTGCCGGCCCCAGCGCACCTTGTCGCGAGCCTCCTCGAAGTCCTCGAGCAACACCGAGTCGCGGTTCTTGAGCGTGGCGATCAGCGCAGCCTCGTTGACCATGGCGGCCAGTTCGGCTCCGGAGAAGCCGGGAGTCACCCGGGCCAGGGTGTTCAGGTCGAGGTCGACCTCCACCTCGACCTTCCTCATGTGGACCTGGATGATCTCCTTCCGTCCCTTGAGATCGGGCAGGCCGATGATGATCTGGCGGTCGAAGCGGCCCGGGCGGAGCAAAGCCGGATCGAGCACATCCGGCCGGTTCGTGGCCGCGACCAGGATGATCCCTTCGTCCGTATCGAAGCCATCCATCTCCACCAGGATCGCGTTGAGCGTCTGCTCCCGCTCGTCATGCCCCCCACCCATGCCGGACCCTCGCTTGCGGCCGACCGCATCGATTTCGTCCAGGAAGATCAGGCAAGGCGAATGCTCCCGCGCCTGGCGGAACAGATCCCGCACCCTGGAGGCGCCCACGCCAACGAACATCTCCACGAAGTCGGAGCCCGAAATCGAGAAGAACGGCGCGTTCGCCTCACCGGCGATCGCCTTCGCCAGCAGCGTCTTGCCGGTTCCGGGCGGTCCCACCAGCAACACGCCGCGGGGAATCCGGCCGCCCAGCCGGGAGAACTTGTTCGGGTTCTTCAGGAACTCGATGATCTCGTTGACCTCTTCCTTCGCCTCCTCCACACCGGCCACGTCCTCGAACGTGACGGTGCTCTTCTCCTTGTTGACCATCTGCGCCCTGCTGCGTCCGAAGGAGAGCACGCCGCCCCCGCCTCCCGGCGAGCGCATCTGCCGCATCAGGAAGAACCAGAAGAGGGCGATGATCAGCAGCCGGGGCGCCAGCGTGACCAGCAGGCTGGTCATCCAGGTGTTCGGCTGCGTCGACTTGAGAGCGTCCGGATTGTCGAACGCGTGATCGACGATCTCGAGCTGGGGAACGTGCGCCTTGATGGCGCGGATCAACTCGTTCGGATCCTGGGCGCCATCGATCGCCCAGTACTTGAGGCGCGAGCGACCATCCCGCTCGCTGTCGCGGGCGAAGCGGGCGTAGACGAGGGTCTCATCCTTGCGGGAGATTGTGTACGCCTCGGTCACCACGATCTCGTTCTGCCCGAGTTCGGTCAGGAACTCGCTCGCGCGAATCTGATCGAACTGCGCCGAGACCATCTGTCCGATTTCGTTGTACCGGTTCGCCAGCACCCTGGCCGGAAACTCCACCGTGAATCCCTGCGCCTGCTGTCCCCCTCCCCGGTAACGCCCGGTGAGCCGCAACTCTCCCTCCTGCTCCACCTCGGCAATCTGACCGGCATACAGCTTCTCCCAGAAGGCGATCTGGCTGATCTCCTCCCGCTGCCCCATCAGCGAGCCCTCGTCATTGAACATGCTGATGATCACCATGACCACGAGGACCACGATGACCGCCATCATCACCATGCTCACCCCGGACCGGGGACGCTTTCCTCCTTCTGGGTCTCCAGGCCCGTGCGGGTTCCTGGGTCGCTGCGAATCATCCATCAAGGGTTCACTTCTCTATGGGTGCCTGGCTGGTTTACAGGGACCTACCAGTCAGCCTCCAGCTGATACACGATCTCTCGGGCCAGTTCGTAGAAGGCCTCTCGCTGTGCGGTCTGTAGCCCCTCGCCGGTTGCGAGGGCAAAGTCTATCCGTTTCTTTTCGGTAAAATCCTTCAGCACCTTGCGCGTCTTTGCGTCGATCACCCGGCACTTAACTGCAGTCGTGGCCGAGGATTCCGTGGGCCGGTCCCTCTTGCTGATCGCCAGGACCCGCTGGTCCACATCGGTGATCACGCCCTCGAGAATGATGTCCGCGTCTTCCTCCGAGACCACGTGAATCCCCGGCCGCGAGCGCAGTTCGTCGCAGATGCTGCGAGTCAGGTCGACCTCGATCAGCCGGAAGAACGTGTCGTTCTCGAAGATCGGAACCGCAATCCTGCGCGCCCCCTGGGGAAACAGGGTGCCGCTCCGGTATCCGGCGCAACCCACGGTGAAAAGCACCGCGAAAAGCGCCAGGGTGATTCCTGGCAGGGTCTTTCTCATGGCAGGGAATACCCCCTGTATCGGTTCTCATTCACCGCGACCTTTGACATCGTCTCAGTCTACCGATTCTTCCCGCTGTCTCGACCAGGATCCCCGCCGGTAGCGGCCCCGCGCTGCCAGATCGGCCGGTCTTCCCGTGGTCTGAGCAGATCGGTGCTGTCTTCCCCGGGACCCTCGAACTGCTCCTCCAGGACCTCGGAGGCCTCCTGCGCCTGCAGAGAATCCGGGAACCGCGTCGCCGCGTTCGCGAGGTGCAGCCGCTCTCCCTCCGGCAGCCCTCGCTCCCGATAGAACTGAGCAATCTCCAGCTCGTGGCGGACCACATCCTCCTCCAGCTCCTTCAAGTCGGCCTGCGCCTGCTCCACGAAGTTCCCCTCCGGGAACGCCCTCAGGTACCGCTTGAGGGCCGCGTGCGCCCGCAGCAGCGGATCCACGTCGTACGCGAACCCTCTCGATTGGGCCCTGTACGCCTGGGTGACCTTGTAGGTGGCCAGATCGGTCCACTCACTTTCCGGGTACTCCCGGATCAGACGCTCGTAGATGTCGGCGACCGCCTGGTGATGGTGGTCGAGGGCAAACGCCTCCGCCAGTTCCTTCCAGGCATCATCAGCATAACTACTTCTTGGAAAGGTTGTTACGAGGAAGTTGAGAGCCTCCACTCCGACCTCGTGCAGCGAGCTGAGATCGCCGAACCAGCCTCCCCTCCGGTCGATCAGCTCCTTGCCGACGACCCAGATCCGTTTCGAGACGGCCACCGTCCGCGCGGTGTACGGGTACTGTGCCATCAGCCTGCGATAGTGGAGGAACGCCTCGTCGTACTCCTGCAGGTGAAAGCGTGCCTCACCCGCCAGGAACAGGACCTCTTCCAGCTTTTCGTAGCCGAAGCTGGTCCGGATCAGATACTCGGAAAGCTCCGCCGACGGCTCGAAGCGCTCCTCCTCCAGCAGGCTGGCCGCGGCGGCATGGATCTCAGCCGGCGCATAGGAGGAGGCCTTTTGACCATGCCACTCCGGCACGGCGGAGCAGCCGATCAGGAGGAAGACCAGGAGCAGCAGATAGGATCTCATCTCAGGGAAGCGCACTCGCTCTGCAACAGACTGGCCGCTTGCAGCGGTCTCTCGAGACGATACTCGATGCAGGCATCCAGGTGTTCACGGGTCTCCGAAAGAGAGGCGGGGGGAATTCCGCGATCCGCGGCAGGCCCGGCGCCCTTCGCCAGTCTGCGGTGCAGGGCGAGGCTGGCTTCTGAACAGTGCCGCGCGGTCCGATCCCCCACGCATCCCCGGCAGATGACTCCGCCCCGGGCGGGAGAGAAACGAACCGGTCCGCGGAGTGACGTCGTGCCGCAGACCACGCAGGCATCCAGCATCGGCCCGAGGCCGGCACCGGCCAGCAGGCGACTCGCATAGAACGCCAGCAGCGCGTCCACCTGTGCCGAATCGGCTGTATCCTCGACTGCATTGAGGGCATCCAGGACCGCCCCGAGCAAGGGGAAAAACCGGGTTTCCCGGTCACGCTGCCAACTGAAGAGCCGGATCAGCTCGATCACGTAGCACGCGGCTAGCCATCGGACGCTGTCCCGACGCACTCCCCGGTACGGATTCTGGATCTTAAACTCATGCAGAACATCGAGTTCCGTGCTCTTCCTCCGCCCCAGATCGGCCCTCCCGCGAGTCACCAGGTCGATCGCCCCCCCGAAGGCGGACTTGCTGCGATACGCGCCGCGGGCCAAAGCGGCAACCAGCCCCTCCCGGGCCGTCAAGAGGTGGACCACCTGGCTCGATTCGGAGAACGGGGCCCTTCGGATCACGATCGCGTCAGTTTTGAACCGCACAAGATCCAATCAGAAGAAGCCGACCGGGTCACTCCCACCTTTTTTCGGTCCGGTTCGACGGCCACCGCCAGGTCAGGGCAGCCGCCTCATCCGACTTGGGGCTACTTAAAGGTGTTCGTGCACCGGCGGTAGGTCCGTAAAATCCCACGTTGTACCAAGATGTTCAGGAGCCTCCTTGCATATGCGCTTCCCATTGCGGCGTCGCCGCTGGATCCTCTGTTCCGCCAACAATGGCGTCGGCATCGTCATGAGCCGTCCGATTCTGGACCGCCTCAGGCACGACCCCCGTATCCGGATCTTCCACACGGCCATGCTGAGCCACACGCGTCAATTCGACGACGAGGATCGCGACGACATCCGAAGTTTCTTCGACAAGCATCTGGTCGGGAAGGGAGTCCTGCATTTCCGGGCCGCGCGCTTCATGCCCTGGGAAATCTACCTGAGCCCGAACTTCTCCCAGCGCATCATTCCCCGGTTCGCACGGACCAAGGTCCAGATCTTCCACGGGGTCTCCTTCAAGAACTGCGCGGTCAACACCCGCAGCGTCGGTTTTGACCAGCTATTCCTCCCCGGACCGTATCACCGCCGCCGGTTCATCGAGAAGCGGCTGTTCGAGGAGGGGGATCCGAGGATGTTGATGATGGGACTGCCGAAGGTCGACCGCCTGGTGGACGGTTCCCTGGACCGGACTCAGATCCTGATCGACCACCAGCTCGATCCGACCCTGCCCACGGTCCTGTATGCGCCCACGGGCGACCCCGGCAACTCCCTGAACCGGATGGGCAAGGAGATCATCAGCACCCTGCTGGAGCTGCCGGTCAACCTGATCGTCAAGCCCCACGACCATTCGGCGGAAGATCCCGACTGCTCGGTCGACTGGAAGGAGACTCTGCGGGCCTGGCGCCACGAACGCCTCTCCGCCGATCTCGGCTCCGACGTGGTGCCGCTGCTGGCGGCCGCCGATCTCCTGGTCACTGATGCGTCTTCGGTCGCCTTCGAGTTCACCCTGCTGGACCGGCCGATCATCTTCATGGACGTCCCGGAGATCATCAACGGCCCCAGAGCGCACAAGATGGACCTGGACACCTGGGGGCGCAAGGGTGGCGAGCTGCTGACCCGGCCCGAGGATCTCACGCAGACGGTCCCGTACCTGCTGGAGAACCCGGACAGGAAGAGTGACATTCGGAGAGCAATTGCGAAGGATCTGTTCTACAAGCCGGGGACCGCAACCGCTCGTGCCGTCCAACAACTGTACGACAACATGGAGCTCGAGCCTCCCGGGGTGGTCAAGAAGGTGGAGCGGGCGACCGCCGGCTAGTCCGGCCGGAAACACTGCATGAATCAGAACGGCCGCAACAAGAACGGCCCTCCCGAGGAGGAGGAAGTGACTTCGAAGCCGGGTGACCCTGAGCTCGACCTGGACGATGTCGCCGCGATCGAGGCCGATGCGGAATCTCGCATCAGCTTCTGGGCCAAGGTCAAGCGAGTGATGATCCCGGTGACGCGCCAGGATGCGGTGGTCTTCAAGCACTTCTTCCCGTACGTCCGCCCCCACCTCGGCAAGATCATCGTGGCCACGGTGCTGTCCGCATTCGTCGGTAGCCTGGCGTTCTTCCAGTTGACGCTGATCGATGCCGGGGTGAGCGCCATGACCCCCGCCGACACTGCGAAGGAGGCAGAGGCGGAGAAAGACTCTGCGACGGAGCAGGACTCTGCGACGGAGCAGGACTCTGCGACGGAGCAGGACTCTGCGACGGAGCAGGACTCTGCGACGAAACAGGACTCTGCGACGGAGCAGGACTCTGCGACGAAACAGGACTCTGCGACGGAGCAGAAGTCCCTCCCGGGTCCCTTGGGAAAGCTCGCAAAGAAGAAGAAGTCGTCCAAGACCGGCCCTCCCATGACGCTGGAGGAGCGCAAGAGCGAGCTGGGCAGGGTCGCGCTCCTTTTCATGGCCGTGATCCTCGCCGGCGCCCTGGCGAAGTTCCTGCAGACCTTCATCATGATCATGGTGGGCAGAAAGGCGATTCGCCACATCCGGGAGGACTGCTTCCAGCACCTGGTCCGGCTGCCGCTCCGCTTCCACCAGACGACCCATTCCGGCAAGCTGATCGCGCGCGTCACCAAGGATGTCAATCGGCTCCGGTCATTGCTGACCGACACCGCCACCACCGGCAGCCGGGAGATCTGCATCTTCTTCGGCTCCTTGGGATACATGGTCTACCAGTCGTCGCTGATGGCCGTGGTCGGAGTCATCTTCGTGGCGGTGGCGATCGTTCCGATCCGCATCGTGGCGGACCGGATCCGGCACCGTGACAAGTCGGCGGAGGCGGGCAGCGGCGACATGTTCGCCATCCTCGGCGAAGCGCTCTCGGCCCAGAAGATCGTCAAGGCCTTCTCGGCCGAGAAGTACGAGACCCGGCGTTTCAAGGCCGCCACCAAGAGTCTCTACCGCAAGCAGATGGTGACCCAGCGGCTGCGGGCGATCACCGAGCCGTTGGTCGACATCGTCGCCGGGCTGGGAATCGCCGCCACCATCTACATCCTCGGGAACTGGGTCATCCGGGGTGACCTCGAGGTCGCTACGTTGGTGGGCATGCTCATCGCGCTGCAGAAGCTGGCTGCCTCGGTGCGGAAGCTGGGCAAGCTCCAGAACGACTTCATTCGCAGTATCACCGCCGCCGGACGGGTACACGCGATCATGAAGCAGACTCCGGAGGTGAAGGAGGCCGAGGACGCGATTCCCCTGCGGCACTTCTCTGAATCGATCCGGTACGACCATGTGATGTTCGACTACCAGAAGAACGAACCGGTCCTGAGGGACGTGTCGCTGGAGGTGAAGCGCGGCGAAATGCTGGCCATCGTCGGGCCCTCCGGCGCCGGGAAGACCTCGCTGGTCGATCTGCTGCCGAGGCTGTACGACGTGGAGGGTGGCGCCATCCTGCTGGACGGCGTCGACATAAGGAACTACACGCTGAAGTCGCTCAGGGACAAGATCGGCGTGGTCTCCCAGGACACGATGCTGTTCCGGGATTCGATCGCCGACAACATCTCCTACGGCCTCAAGACGGTGCGGCGGGAGGCGGTCGAGGCTGCGGCCCGCGCGGCCAATGCTCACGACTTCATCATGGCCAAGCCGAACGGGTACGACACGCCGCTCGGCGAACGCGGGGGACGCCTGTCGGGTGGCGAGCGGCAGCGGGTGGCGATCGCCCGGGCGATCCTCAAGAACCCGCCGATCCTGATCCTCGACGAGGCCACCTCCGCGCTCGACGCCGAGGCCGAGGCGCAGGTTCAGAGCGCCCTCTCCTTCCTGATGGAAGGGCGCACCACGCTGGTCATCGCCCATCGCCTGTCGACCATTCACCGGGCAGACCGCATCATCGTGCTGGACAAGGGGGAGATCGCGGAGAGCGGCACTCACGACGAGCTGATCGCCCTGGAAGGCCGCTACAGCCGGGCGTACCACCTGCAGATGGATGCGCTCGCCAAGGGCGAAGAGGCGCCGTCGCTGGACGAGTTCTTCTCGAATGGAGAGGAATGACGACGGCGCGCCTTTCCATCCTGCAGGTCCTGACCCACTCCAAGGTCAATGCGGGCGGCGCGATCCAGGCGTTTCTTCTGTCCCGGGAACTGGCCCGGTTGGGCCATCGCGTCACGATGGTGTTCAGCGAGCGGGAAGACGGCACCAGGCAGGAAGTCAAGGCCCGGGTCGAGTCGGCCGGGTGCCGCTACGTGGGCATGAGGCTTCGCAGACGTGCCTCCATCGGCGAGCTGCGCGCGCTGCTGGCGGAGGGATTCGACGTGGCGCACCTGCATCGGGAGCTGGCGCTCCAGCGCTTCTTGCAGGCGGCTCCTCTCTCCATGTCGATAGGAGCGGTCGCCAACGTCGGCACCAGCAAGATTCCGGCGCTTGCGCGGGCCCGCCGCCTGCGCTCCCGCCGCATCGACCGGATCGTGGTGGTGGCCGAGGCTCTGAAGCGTCTCCTGGTCAGCGCGGCGCGAATCGATCCGACCCACATCGAGGTGGTCTACGGGGCCTTCGACGAGGAGCGGTTCCTCCCCGATATCCCGCCCTACGACCGGGAGGCGGAGTTCCGGATCGACCCGAGCGGGAAGCTGATCGGATTGATCGCCAACTTCGATCCGAAAAAGGGTCACAAGGTGTTTGTGCAGGCCGCGCACAAGATCCTGGCCCAGCGTCCTGACTGCTGGTTCCTGTTCGCCGGCAAGGGAGACCGGGCCAGGCTCGACGAGATGGCCGACGCCTCCGGAGTTCCCAGGGAGCGGCTGATCTTCCTCGGCTTCCATGAGGACATCCCGCGCCTCGTGCGCACCCTGGACGTGTCGGTCTGCGCCTCCACCAAGGGCGAGGGGTTGACCGGAACAATCAGGGAATCGATGGCGATGGGGACCCCGGTGGTCTCCAGCGCCCTGGCCGGCAACGTCGAGATCGTGCGGCAGCGGGAGACTGGCCTGCTGGTCCCGCCGGGAGACGCGAACGCGCTGGCGGATGCCGTGCTCGAGACGCTCGCCAAGCCGGACGAGTCGAGCCAGTGGGCCGCCCGGGCCAGGCAGCTTGTCCGGGAACGCTTCACCTCGCGCCATCGGGCCGTGCAGATGGCGAGGCTGTACGGGGAGATCGCGGAGTACCGCAAGGTGCGGGAGATGCCCGCCGAAACGATTCTCTATCCCGATTTCCAGGGCTGATGCGCCTCTACTTCACCACCGTCATCCGCAGTGCTCCGCCGCTTCGAGGGGGAGAGCTGGTCTGTCTCGATTGGAGTCGCAAGGAGATCCTCGGCCGGACGCCTCTTGCCGCAACCAACCCGACCCTGGAGGATCCGAATCGGCGGGGGAACACCCGGGGCGGACGGGGCATTTCGCTGGTCGGGAAGGAGGTGGTGGTCTGCTCCTACCACACTCTGAGGTTCTTCGACCGGGACCTGAACCCGATCCGGGACCTGACCCACCCGTTGATGGTCTCGCTGCATGAGACCTGTGCCGGCGGAAGCGGTGAGGGCGATTCCATCTGGACCGCATCCACGGCGGTCGACGCCGCGCTGGAATTCGACCTGGCCACCGGAAGTCTGCTGCGGCAGTTCTGGCCCAGGGAGATGCCGGGCCTCCAGCAGAGACTCGGCCTGACGCCACTTGCGCTGGACAAGCGGGCGGACAATCGCGGGCTTTTCCTCGGCGGCGAGCACACGCAAGACGATCATCACCTGCACCTCAACGCGGTGGCTCTGTTCGACGGAGAGGTCCACGCCCTGCTCTCCCGATTCGGCACGATCGTGAACCTCGATCGGGACCTTGTCGTGGTCGAGGATCGCATGTTGAAGGGGGGACACAACCTCCTGATCGACCCGGAGGGGCACGCCCTTGTCAGTCACACGCTGGGCCGGGGGGTGCTGCAGTACGACCTGCGCACCGGCAAGCAGGAGCGGCGGTTCGCATTCGGAGCCGCTCCGGCGGTCCGCTCCCTGGTCCGAACTCATGACCTGGTCTACGCCGCCAAGCGGTTCCTCGCGAAGCGGAGGCTGCTCCCCCACACTCCGCCCCGGCCGGTGTTCGTCCGCGGCCTGGCCCGCCACGGCGGCTTCCTGTTTGTCGGCATCTCCCCCGCCACGATCCTGCAGATCGAGGAGAAGAGCGGCGAGCTGGTCGACCTGTTCACCTACGACAGGAGGGTGGCGGCGTGTGTTCATGGGTTGGAGGTGGCGCCGGACTGCTAGAGGAACTCGAGCCCTCCAATACAGGTCGGCCTACAACGATTCGAGTACGAGTACGAGTACCGTCCCTGCGGGACTGAGTACGAGTACGAATCGCGTCGGATGCTTGCCATTGGTTTCTCTGTGGCGGGCTTCCCTCAGTATCCCCTCGACTCGATCGCCTCGGCCGCCGGAACGTGCGTTTCGTACTCGTACTCAGCGAAGCAGTACTCGTACTCGAGCCCCCGAGCCCCTGAGTACGGCATTGATGCCCGGCGCCTCTCCATTTGGCTGCGGCCAGCGGCCCCTTCGTGTCCTTCCTGTTGATAGAATCCCGTACCCTGCGCCGTCGCCGCCAGGCGCCACCGGTTTTTTCAGCAGGCAGCTAGAACCAGTTTTCCGTACTCTCCGCGAATGGAGTCGATGTCGACGCAACCGACGCCCATCCACTGGAGGAACTTCCGCAAGTGGCTGCGAAAGACCACGCGCCTCGACGACGACCTTTTCCAGCCCTCCGCACGGGGCGTGGGTCCGCGCAGGCTGATGAGGTCGCTGCTTCCCCGACTGCAGAGACCACTCTTCATCATCGGTGCTCCCAGGTCAGGCACGTCGTTCCTGGGCGACGCCGTCGGGTCGCTCCCCGAGTTCTCCTACCACTACGAGCCGCCGATGACCAAGGCCGCGGCCCGGTACGTCTACGAGGGGTCGTGGAGCTTTCGGAAGGCCCGCCGGTTCTACCGCTTCACCTACGCATGGCTCCTGCGGCGCCATCTGGACGGAGATCTCCGCTTCGCCGAGAAGACGCCCCAGAACTGTTTCGTGGTCGACTTTCTGAACCGGGCTTTCCAGGATGCCCAGTTCGTTCACATCATTCGTGACGGGCGGGACGCGGCCCTGTCATACCGGGAGAAACCGTGGCTCCGGGAGGATGCCAGATCGAAGAGGAAGAGAGAGTCCGGTGGATATCTCTTCGGACCCTACGCCCGCTTCTGGGTGGAGCCGGAGCGCCGGGCGGAGTTCGAATCGACCAGCGACCTGCACCGGTGCATCTGGGCATGGCGCCGGCATCTGGAGGCCGCGCTGAGCCAGACAGCGGTCTTGGCCTCCCGCCAGGTTCATCAGGTCAGGTACGAGTCGCTCTGTCGGAATCCCGTCGCGGAAGCCGACCGGCTCCTGGATTTCCTGGGCGTCGTTGCTCGGACCTCGAAGGAACAACTGTTGCGGCACCTGGAATCCGCCAACGAGCGCTCCGTGGGGCGCTGGCGGCGAGAGTTGAACGACGAGGAGAGCTCCCTGATCGAGCGGGAAGCGGGATCGCTCCTCCTGCGACTCGAGCCGGACGGGGAGGCGCCCCGGTGAGCGGGACCGGCCTCATGGGACCGGTGTTCCTGGTGGGCTGTCCCCGGTCCGGAACCACCCTGCTCCAGCGCCTGCTGGACGCCCACCCCGAGGTGGCGGTGGCGCCGGAGACCTTCTTCTGCCGCAACTTCTGGAAACGCCGGCGGGAGTTCGGAGACCTGGGCCAGGACGAGAACCTCGGCCGGCTGCTGGAGAAGATCTGCGGCATGCCCGAGTTCGCCGAGATGGGGCTCTCCCGCGAGAAGTTCCAGGTCGCCGCGGAGGGGACGCGCTCCCTGGAAGGCCTGTTCCAGTTGCTGTTCGAACAGTTCGCCCGCCTGCGCGGGGCGCGAGTGGTCGGCGAGAAGACCCCGAATCACCTGCTCTACATGCGCACCCTGGAACGGCTGTTTCCCGGCGCCCGCTTCGTCCAGATCGTCCGCGATCCACGGGCAGTCGCCTCTTCCTGGCGAAAGGTGCCCTGGTCAAACGGCACTCTTTCAGGCGACGCGGAGACCTGGCGCAAGTATCAGGCGGCCGCGAGACGCCGCCCTCCAAGGCGAGCGGGCCTGCATACGCTCCGCTACGAGGAGCTGGTCCGCGCGCCGGAAACAGTGCTGGGCGGAGTCTGCGACTTCATCGGCATTCCGTTCGACGAGACCATGCTGGAGTTCCATCGGTCGAGGAACCAGGCGGTCGATGCACAGCGGGAGCCATGGAAACAGGAGGCCAACAGCCCGCTCACGGACCGGCGGGCGGAAGGGTGGCGCGAAGAACTCACGCCGGCGGAGGTGCGGCAGATCGAGGCGGTGACCTGGTACGAAATGCGGCGGGCAGGGTACGATCCGGAGTCATCCTTCGCGCGCCTGCTCCCAGGCATGTGCGTCCATGCTTTCCGAAGAGGCCTCAAGGCGATCCGCAGATGGCGGCGATGAAACTCGGCTATCTTCATCTCGGCCGGAGCCACCACGGCGTGAACCGCTACGGCCGGATGCTGGCAGGCGAGGCGAGGGGCCGCGAGGGGGTGGAGGTTGTGGAAGAAAGCCTGATCCTCACCGGACGCCGGCGGGACGACCGGGCCGCCCTGTCCCAGGCCGCGGACCGCCTTTCCGGCTGCGATCTGGTACACCTTCAGTACAATCGTTCCCTGTGGGGGGAAGGGCGCTCGCAGCTCTTTGCGCTGCGCTGCTTCACCGCGAACTGCCGGGTGCCGATGGTCGCGAGCCTGCACGACATCTACCTGGACAACCCATGGGAGGGTTGGAAGCGGCGCACCCGCTCGCCGGTTCGCCGGCTCAGGAAGTGGTACCGATTGGCGAGGCGCAGACAGTTGGTGCGGCGGGCCGTTCACCTGATCCTGGATCGATGCGAGAGAGTCCTGGTCTGCTTCGAACAGGAGCGGGAGCGGCTGCGTTTTTTCCGCCAGGAGAAGAAGATCAAGGTCGTGGGGCACTTCGTCGAGCAGCGGGAGAATCTCCCGGACCGGCAGGAGTCGAGGCTTCTGCTGGGAGTTGGATCGTGGCGAGTGGTCACCATGCTCGGGTTCATCCATCCGCGCAAGGGGTACGATCTGGTGATCGAGGCGCTGGAACTGCTCCCGAAGGATGTGCTGGTGGTCTTCGCCGGCGCCGCCAGCGAAGGGAACGAACGGGCCTTGAAGCGTTGGGAGAAGAAGGCCGCCAAGATGGGCCAGGACAACCGGCTCCAGGTGACCGGCTACCTCGAGGACGAACAGCAGGCCCGCTGGCTGGTGGCGACCGATCTTGCGGTCTGCCCCTTCCGCTTCTTCTCCGCCTCCGGCTCGATGGCCACCTGGTTCTCGGTGGGCACGCCGGTCCTCTGCCATGCGCTGCCGCAGGTGGATGAGTATCGCGCTGTCTCGAAGAACGCCTTCTTCACCTTCTCCCCCTACACGAAAGAGGCGTTCGCCAGCGCGGTGGCCGCGGCCCTGGACCGGGTGAGCGGTGAGCCGGATCCCAGCATTCTCGCGCTCAGGGACCACTACTCGATCCGGAACATGGTCGACAAGCATCTGGACTGCTACCGCGAGGCGCTGGAAGAGCCGTCCAGATGACCGCTCTGAAGGTGCTGTTTGCGCCTTTCTACACCTCCGATCCGTACCAGAGTCGGCTCGAGGAGGAGTTGCGGAAGTTCGACGTGGAAGTTCATCGTGTACCGTCGGTGGGAACCGAGCATCCCTCATTCGTGGAGCTGGTGCGCAGCTTCCGTCCGGACCTGCTTCACCTCCACTGGCTGCATCCCTGGTTCCTGGCCCCCGGCCTGATCCGGACCATGGTTCGGGCTCGCGTTTTCTGCAGGCAACTGAAGGAGGCCCGGTCACTGGGCGCCGGACTGGTCTGGACCGCCCACAACCTGGTCAACCACGACCGGGTTCATCCGCGGATCGACGGACAGGTCACCCGCAAGGTCGCCCGGTCAGCGGATGGCATTGTCGTCCACGGCGAGCAGGCGCGGGCGCAACTGATCCGGTTCTGCGGGAAGGAGATCGCGGATCGCGTCGAGGTGATTCCGCTCGGGAACCATATCGGCGTCTACCCGAACGAGGTCGGCCGGACGGCAGCCCGGCAGCGGTTGGGGGTGGAGCCCCGGCAGATCATGTTCCTGTTTCTCGGCCGGATCAGACCGTACAAAGGGGTCTTCGAACTGATCGATGCCTTCGCCGAAGCCGCGCCGAACAACCCGTGCGTGCTGCACATCGCGGGCAAGACCAGCGGGGAGGAGACGCGGCTGCGACTGAAGAGGCGCTGCAAGAAGACTCCGGGCGTGGTCCTTCATTACGGCTTCGTGCCCGACGACGAGATTCAGGTCTACATGAACGCCGCCGACTTCGTGGTGCTTCCCTACCTGGACATCCTCTCTTCCGCGGCCACGGTGCTGGCCGCCTCGTTCGGCAAGGCGGTCATCGCCCCGCGCCTTCCGTGCCTCACCGAGTTCGTGCACCCGGAAGGAGCCATCCTCTACGAGCCGGGCGAACCGAGAGGACTGGCCGGAGCGATCGAAGCGGCCGCCCCCGCGAGAGAGCGCGCGGAGGAGATGGGCCGGCTCAATCTCGAAGTCGCCGAGAGGAACCCCTGGTCCCTCTCGGCCGAGCGAACCGCCCGGCTCTACCGAAGGATCCTCGACCGAAAGGTGCCGCGGCAACGACCGCCTGGCGCGCGCAGCCCCTCGCCGAAAGGGCAGCCGCGGGAGGGTGAATGCTGACGAGAGCACGGGTGATTTCGGCTTGCTTCGCGGCCGCGACCTGGATCGCCATGTCGGTGTGGGCGGAGGAGGGTGTGTTCCACGTCTCCGCCGATGGAGACGACCGCTGGTCGGGAAGACTCTCCGCGGCCAATGAGGAAGGCACCGACGGTCCGTTCGCGACCCTCGAGCGGGCGCGCGACGCCATCCGCACCCTGAAGGCCGGGGCGGGACTTCCGGCGGGTGGAGTGACGGTGTTGATCTCGGGGGGAATCTACTCGCGGGGCGCCTCCTTCGAGCTGAGCGCGGAGGACAGCGGCACGGCGGAGGCGCCAATCGTCTATCGCGCGGCGGAAGGGGAGCGGCCACGGTTTTCGGGCGGCGTCATGGTCGGCAACTTCAAGCCTGTTGCCGACGACGCGATCAGGACCCGTCTCGATCCTGTTGCGCGCGAGTCGGTCCGGGTCGCCGACCTGAGGGGTGCGGGGATCACCGAGTACGGATCACTGGTGAAGCAGGGGTTCGGGCGCGGCGGCGCGGCGGCGTCTCTCGAGCTCTACTTCGGTGGGAAGAGGATGCAGCTCGCCCGCTGGCCCAACGCCGAGTGGACTCGCATCTCGGTGGTTCCGAACGGCACGGATGGCGGCATGTTCGCCTACTCGGGAGACCGGCCCGATCGCTGGGCGGAAGATGCCGATGTCTGGGTCCACGGGTACTGGACCTGGGACTGGGCCGACTCGTTCGAGCGCGTGGTAAACATCGACAGGGAAGAGCGGCATCTGTTCACCGAGGCTCCGCACGGCGTCTACGGCTACAAGGAGGGCGCTCGTTTCTACTTCCTGAACATCCTGGAAGAACTCGATCAGCCGGGCGAGTGGTTCCTCGACCGTCCACAAGGTCTTCTGTACTTCTGGCCACCCACTCCGCTCGACGGCTCGGAGACGCAGATTTCGATGCTGGAGGCGCCGCTGGTGACGATGAAGAAGGTCTCGCATGTCACGCTCCGCGGCCTCGCCTTCGAGTGCGGCCGTGGCGGCGGGATCTCGATCTCCGGCGGCACCTTGAACCTGATCGCCGGTTGCACCCTCTCGCAGTTCGGCACTGCAGCGGTGAGCATCTCCGGCACCGGAAACGGCATCACCTCCTGCGACCTGCGCGAACTGGGCAAGAACGGCATCACGATCAACGGGGGCGACCGGATGACGCTGACGCCGGGAGGGAACTTCGCCGTCAACAATGAAATCCAGCGCTTCGGCCTGACCGTTCGCACCTACGTCCCCGCGGCGTCTGTCTCCGGCGTCGGCAACCGCATCGCCCACAACCTGATCCATGACGCCCCGCACATGGCGATCGGCCTGTCGGGGAACGACCACGTCATCGAGTACAACGAGGTCCACCACGTCTGCATGGAGACCCACGACTGCGGCGTCTTCTACATGGGGCGTGACTGGTCACAGCGGGGGAACAGCGTCCGCTACAACCACTTCCACGACAGCGGCAGCGGCGACGTCCAGGCGATCTACCTCGACGACTGGACCAGCGGCGTCGAGGTGTACGGCAACATCTGCCGGGGCGTCCGGCGCGGAATCCTGATCGGCGGAGGGCGCGACAATCACGTGGTCAACAACATCTTCATCGACTGCGGACATGCGGTGCACATCGATGAGCGGGGGAAGGGGTGGGCTTCCTACTACTTCGACGGCACGACCACGACGCTGTTCGATCGGATGAAGGCGGTGGACGCGACCGGACCGATCTACACCGCAAGGTATCCGGAGCTGACGACGCTCCTGGATGACGATCCGAAAAGCGCCAAGGGGAACGTGGTCGCCCGCAACATCCGGTTCGGCGGCGGGTGGTTGGAGCTGTACGACGGCCTGAGCGAGCAGACGCCGTATCTCGAGTTCGAGAACAACTGGACCGAGGGCGACCCGGGGTTTGTTGACGCGGCGGGTGGGGACTATCGGCTCAGGGAGGATGCGAAGGTGCTCGGGCTGGGGTTTCAGCCGATTCCGGTGGAGCGGATCGGGTTGTATGGGGACGAGTACCGCGACCTGAACCGCTGAAGGCATGCAGGACGAAAGGCAAGAGTCAGAGCGGTAGAGATCGGGCTACTCCACCTGCAGCTCCAGGATCCCCGCGGAGTACTCTTCCTGCAGCTGAACCTCCAGGCGAACCGCGTCGGTCTCGACCTCGCGGAAGGTCGTCGTGTTCAGGATGTCCCTGGCCACGCCGAAGCCGGAGGGTTCCGTGACCGGTACCCACTCATCATCCACGCGGACCATGATCTGCCAGGAGTCCGGCACCCGGCATGCACCATGGCCGGTGTCGTCGAACCAGTAGACCCGGACGGTGGAGAACACTCGCTTCTCGCCAAACTCCGCCTGGATCCACTCCCGGCCGCCGCGGTGATCCCACCAGGTGAACCTCGGAATCGACGGGTCCGCCGAGTTCTCGGGAAGCAAGCCGTCGGCCACCGCTCCTTCCGAGTCGGAGTCGTAGCAGTGCGAAGCCCTCACGGTGAATGCCGGCTCCGGCGGCGCCCGCCAGGCATGCGCAGCGTCGCCCTTTCCGATCACCGGGAACGACGCGATCCTCAGGCGGGCCGCTCCCATCGGAATCAGCGTGATTTTCTCGACCGGCTGGTCCGACTTCACCGGGCTCGGCTGCAGCTCGCCGACCAGCCCATGGAGACTCAGCTTCCACTCGGGGATCCGCGCCCCACGCGCTCGCAGCTCGAGTGGCGTGCCCTCATGTGTGAACGGCATGTCGGAATCCGGCCACGGCCTCTCCACGACTTCAAAGG
>JAZDLC010000282.1:0-3848 GCA_043802345.1 Planctomycetota bacterium | reverse complement strand
CACCACCACCACCACCACCAGAACAACAACTGAGGGCGCTTACGAACGCCCACCCCTCGACCCGGTCGATCCGGCCGGCGAACAGACACAGCAGACCCGCGACCACCAGCGCCAGGCGGCGAAGCGCGTGAAGCATGGCATGGATCTCCACCCTGGAGATCGAACGACCGGCCGTAACTCCCGGCCTCGTTCCGGCTCTACCGAGCGTCCACTCCGGTCTTCTCGCTCGGCGGACTGAACAGGTCGAGAACATGCGAATCCGCAAGAGCCTCGGCTCCGTGCCAGACCCCCGGCTTCAGGTGATACACCTCGCCACCCTCCAGAACAACCTCCTCCAGGGAGTCCTCGGTCGGCCCGACCAGAAAGCGGATCCGTCCCTCCAGCAGGACGATAAACTGCTCGTTGTCGTGGGAGTGCGGCGCGACCCGGCATCCTTCATGCAGCGTGACGTTTGAGATCATCATCCGCTCGCCGATGACACGGCGGCGGTCGATCAGCGGCATCGGGTGGTCCTGCTTCAGCCGCGCCCATCGATGCCGGAAATCCTCGAGCTTCATGCGTACCTCACTTTCCTGTGCCGTTCTCTCATCCGGTCTCTTCTCCCGAGGGGGTGCGCGAGGTCTTCGGGCCACACGTGGACAACTCACTCGAGAGAGAGGTACGCGATTCCTTCCCTCCCCGTTGGCGAGACCTCCCGGAATCCCACAAGTCGAGGTCGGTCCGTCAAGAAGAACACGCGAGCAGTTTCTCCTCCGGACCGGGCCCGCGGCCACGGAACGCGTCCCCATTCCGGAGCGCCAGGGCCAGGCCTCACCGAATCCTCTTCCATCATTCCCTCTATACCCTCTGTGCTGAGTCTCCCCGTTTTCGAACCAACTGCACTGCGCAACGTCTCCTACCAGGCCGTCTTTCGCCAGAGCAGAAGATACGACAGAAGATACAGCCCCGCCGCGACCATCAGCGCCACGCCAAACCCGAGGGAGAAGGAAACCAGGAGAACAACGGTTGCCCCCCAAACAGACGCGGCGCCGTTGACCGCGAAGCCCCAGTCGATCAGACCCTTGACGCGCCGACCGGCCTGCGGAAACGGCATGCCCATGAAGAAACCGAGAGGCGCCAACAGGAGGGCGGTGAGTCCCATGCGGGCCCACGGCGCAAGACCCGGCAGTTCATGGATCAACCGCGTGAAGACGAAGACGTCCAGCAGAAGCCAGACGACGATGCCGAGAAAAGCCGTCCGGTCCGCGGCTCTCTCCGAATACCGGCTGCCGGTCCCCGAGGCGAGAAGCAGGGTCAGAAGTACCGTGCCGATGCTGTAGACCGAAGCCCCGATGAAGAACGTGTAGACCGTCGAGTTGGCGGCGTTGTCGAGATTGATGCATTGCCACCCCTCGCCGCGGTAGGGGCGCGGGAGTTCCTCGTGATGCCGCCGAAACAGGGAGGCCAGGGCCGCGCCACCGAAGAAGAACGAGGATCCGAGGATGGCCAGGGTCAAAACGAGTCTGAGCAGTTGCCCGACTCCGCAGAAGGCAGCCTCCATGTCCACGTTCACGAGAAAGGCGAGCGGAGGTCCGGACAGCGCCGCCAGCGCCGTCAGCGAGAGGAGCGGTCCCACGGCCCCCTCCCGGCCGAGGGCCGGCAGCATGCGCAGAGACAGCGCGCCGAGCCCCAGCCCCAGGATCGCCAGGGACAGGATGAGGAATGCGCATGTGTGGAAGTACTCGGCGGAGAAGAGCCGGGTCCACGCCAGCTCGAGAGCAACCAGGGTGACGGAAAGGCAGGCGATGACAAGACAGCGGCGATGGCCCACGATCGGCCTCTTCAAGGTCTGGAGTGGAAAGGAGGAACCCGGCCCGAATACGTTCCCCTCCGCGCGGTGTGAGGGTTCCTTCAGACAGCCCGCTGAGGGAAGCGGGTCGGGACCCAGCGCCCATCCCGAAGTTGCACCATTCGAGAAAGGAGTTTCGACGGCCTCCCCTTTCCACTCATCCCGCGAGGCTTTTCCATCCGATGGTGACTTATCTCTCACGCGCGTCACCAGATAAGGACGCAGTGAGAAAAGGATCGCGGGATGATGAGCGACGGCGGACAACCCAGAGCGCGGATCGCGTGGCCGCAAGGGAAGCTACTGGCTCTCCTGGTTGCGGTTGGCGTCGCGGTCTTCTTTTCGCACTGGGTCATCCATCGCTCCGACCGAGGATTGCGGGATCATCTGGCCGCCCAGGTGCGGCTGGTGGCGGGCGCGCTTGACATCCAGGACCTTCAGGCACTTTCCGGCACTGAGGCCGACCTCGGCAGGCCTGAGTACCTGCATCTCAAGGGTGAACTCGCCCGATCCAAGCTCGCTCACGACAAGTGCCGGTTCGTCTACCTCCTGGGCCGCTTGCCTGACGGAGCGGTATTCTTCTTCGCGGACAACGAACCGGTCGGCGCCGAACACGAGTCGCCGGCCGGACAGATCTACCAAGAGGCTTCCCCCGACTGCCTCCGTGCGTTTGACGCCAGGTGCGGACTCGTCGAAGGCCCGCTGACCGACCGTTGGGGTACGTGGGTCACGGCGTTGGCCCCGCTGACCGACCCGGAAACCGGTGACCTGATCGCCATGCTGGGCATGGACATCGACGCAGCAACCTGGAAATGGGAAGTTGCCGCCGACGCGGTCCTGCCCCTGGGGATGATGCTGGCACTGCTGATTGCGCTGGCGTCGTACCTGCTCGCAAGCAGGCCCGAGGTGAACGTCTCGCCCAGGCCTGTCCAGCGCCGATTGCTGATTCCGCTGATGGGCACGATGCTGCTGCTGATCGGCGGGTTCTGGTCGACCCTGCTCTACGTGAAGAGCGAGAACCTGGACCAGCACAGCCGGGAACAACTCTCGGCGGCCAGGCTTGCCGTCGTTGAGGCCATTGCGCAGCAGTCCTGGAAGCTCTCCGCCCTTGAAAATGTCCTGCTCCGCGACGAGCGTCTGATCGATGCGCTCAAGGTCCAGGACAGGGACCGACTGCTGGCGGACTATCAACCTCTCTTCGAGCAGCTTCGCGAGGAGCATGCAGTCACACACTTCTACTTCCATCGTCCCGACCGGGTGAACCTGCTGCGGGTCCACGATCCCGGGAGGAGCGGCGATCTGATCGACCGCTTCACGGCGCTCGAGGCCGAGCGCACCGGCAAGACAGCCATGGGCATCGAGCTCGGGCCGCTCGGCACATTCACTCTGCGGGCCGTTCGTCCGATCTTCGCGGATCACGAACTGATCGGCTACCTGGAGCTGGGCAAGGAGATCGAGGACATCCTGGTCCATGTTCAGGACACGCACGGAGTCAGCCTGGCAGCCTCCATCTACAAGGCTGCCCTGACGCGCAGGGGGTGGGAAGTGGGCATGAAGATGCTGGGCCGGGAGGACTCCTGGAGCCGCTTCCCTGAAAAGGTGATCATCTTCTCGTCGTTTCCCCGATTCCCCGACGAGGCCGAGCGGTTCGTTCGCGAAAACGGTCATGAGCACCTCGAGAAGACCGCGGAGGCCGAGTTCGGCGGCCGCTCATGGCGGGTTCAGGTCATCCCGCTCCTCTACGCCTCCGGCTCCGAGGTGGGCGACCTGATCCTCTTCTGGGATGCGACCTCCGCCATACTTCAGTTCGACCGGCTGCTCATGGTCGGTTCAGGAACGGCATTGGTGCTTCTGGCCGCGCTCTTCGGGTTCCTGTTCGTGGCGCTGCGCCGGACCGATCGCAGCATCCTTGCGCAGCGGGCGGAGCTCCAGGCCGGCAGGGACCGCCTGAACCAGCTCGCGGAGCACAGTGGCACCGTCGCCTGGGAGGTCGATGCCGACGGTCTCTTTACCTACGTCAACC
>JAZDLC010000281.1:0-17130 GCA_043802345.1 Planctomycetota bacterium | reverse complement strand
ACTTCTTCCTGTTCGCCTGGTATCCGGCGCTGCTGGTTCTCGACGGTCTGGTGCGGCGGAAACGGGGGCGCTCGCTGCTGGTGGACCGTCCGCTGGCGTTCCTCTCCCTGCTCTGCTGGTCGCTGCCGTTCTGGCTGCTGTTCGAGGCGCTCAACCTCAGGGTCGAGAACTGGTACTACGTCAACACCCCGCCCGACCCGGTGCTGTCCCGTCTGTTCCTGGCCTTCTCCTTCGCCACGGTCCTGCCGGGACTGATCGAGCTGTTCGACCTGTTCGGCGCCCACGGCCTGTTCGCCGCCACCCGTAGCCGGCCGTTCCGGACCAGCGGCAGCCACCGCCGCAACATGGTCGCCGCCGGCGCGCTGATGCTGCTGCTTCCGCTCGTCTGGCCGGACTTCTTCTTCCCCCTGATCTGGGGCTTCCTGGTGCTGCTCCTGGAACCGTTCAACCGCAGGGCCGGCTGGCCCTCGCTGCTGCGGGATCTGGAGAAAGGAAGACCCGGCCGCTTGCTCCGCCTCCTGTCCGCGGGTCTCGTGTGCGGCCTCTACTGGGAGCTGATGAACATGCCCGCGCGGGCCCACTGGATCTACACCGTGCCGTTCTTCGAGCGGACCTTCGGCGTGGAGATGCCGCCGCTCGGGTTCCTCGGTTTCGCGCCGTTCGCGCTGGAAGCGTACGCCTCCCTGCGCGCGCTGGAGATCCTGGGCCTCTCGGTGCCGTTCGAACCGCCCCCTGGCACCGCCGCTTCACGCATGCACCGGGTCGCCCGGGCGATCCCGGCCCCCGTCCGCCTGCTCGCCCTCCCGGGCCTGATTGCCCTCGGTTGCCTGGCCACCATCTTCGCGCTGGAACGTCGGACGGTCGACTCCACCATCGCCAGCGTGGAACGGCTCGAGTCGGCCAATCTGCGGGAGGCCGCCATCCTGGCGATCTCAGGTCTGAGCGACCTGCGGGACCTGCTCCTCGCCGGGGAGGAGGAAGGCGGAGTCGAGCGGCTGGCCGGACTGCTGGTGACGCCTCGGGCCCGCGTGGAGCGAATCCTGGAGGAGGCGCGTTTGATCGAGCTGAGCGGACTCGGCGCGGCCAACGCACGCCTCCTGGGCCGGCTCGGCATCAAGTCGGTGGCGGACCTGGCGCGGCAGGAAAGCGGCTCCCTGCTGCAACGACTGAACCGCATCGCACCCTCGGGAAAGCTGCTGCTGGAGCGGCGCATCAAGGTCTGGATTCGGGCAGCCCGGGAACAGGTCGGGTCAGGGTAGGTGCCTGCGCCTTGCGCCGGAAGTCACGGCTTTCGATTCCGCTGAGGAAGGCAGGAAGTGATTCTTCTCTAGGCTGCCTACATTCCTGCCTTCCTCAGCAGTCATCCCCCTCAGGAAACCGGAACTGTCGCACCGGACTACCTCCCCCGCAGCTCATCCTCCAGCTCGGAGACCCGCCGGCGGAGTTCCTTCACCACGTCTTCCCAGCTCTCGATCCGGACCAACTCCCGAAACAGCACCTCGCGCCGGTCCCACTGCTCCCGCAGACGATCCCACTCGCCGGCCAGCGGAGCTTCGGGCGGCCCCTCCGAAAGGACCCGCTCGTAGATCGGCAGCAGTCTCCTGAGATGCTCTTTGAAGTCGATCAGGTCCGGAGGACTGGACGCACGCATCCGCTCGAGCAGGTCCGGCTCCTCCGCGATCCGCTTCAACCGGGCCGCCAGGTCCGCCGGGTCGTTCCGCTGAAAGGTCATCACCCGTGGGGTGGCCCGCTCGGAGATCGCCCCGAAGTCGGTGGCCAGGATCGGCACTCCGAGCATGACCGCCTCGTCCAGCAAGAAGGAGTACGACTCCCGGGCCAGGGTGGGAATCACCGCCACATCCATCGTGGCGCTCACCAGATCGGCGGGCCTGAAAGCGCCGTGGAAGGTGACCTGGATCGCCCGCGCGAGCTCTTCCAGCCGCTCCCTGTAGGCCGGACCGGACGGCTCTCCGTAGAGATGAACATGGAAGCGATCGGCCACGCCGCACTCCGCCACCGCTCGCAGCAGCAGATGCGCGCCCTTGATCGGATGTAAGTGGCTCCAGTACACCAGGTGGACGCGTCCGTCCTCCCCCCGCTTCGGCCGGGCCTCGAACCCCTCCGCCAGGGAGCCATGCGGGACGACCTCGAACTTCCCGGCGGGGAGAAGGAGATGCTCCTGCAGGAACCGCGCGTGCGACCCGCTCGGCGCCAGGATCCTCCGGGCCAGGACCAGTTCCCGGCGCATGTCCTCCTGGTAGCTCGAGAGCGCGGCCGCGATCTCCGCGTCCTGCTGGAACTTCCAGCGTTGAACACAGTTGGTGCAGGCATCCTCCCCCATCTGCTGGTCGCACCATTCGTCCCCGTGCTCGCCCCGCAGGCGGAAGACCCGGGGGCAGGTCGTGTAGAGGTCATGGGCCGTCACCACCGCGGGAATGCCGAGCCGGGCCGCCACCCCCACGAGGTCGGTGCTGAGCCGGATCCAGTGGTGCAGGTGAACCACGTCGGGCCGGATCTCCAGCAGATGGCGGTGAAGCGCTGCCGAGACCAGCGGGTTGTACCCCTTGTCCCAGCGATCGAAGTAGAGATCGTTGCGATGCACCCTGAGGCCGGAGATGCCGTCCAGTTCGAACGGCTCGGTATGGAACTGCTCCCGCCAGTCGACGGAGCCGGCGAACACGGAGACCTGGTGCCCCTCCCCCTGGAGTTCCCGCGCCAGCCTCTCCACGTAGAGTTCGGTGCCCCCGATCAGCTCCCTGGGGTAGCCATGGGCGATCAGCAGAATCTTCATGAGCTGTTCCAGATCAGGTCCGAGGAGGCCATCGACAAGGAATCAAGCACCAGAAGAAGACGCATCACGATCCGCGCAGATACTTCTTGACCCGATCGGCAGTGATCTGAACCCCCCGCAAGCCGTCGATCAGACCGCGACACTTGGCCACGGCCGCCCCCGGGCACCCGTGCAAGGTGGCGATCACCAGCGCGAACGGCAGACCCAGGACATCGAACAGCGCGAATCCGGCCCAGGCCCGGAAAGACCCGTGGCGCCTCAGGAAGTGCACGGAGTTGACCGCGTTCATGTACTTCCGGGCCGCGTTGTAGCCGCCGCCGGTGGACGACGAAGGCTTGTGAAAGGCGGTGGCGGAAGCGACGAGCCGGTTCTTGAAGCCGGCCGCGTGCACCCGCTGACCGAAATCCACGTCTTCCATGTAGCAGAAGTACGATTCCTCCAGCAGGCCGACCTTCTCGAACACGTCCCGGCGCACCATCAGCACGCACCCCGGCAGGTAGTCGACGAACTCGTCCTTGCTGTAGAGGCCGTTCATCACCTGGCCGAATCCCCGCAGTCTCGAGACATTCTCACGGTGAGTCAGCTCCCCACCCGCGGCCCAGATCCGATTCGGCGTGCCGCGAGTGAGAATGATCGGGCCGGACACTCCCGCCTGACCATCCCGCTGCAGGGCTTGCTCCAGCCGGGCGACGCAGTCCGGCTCCACCTCGACGTCGTTGTTCAGCAGCACAATCCGCTCCGCGTCCCGCTCGAGGGCCCAGCGGATGCCGAGGTTGTTGCCGCCCGAATACCCCAGATTCGCCCCCGATTCGAGCAGAGTCAGGTCGGGGTATTCCGCGAGAATCCTCGCCTTCGAGTCGTCCACCGAGCCGTTGTCCACCACGACGATGCGGGGCGGCGCCGGCCGGGACGCCTGCAGCGCCGAGATGCAACGGAGCGTATCCGCCGCCCCGTTCCAGTTCAGGACGATCGCGACGGTTTCGGCGGAGGGAGGGGTTTCTGTCTCGGCTGACATTGGCTGGATTCTACACCGCCAAGCCTTTACGGACAGGCAGAAAGAGCCGGATCAACCCACGAAGGGGCGAATCAGGATCCAATAGAACTGGAGAATCCTGGTCAGTATCCGCTCTCCCAGCGATCCCCCCCTGCCCCGCTCGATCTTGGGCGAGAAGGTCAGATCGGGCGATCCCAGTAGTTCGCGGTCGGCGACCCGCCGGTGACGGGCCAGCCGGCGCCGCTCCTCGCGGATGTGCGGAAAGTGGGCGATCAGCGACCGCTTGGCCCGCAGATACTCCAGCAAGGCCCCTTGAGTCCAGGCGAAAACGACGTAGGCGGCACCCAGCAGCAGCACTCCCGGCATGCTCAGGATCAGCGTGCGCAGCCGGTAGCATTTCAGGATCACCATCCAGCGATTCCGGGAGTGCAGGAAGAGCCGGCGGGCCGGGTAGACATTCCCTCCGCGGAAGGAGATTCCCGCTGTGCCCGCGCGGTGGTGGACGATGGCATCCGGAAGGGAGCGAATCTTGTAGCCCCAGGCTCGCAGCCGGTACGAGAGGTCCGCATCCTCGAACAGGATGAAGAAGGCCGGGTCGTAGCCGCCGACTTCGAGCAGCTTGTCCCGATCCACCAGGGCGGCCAGCGACACGAAGGCGTCCACATCCTCGGCGGCGGAGGTGCATTCTTCCACGGGCCGGTAGAAGTGGCGGAGAGCCATGACGCCGGCGTAGTGGTGAGAGCCCCCATCGTAATGGACCGTCCCGAGATCACCGGCATCCAGGCCGCGCGGAAAGACCACCGCGAGGTCGTCGTCGCACGCCATCTCCCTTTGCAGGCGCTCAACGCAGTCCGGCAGCACCACGACATCGGAGTCGACCTGGAAGACATGGCGGTTCCGCGCCTCCCTCAGGCCGGTATTCCGGGCGGGACACGGCCCCTCGTTGGTCTCCAGTCTGATCAGCCGCACGCCGGGGAACTCCCGCTCCACCAACGCCACCGTGCCGTCCGACGAGGCGTTGTCGATCACGATGATCTCGTCGAATGGCGCCGGGCGCTGGTCCAGCAGCGACTGCAGGCAATCCTGGAGGTCCTGCTCGGCGTTGAAGGTGCAAACGGTCGCGGTGATTGGTTCGGGCATGACTGCGTTGCCACCAGAGGCTACATCACGGGCGGCTCGAAGTCCTCCGCGCGGCAGACCTGTCGATGCTTCAGGCAGTAGGGAAGCAAGGCCAACGCTGCCAGAGAAGCCTTGAACACGATCCAGAGTCCGCCATCCACATCCTTCACAGCGCGGTCGATGCCGATGGTGCCGGTGGCGTCGCTGGAGAAACCGCTCTTCCTGCCGACACCCAGCCCCTTCAGCCCAAGGACCCAGCCGGCGCGGATGACCTGCCGCCAGGTGCAGTTCTTGAAGGCGTACAGCCAGAAGTTCCGCACGTGGAAGTAGAGCGAGCGCTTTCCCGCTTTCATGCCGAACGGCGTCTTGTGGAAGATCTCCGCCTGCGGGCATTGAAGAATGCGGTACCCCAGGGAGAGCACGCGGGCCGAGAGATCCCGCTCATTCCCGTAGATGAAGAACTTCTCGTCGTAATACCCCGCGGCCTTCAGGACATCGGTGCGCGCCAGGGTGCCGCAGCCCCGGAAGGTCGCCATGTACCGCTCGCGGTTGACCGCCGCCGAGTTCAGGAACTCTTCCGGCATGCCCGGCTCGACCACCTTCGAGGAAACCATGGCCGTGGTCTCCGGCTCCCGCCCGATCCGTTCGAACAGGGTCTCGAGCCAGTTCGGCGGCGCGGCCACGTCATCATCCATGATGGCCGTGAACGGCTGGGTCACCGCCTTGAAGCCGATGTTGAACGTCTCGCAGGCACCCTTCTTGTCGTGCGGCATCTCGATCAGGCGCACCTCTGGAAACTCGGTCCGGATCATCTCCGGGGTGCCGTCCGTGGAGGCGTTGTCCACCACGATGATCTCCGCCGGGCGCTTGGACTGGCGCGCCAGCGCCAGCAGGTTCTCGCGCACGCCGGCGTTCTTGTTCCAGGTCGAGATGACCGCGGACACGGGGACAGTCGGAGTCAAGGGCTTCTCCATCAGCGAAGGCGCCTCCGCGGCCGTGGTCACGTTTCTCATCACCTTGCGCAAGCCCGCCACTTGCCGCAGCCACTCCTGCAGGCGGCCGGCCCCGACCTGTACGAACGCCTCCACCGCCTCCACCGCTTCGAGGTCGACGTTGCTGGTCCGGGCCCGGTTCACGGCCAGGGTGTTCTCGGCCACGTCCAGGTAGACCCGCTGGCTGGCGAATTGCCGGAGGGCGTCCCTCTTCTTATCAAGCACTGGCGTGATGTCGAGCAGGAACGAGGCCGGCTGGGGTTCATTGACCTCGTACAGGATCACCGGAAGCGCAGGGTTCAGCCGCGAGGCCATGGCCGCGACCAGTTGCACGGTCGCCCGGTGATCGGGATGGTGTTCAAACGGCGAGGGCGCATACAGGACGTCCGGAGCCAGCGAGTCGAGCAGGCCAGCCAGGCCGGCCAGGAACGCCCCTTCAGGGCGCAGGCCGCCATCTGGGAAGTCCAGCGACTCGAACCGGGTCACACCGAGGATCTCTCCGGCAGCCCGCGCCTCCTGCTTCCGGACGCTGGTGATCTTGCCTTGCGCCAGGTTCTCCCGGTCCCCGCTTCCGCCGTCAGTGAGGTGGACCACCGTCAGCCGGTCCCCCCGGGCGGTGTGCAGGGCCAGCGCGCCCCCCGGCCCGATCACCTCATCATCGGGGTGCGGCGCCAGCACGACCACGTGACCCCCTGGGACGGCGGCGAACTCGAGCAGCGGCGGGAAGGTGAAGCCCGGGTCGAACTCGAGGGCCGGGGCGGCCTTCTCCCCTGGCCGCGGCGAGGACGGGCCGCGGTCCGAGACCGAGCGATAGATCTCTTCCAGGCGCCGCGCATGTTCTTCCAGGGTCGCTGGCTCGCGCGGGATCCTGGTCCGCAGCCGGTCCAGGAGGTCAGGGTTGGTGAGCACCGACTCGATCGCCTGCCGCAGATGCAAGACATCGCCGGTGCGGACCACGATCCCCGCCTCGCCCGCCCGATCGGCCGCCGCGCCCCGGTCGGAGACGATCACAGGCAGCCCGAGAGCCAGCGCCTCATCCACCACCAGCGAATAGGTTTCGGCCGCGGTGCCGGGGAAGACCGCCAGATCCGCCTCCTCCGGCAGCCGTTCCAGCCGCCGCCGATCGAAGCCGGGTTCGTGCCGGAGATCGAGCCCGGGCACTCCCTCCCCGATCCGGGCCGCGAGCGCCGGGTCGGTGCAAGCGCCCAGCAGCAGCAGCGAGATGCGGCCGAGAGAGTCCGGCGCCAGGCCGGCGAGCGCCTCGAACAGCAGTTCGATCCCCTTGACGGGGGCGAGATTCCCGAACAGAACCAGTCGCACCCTTCCGGGCGCCTCGACCCGGGCGGATGGCGAGAACTGGTGCGGCATCCCCAGCGGGAGAGCGAGAAACTCGAAGCTCTCCGGGAAGAGCCGCGTGCCCTTGAGATAGCCGGCGGCCTTCTCCGATGGCACCAGGATTCGACTCGCCAGCGAGAGTTCCTCCTCGAAGAACGCCCTGCGCAGACGGAACTCGCGAGCCAGGGCCGCGTCGCTGCCGTCGTACTCCTCCTGGCAGCAGTTGAAGCACCGCTCGTCCGTGAGCGGTCCGGCGTCGCCGCAGAACTCTCCATCGGGCCGGATCAGGAAGAAACGGGGGCAGGCCGCGGTGAAGTCGTGCAGCGTGACGACCGCCGGAATGCCGTGGGTGGTCGCCAGTCCCACCAGCGGGATGCCGAGATTCAGGTAGTGATGGACGTGGACGAGATCCGGTTGCTCCTGCGCCAGGACGCGGCTGTACTCCACCATCAACCGGGGAATCTGGAAATGGACCGAGTACCGCTCCGTGCTCGAGTCGTGATGCAGGCGGACCACCCGGCAGCCGGCCCACTGCTCTTCGGCCGGATCGCGGCCGGGCGCCTCGCTGCCGGTGACCACCACCACCTCGAGCCCGTTCCGGACCTGGCGTTCGACCAGCCCCGAAAGATACGCCTCGGTCCCGCCCACGAATTCCGGCGGGAAGTTGTGGACCGCGTGAAGGATCTTCATCGGCGGCCGGCGTCTTTCGCTCGGATCAGCGGCACAAACGCCTCTCCGAAGCGGGCTCCCTTCTGGAGGAACACCGCTCTGTAGGCGTTCAGCCCCGTGACGAAGCGCTCGATGTCAGTATGTTCGAGCTGGCTTCCGTAGCACTTGAGCGCCTCCATCTTGCGCTCGTACTGATCGGAGATGTCGACCACGTGGGAGGCGAGACTGGCGCTGTAGACCTCGTACCCGAACGCCATCGGCGGACGCCTCAGGCCGGCCAGCGCCCGGCGCAGCGCGATGCAGGTGGCGTAATGATCGCGGTGCTGATCCCCTTCGTGGGGAGCGTAGATCACGTCCGGTTTGACCTTCTGGATGGTCTCGATCATCCTCGGCACGAACAGGCTCAGATCGTCCTCGGTCACCTTGTGGTTGTCCGGGAGCCCCCAGGACTCGATTCCTCCGATTCCCAGTATCTCGGCAGCCGCGCGCCCCTCTCTTACGCGGACTTCCGCGTAGGCCTGCGGATCCTCCTGGCCACTCGGATCTCCGGAGGTGCCGTCGGTGACGAACACGACGTGAATCTCATCGCCCCCCTGGGAATGCTGCAGCAGCGTGCCGCCGGGGCCGATGGTCTCGTCGTCCGGATGGGGAGCAAACACCAGTACGCGGCCCCGGACCACGGGGCCTGAAAGTCTCGCCGGAGCGGGGGGGGAATCGAGATATTTGACCATTCGGGGAGTGTACCGGGCGCACGGGGCGTTTGCGGAGGTCAGATCGACTCCTGGCCAATCCTTTTCTTCGAAAGGAGCGCGAGAGTTGGGTACCTTCTGGTGTCCCCAGCATGAGGTATTTCTTGTGAGCAGTCAGCAGATCACTGTGCGCTCGTTCCAGGCAGGAGATGAGAAGGGGCTTCTGACCCTGTTCAATGAGGTGTTCGCGGAGGACGATCCCAGCTATCGGGCCAGAACGGCGGAGCAGTGGAAGTGGGAATTCCTGAACAACCCGGCCGGCACGCAGGTGGTGGTCGGACAGGAACCCGGCGGGCGAATGGTCGCGCAATACGCCTGCCTGCCAGCGCGCGTTCATCTCAACGGAGAGGACGTCTGCTGCGGCCAGGGGATCGACTCGGTGGTGCACCGGGATTACCGCCGGGGTTTGAAAAGGGAGGGGGCGTTCCTCAGAGTCGCTCGGTTCTATTTCGAGCACTACGGCAAGCCGGAGGTGAACGCCTTCGGGTACGGGTTCCCCAACAAGAAGGCGTACCGGATCGGTGTGCGGATGCTGGACTATGTGCCGATCGCGGCTCCGGTGAGCGCCGTCTACCGCAACCTGTTCAACCACAGGAACGATGACGAGGTCGGCTCCGGCGCGTGCACGGAAGGGGAGATCGTGCCGCTGGAGAGGTTCGACGAACGCGTGGACGCCCTCTGGGAGCGACTGCGCCCCTCCCTGCCGATGGCCATCAAGCGCACGTCCACGTACCTCAACTGGCGGTACACCGATTGCCCCGGAGTCGCCTACGGGTCGTTCGGCCTGACCGACGGTTCCGGAGGACTGCGGGCGGTCTGGGTCACGCGGGCCAACTGGATGGGACCGCCGATTCTTGCCCTCACGGAGATCATGGTCGACAGCCGCGATCGGCCCGCCGTTGCCAGGCTTCTTGCGCACACCGTGAAGCTGGCGCGCGACACGGGTCAGCCCAGAATCGAGAGCTGGATCCCCCCCACCAGCCCCCTCTACGACCTGATGCTCGGCCAGGGGTTCTCGGTGGAGAAGTCGTACGCGAATCTCTGCATCAAGGTCTACGAGCCGACCCTCGACCCGGCCTGGGTGCGGGCCAACTGGTTCTACACCATCGGCGATTCCGACGTGTTCTAGCGCCCTCACGGATCGTCAGGGTTCCCCCTTCCCACTCGACGCCAGCAGGCAGGAGCCGTGGGGCGGCACTGACCTGCCAACGTAGTAGCTCACGATTCGAGTACGAGTACGAAGGGTCCTTCTCGCGTACCTCATGAACTCGACACTCCTTCCCAACACGGGAACCCCTCCTACCGACCCCCCACCCCATCCATCCAGGTCGGGACCTCCTTTTGCATCCATCGGTCGGTCCCCTCCTTCAGAAACCACCCCTCAAGTGACATGAGGACCGCTCACCCGAAGCGAGACGCCAGCAGGCCGAGCCGGGGGGCAGAGGGGACAAAGCGAGTTGCGCAGGGTCTTCCCAAGCCTGTCTGAGCGACTGCGCCCCTCTGCCCCCCGGGGCGCCCGGCCGTGTCGCACTCAACCCCCCCTCACTCCTCCCCAGCAGGCTCCGCCCTCACTCTCGCATCACCGCTTCCCCGGTCCCTCAACACCTCCATCGCCACACTCCTCACATGCCTCGTCGCCGCTGCCTTCTCCAAGGGGTCGCTCATGTTGCGCACCTCCTTCCACCAGAGTTCCCAGGCGCGCCAGGCGCTCATCACCTTGGCCAGCCAGAAGCCGAAGCGGCCGTGGGAGCGGAGGTAGTAGCGGGCCCGGTTCTTGTGCCACTCCGCGGCGAAGCTGCCGTAGCGGCTGGTGGAGGCGCCGCCGTGATGCAGGATTCTGGCGTCGGCCAGGTAGCGGATGCGGTAGCCGCTCTTGCGAATCCTGCGGCAGAGATCCACGTCGTTGTAGAAGAGGAAGAGATCCGGATCGAGCAATCCCACCTTGTCGTAGACCTTGCGGGGCACCATCAGGGCCGTGCCGGGAGGCTGGTCCACGTCTTCAGAATGGGTGTGGTCGAAGTCGGCGTAGAAGTAGTGGTCGATCCGCGTCTCCAGGAATGACCATTTCCCGAACCAGGTGTCGAAGCCAATCGCCACCGCGAGCGTGGGAAACCGCATGCAGGCCTGCTGGATCGATCCGTCCGGACTCAGGAGTTGCGCTCCCACCGCGCCATACTCCGGGTTCCGATCCAGGAAGTCCGCAAGCCGCGAAATCGAGTCGGGCTCGACCTCGGTGTCGCTGTTCAGGAGCAACACGTACCGTCCCCGGGCCGCCCGAATGCCCACGTTGTTCCCCTCGGCGTATCCCAGATTGCGCCCGGTCCGGATCAGACGCGCCTCGGGGAACTCCCGCTCGACCATTCCCGCGCTGTCGTCGTCCGATCCGTTGTCCACCACGATCAACTCGCGGCGATCCGCATCGGGCATGGCGCGAAGCGAAAGCAGGCAGCTCCTGAGCAGCTCCTCAGTGTTCCAGGAGAGCACGACGGTGGAAACCCGCGGTCCGGCAATCACCGTCACGAGGAACCCTCCGCGGCCGCCTCCGCGCGAAGGTCGGCCCAGGAGGTCGGGCCATCCGCGGGGGTCGTCTTTTCGAAGGTCACCGCCCGGATCAGGGTGAGATCGTTCCTGTCGAGCAGGCGCGCAAACCAGCGTCCCCGGTCCAGCATGGCCCAGGCCGACCTGCCGATGGTGATCTCGAGCCCAGTTGCGCAGTGGCCGCCGCAAAAAAGGAAGGCCGGATCGGAGGTGATCTCCAGCACAAAATCACGCTTCGCGGGCAGCTCGACGCAAACCGGCCGATCGGCCTCTCCCAGGTCGTCGAACTTCGAGAATCCCCACCCCTCCGCCCTGCCGGCCCGGGCCGCGGCGTATTCGCCGAACCGCCTGAAAAGCCACGACCCCATCCGTCCATAGTGCTTCCGGTAGTAGTACGCTTGCGAGACCTCGTACTTCCGCGACACCTCTGCCCGCACCGACCGGGCGCTCTGGTCGTAGTAGTGGACCATGTGCGCCCGCGGCTCGATCAGAATCCGCCGGCCCATCCGCCGCAAGCGGCGGCAGAGATCCGCATCCTCGAAGTAAAACGGATACTGCTCGTCGAACGGTCCCAACTTCCGGGCCAGATCGGTGGGAAGGAACATGCCGAAGCCGGAGATCATGTCGATCTCGAACGGCCCCTCCGCCAGCCAGCCTTTCAGAAAGCGCCTGGAGCGGTCATGCGCCACGCGGCGGGCGATCTTCTGGTAGACCCGGCCCAGGGACGACTGAATGTGAAGCGACAGGGTTGGCAGATCGTTGGGCGGCAGCAGCAGGAAGCGTCCAGGGTCCAGGAACCCCCGGGGACCGACCATCCCCACGCTGGCGTCGCTCCGCAAGAGCGCGAGCATCCGCTCGAGCGCTTCCGGCAGGACCAGAACGTCCGGATTCGCGATCAGCACGTACCTCGCGTCCACCAGCGACATCCCCAGGTTCATTCCGCCCGAGTAGCCGTCGTTCCGGCCGTGGTAGACCAGTTCCACTCCCAGTTCCGTCAACGGATCCAGGTGTTCGTGCTGATCCTCGGGGGAGGCATTGTCCACGACCAGAAGCTGGAGCGACCCGGGTCCGCCATCCTCCGCGCTGAAGCGCTGATCAAGCAACGACTCAACCGCCGACACACACAGCGCGCCAGAGTTGTAGTTCAGCAGTACGGCCGCGACGTCCTTCACTGGATACGAGAACCTACAGTTTCTCGAAGTGCCATGTATGTCCGAACGACATCTCGCCAAGCTGGCCGACAAACGGCGTGAAGCGGAGCTTCCCGTCGAACATCATGTGGTCGTACATGTGCAGACACTTGTCGTCGTACAGGTATCCCACCACCGTGAACTCGCCCTCGATCAGGGGTATCCGGGGTATTTGCGCCACCGCCCGGAACCGGCCACCCGATTCACCGGGAGTGTCGACCTTCTCGTGCCCGGTCGAGGCCACGCCCATCAAGGTGTTCCTCGCGTCCCAGATGGCGAAGGCGCAGTAGAGGGTTCCCTTCCATGTCTCCGGGACATGGTATTCCAGCATCAGCGTCAGCGGGAGGCCGGTGTGGAGCTGCGACGCCAGCTCGCCGCTCTGGTCATGCACCACGACCCTGTCCAGGCGGGGCGGGTTTCTCTCTGGTGACTGGGCAGGATCGTCCCGTCCCTTGTCTTCCTCGAGGTTCAGCGACCGCTCGTACGCCGCGTAGTCGGTAGTGACTTCCAGCGGATCCCCATGTTGCTCCACCTGGCCGTCCTTGAGCCAGAGTACCTCGTCACAGACCTGTCGGATGTCGTAGAGGGAGTGGGAACAGAGAATGATCGTCTTGCCCCGGCTGCGGAAGTCGAAGATGCGGTCAACGCACTTCTTCTGGAAGTGCAGATCGCCCACCGCCAGGATCTCATCCACGATCAGCACGTCCGGGTCGATGGCGGTGGCCACCGAGAAGCCGAGGCGCATCACCATGCCGGAGGAGTAGGTCCTCACCGGCTGGTCGATGGCCGCCCCCAGCTCCGAGAATTCGATGATTCCGTTCAGCCGCTCGCGGATCTCCTTGCGAGTGAATCCCATCACCGAGGCGTTGAGGAAGATATTGTCCCTGCCCGTGAACTCGGAATGGAATCCGGTACCCAGCTCCAGCAGCGAGGCCACCTTCTTGGAGATCTGAAAGGTGCCGAGGGTCGGCAGCGTGGTTCCGGAGAGCACTTTCAGCAAGGTCGACTTGCCGGCGCCGTTCGATCCGACCACCCCCAGGGCCCGGCCCGGCTTCACTTCAAAAGTGATGCCTCTCAGGGCCCAGACTTCCTTGTGAAAAGTCTTGCGGCGGATCGAAAGCCCTTCGCGGATGCGATGGAACGGCGTGGGATAGATCTTGTACTTCTTGGAGAGGCCGCTGGCGACAACGTACGGCGCGCCGTCTTGCTCAGAGCTCATCCGCGAACCTCCCGCGGGTCTTCAGGAAGAAGGCGTATCCGGGCAGGAAGAACAGGACGGCGCAGCCGGCGAAGATCCCCAGCGGGAGCCAGGGAGCTCCCCCGAATCCGTGATAGTCGTACAGCAGGCAGGAGCGGTACACATCCATCAGGTGGTAGATCGGGTTTAGCTGCATCAGGAACGCGTATTCAGGGAGGTTGTCGGTGATCATCGTGTCGGGATAGACGATCGGCGTGGTGAAGAACCAGAACTGGAGAATCAGCGGCATGACCTGGGAGGTATCTCGAATAAAGATGTTGAACGCGCCCAGGAACAGCCCGAGTCCAACAGTGAAGATCGCTTGCAGGGGGATGATCAAGAGGAGCATCGGCCAGCAGGAGGGGAGACCGGGGACGCCCCCCACCCCGAGGTCGTAGAAGAACAGCAGTCGGGCCAACAGGAAGACGCCTAGACCGATCAGGAAGTAGATGGTGTTGACCGCCACCGCGTAGACCGGCAGCAACTGGGACGGAAAGGCGATCTTCTTGACCAGGTTGCCGTTCTCCAGCACCACGCTGGTGCAGCGCATAATGGAATCGGAGAAGGCCACCCAGGGGATGATCCCGCAGATGATGTACAGGCCCATCAGGGACTTGTTGTCGATGACAACTCCCTTGTCCTCCAACTTCATGTTCATGATGACGGCGAACACGAAGTAGTAGACCAGGAACATGATCAGCGGGTTCAGGATCGGCCACAAGCGGCCCAGCAGCGACCCCTCGTACCTGGCCTTGAGGTCACGCCAGATGAACGACCACAGGAGTTCCCTGTGCCGGATCAAGATTCCGGGCATGTTGAAAAGCGAGGCGATTCTCACGGCTGCTCGTCGAGTCGAAATGATTTGGTCTGAGGAAACCGGACACTCTATAGAGCGACCACCCCCAGCGGAACGGTATCTTGTCGTCACATGCGACCCGGAAACTGAACCCCGGAAGCTCGATTGCAATCTGGTAATCTACTGATCTGGTCATGAGTTACGACAATAGCGCAGTCTATCTCGACAACGCGGCCACCACGCCGCTGGATCCCGCGATCCTCGAGGTCATGCTGCCTTACCTGACGCGCGAGCAGGGGAACCCCTCATCGGTGCATGGGCCGGGGGTGGCCGCCCGCCGGGCTGTGGAGGGCGCACGGGAGCAGGTCTTTGCCGCTCTTGGCTCGCGCCTCACCGAATTGGTGTTCACCTCGGGCGGCACCGAGGCGAACAATCTGGCCCTCTTCGGTTACGCCCGCTTGCGGAAGGGGGACCAACTCGTGATCTCGTCCGTGGAGCATCCGTCGGTCCATCGGGCCGCGGAGTCGGTCTCCAACCTGCTCGGCATCCCCTGCCGGCAGGTCCGGGTCGACTCCGCCGGCCGCCTCGACCTGAATCACCTGGGAGATCTGCTGACGGAGAAGACCTCGGTCGTCTCCCTGATTCACGGTCAGAACGAATACGGCAGCGTGCAGCCGGTCCTCGAGGCGGCCGCCATCGTGCGGGAGCGAGCCCCGCGGGCCCACCTCCATCTGGACACGGTACAGTCGTTCGGGAAGATCTCCGTCGAGCCGCTTGCGGCCGTGGCCGATTCCCTCTCCCTTTCCGCGCACAAGCTGCACGGCCCGAAGGGCGCAGGAGCGCTGGCGCTCTTCTCGAGATCCCGCCCGGTGCCGCGGCTCGAAGGCCGCGGACAGGAGAACGGCCGACGCGCCGGAACGGCGAACGGGGCTGGCGCGGTCGGCTTCGGCATGGCCGCCGCGCGGGCGGCGCGGAACCTGGCCGCGAACGGGCCGAGGCTCGCCCTGATGAATGAACAGGTTCTTTCCTGCCTGGAACAGCTTCCGGACACCCGCCTGCTCGGGAGCCGAAGCCACCGCCTGCCCACCATCGCCGCGGCTCTGCTCGGCGGGGTGCCGGGCGAAGTCCTCCAGCACCATCTGGAGCAAAGGGGTGTGGTGATCGGCACCGGCTCGGCCTGTCACGCTGGAAGAAACAGGATCTCCCCCACCTACAAGGCTCTCGGCCTCGACCTGGAGCAGGCTCGCTCCGTGATCCGCATCAGCCTCTCATATCAGACCTCTGCCGAGGATCTGGATCGGCTTCTGACCGAGTTGCCGGCCGCTCTCTCGGAGGTTCGGGAGTTGATCCGATGAACCCCGGTGAACGACTGGTACTGGTCCGGTACGGAGAGATCGGGCTGAAGGGCGGAAACCGCCGGGATTTCGAACTATGTCTGAAGCGCACGCTCGGCTCCGCGCTGAAGAGCCACTCCCACGGCGCCATCCTGCGGCCTCACGGCAGGATCCTGATCAGGGAAGCACAGGACTCGTACGCGGTGGCGGAGCGCGCGGCCCGGGTCTTCGGCGTCAAGTCCGCCAGCCCCACGGTGGCGGCTCCGCTCGATCTGGACGTCATCTGCGAGACCGCGGTCAACGTGGTCCGGGAGGAGCTCCTGAGCCGCGGACAACCGACGGGCAAGGGCCTCACGATGAAGGTGGAGAGCCGACGCACGGACAAGCGCTTCCCGCTCCGCTCCCCCGAGTTGAACGTGAAGGTGGCCGATGCGGTTCTCGAGCAGTTCCCCGACTTCCGCGTGAAGCTGCGCGCACCTGACCTGACGCTCGGAGTGGAGATCCGCGACAACGAGGCGCTGCTGTACGCCGCCAGCCTCGCCGGACCGGGCGGCCTCCCGCTCGGTTCGCTGGGAGACGGGGTGGCGCTTTTTTCGGGGGGAATCGACTCGCCCGTGGCCGCCTGGCTGGCGATGAAGCGGGGACTCAGAGTCACGCTGCTCCATTTTCACGCCGCGCCGTTCGTGGGCGATGCCTCGAAGGAGAAGGCAATCGATCTCGCCCGGGCGCTCTCCCGCTGGGCCGGCAAGATCCGGCTGTTCATCCTGCCGTTCGCCGATATCCAGGTTGCGATCAAGAAGGGGTCGCCGGCGGCCTACCGGACCCTGCTCTACCGCCGGGTCATGAACCGGCTGGCCGCCCGCCTGGCGGAGGAGGTCTCCGCCTTAGCGTACGTCACCGGCGAATCGCTCGGCCAGGTCGCCAGCCAGACCGCGGAGAATCTCGCCGTGACCGCCGACACCGCCGACCGGCTGGTCATCAGGCCCCTGATCACCTTCGACAAGGAGGAGACGATCGCACTGGCCCGGAGGATCGGGACGTTCGATATTTCAAGTCGCCCGCATCCCGACTGTTGCACGCTGTTCACTCCCGAGCGGCCGAAGATCCGGGGTTCGGCCGAGGAGGCCAGGGAGTTGGAAGAGGCGATCGAGTTCGGGACGTTGCTGGAGGAGGCGTGGGAGGCGAGGGAGGTTGTGACGCTGCAGGAGGGCGCGCGGGTGGAGTGAGGGGATGCGGGCAAGGGGGCGTCTGGGGGTTTGTGTGAGCGGCTGGGGTGCAGGGTTGGGGTGAGGGTTGTGGGTGGCTCTCGGGCGTGCTTCCTGGGCGGGCCGGGATCTGGGGAGGGACGTGTGCACGCCGGGCGCGACGAACGGGGGGTGTCCTGCT
>JAZDLC010000280.1:0-7152 GCA_043802345.1 Planctomycetota bacterium | reverse complement strand
TGCGGGCCACCTGGGACACCGGCAGAAGCAGGGCGAGGCCCTGCTCCTCGCGGCCCGGGTGGCCAACCAGGTGAGCGATCCGTCACTGAAGGCTCAGGCGCACGTCCTGCTGGCCCGGCACGACGCAGCGACCGGGAGGTTCCTCGCGGCCCTCCAGCATGCGGAAGCGTCACAGGCCGCGGCGCTGCTGGCCCGGAACCCCGGGCAGCAAGCGGCCGCCCTGAGAGCGAACGCTGCGATCCTCAGGACCCTGGGCGAGATCGGGTACGAGGACCTGCTGAACCGGGCGGACGCGCTGGCTGCCGAGGCGGGGGACGAGCAGGGACGGGCTTTCGGCCTGCTGCTCCTCGGCCAGCTCCACATCAGCACCGACCGCCCGGCCACTGCCCTGGAGACGTTGAAGAGCGCCCTGCGTCTGTTCGAGAAGCTGCGCGACGAGCGGGGACGGGGGCGTTCGTTCTACCAGCTGGCCCGCGTCTACCGGATGTTCGCCGACCTGGAGCGGGCGCAGAAGGCGGTCGACATGGCGAACCGGATCGCGCGGGCGAACAGCGACCGGGGACTGGAGGCCCGCTGTCTCTTCCTGCGAGGAGACCTGGCGATGCGCATGCGCAGGTTCCTGGAGGGGAGGAACCTGCTGCGGCAGGCGTTGACGGAGCTGGACCAGGCGGGCGACCGGACAGTTCACGTCTACGCCCTGGCCAGCCTGGCGTTGCTCGAGTCCGCCCGGCACAACGTCGACGGCGACCTGGCGGCGGGAGCGGAGTATGCGAATCAGGCAGTGGGGCTGGCGGCTGACCTGGGCCTTCCGCGCCAGCAGAGCCTGGTGTATGCGGCGCTCGCCTTCGTGCGCCTGGCCCAGAAGCGCCCGCGGTTCGCCTACGCGGTCAGTCGCAAGGGGATGCGCTACCTGGGGCAGCGGGCGGGCGGTCGCCGCAGGGAGGCGGAGAGTACCTTCATCCATTATCGCTGCCTGAAAGCCCTGGATCGGATGGGTGAAGCGCTGGAGTTCCTGGGACGGGCGAGGGACCTGGTCAAGGAGCAGGCGGTGGAGATCGAGCAGACCGCCCTGCGCAAGTCGTTCCTGAAGAGGGATCCGTTCAATGTCGCCGTGCTGCGGGAGGCGAGGAAGCGGCTTCAGTAGCCCGTCGCGGCTGCGGACAAGGGATTCACCACGAAGGACACGAAGGGCTCGGCGCGGCGGAGCCGCAACCAAAGAGAGAGGCGCCGGGCATCGATCCCGTACTCGTACTCGAATCGTGGAAAGCCGACCCGTGGAGGGCTCGAGTATCGATGTCGGGATCGATTGGTCTCATGCCACCCGGAAGGAGAATCCAATCGATCCCGATTCCGATTTCGATAGCGATATCGCCCTACCGCAGGCAGGTCTCCCCGCGCCCGCCGTCGATGGCGTAGGTCACGCCGGTGATCCAGGAGGCCTCGTCCGAAGCGAGGTAGGCGATCAGACCGGCGACCTCTTCGGCGGTCCCGGCGCGGCCCAGGGGGTGGGTGAGGGCGCTGCGCTTCAGGAAGTCGGCGTACTGTTCCTCGCCCATGCCGCCTCTTCGGTGCAGATTGGTCACCACCACTCCCGGATTGACCGCGTTGACGCGCACCCCCTTGTCGGCGAGCTCCAGGGCCGCGCAGCGAGTGATCTGGTCCACCGCGGCCTTGCTGACGCAGTAGGCCATCACCCCCGGAAAGGCCCTGATGCCGGCCACGCTCGAGACATTCACGATGTTCCCCCTCGATTCAATCAAGGCGGGAAGCGAGAGCCGGGTCAGGTCGTAGAGGGCCCTCACGTTCAGGTTCATGGTTCGGTCGAAGTCCTCGAGGCCAGCGGCTTCCACGCCGCCCATCTCGATCATGCCGGCGGAGTTGACCAGGATGTCCAGTCCACCCATGCGGTCGATCGCCTGCTGAACGAGCGCCTTGCGATCCGCCGCGTCGGTCAGGTCGGCCTGCAGCGGGATCAGTCTGTCGCCGCCTGCCTCCCGGAGCGCCTCCAGCTCGTCATCGTTCCTGCCCGTGCCGACCACGAACGCCCCTTCCTGGACGAGACGCAGTGCGGTCGCCCGGCCGATGCCGCTGGTGGCGCCGCTGACGAGGGCCCTTCGATCGGAGTGTCTTTGCTGGCTCATCTGCTGCCTCGTGAAGCTCGCCTCTCTGGGATCTGAAATGGTACCGTTCCGACTCGAAAGTCTCCCTTGGAAACCGTAGCTTGCGTGGTCGTATCGAGTTCCTCGGAGCATGCGAGCGATGGCGAAGAGAAACGGGCAGGCGAAGTTCGATCGTCACCACCTGTACGAGGCTTCGGTGCAGAGCGTCGATGCGGACCTCGATTTCGCCGCCAAGGTGTACGAGCGCCACGCTGGCCGGCCACTGCGCCTGTTGCGGGAGGACTTCTGTGGTACCGCCGCGCTCGCCTGCTCCTGGGTCAGGCGCAGGCGGAAGAACCGGGCCGTGGGCGTTGATCTGGACGGAAGAACCCTCGATTGGGCAAGGCAGCACAATCTGGCGGCCCTGGGCGAATCGGCCTCCCGGGTCGAGCTGATCCAGGGTGATGTGTGCCGTGTGTTGCGGCCCCGGGCGGACGTGACGGTGGGTCTGAACTTCTCGTACTGGGTCTTCTCCACTCGCCAGGCGCTTCTGGCGTACTTCGAGGCGGCGCACGCCGGCCTGAGGGAGGATGGCCTGTTGGTCCTCGACCTGTTTGGAGGCAGCGAGGCGGCGGTGCAGTCGGAAGAGGAGCGGCGCATTCCGCCGGAGGTCTGCTTCGACGGGACGCGCCTGCCGTCATTCTCCTATTGTTGGGACCAGGCGTACTTCAATCCGATCAACGGCGCATTCCGTTGCCACATCCACTTCAAGCTCAAGGATGGGACCCGCCTCAGGAAGGCTTTCTCGTACCACTGGAGATTCTGGAGCCTGCCGGAGATTCGTGACCTCCTGCTCGAGGCCGGCTTCAAGCGCGTGGACGCCTACACCGACGACTGGGACGAGGATGAGGGGGATTCGAACGGTATCTACAGGCGCCGCAAGAACTTCGACAACGAAGGGGTCTGGATCGGCTATGCGGTCGGAGTGAAGTAGGGGAGTCCGGCTTCTTCTCACCACAGAGGGCACAGAGCTTGAAGAGGATCCATCCTCCTTCATTTCCTCTGTGCTCTCTGTGGTGAATGACCCCCGTCTTCAAACCTCTCCCCGCCGGCGGAAATCAGCGCCGAAAAACAGGCGTTTTCTCCCGCGTAGGCCCCAAGGCCGGGCCCGGACTGGCCGATAAGACGGAAGGGATGCGGGCGGCTGCGCGCCCGCTATCCGTTGGACGATCCAGGACGGAGGCGGTGAAAGATGAGCGAGGAAAGCACGAATGTCAGCGTGGTCCTGCCGGTCCACAACAACCTGGAGATGACTCGAACCTGTGTCGAGGCCCTGATCGAGAACACGCCTCGAGGATTCGAGCTGATCCTGGTGGACAATGGATCGGACGAGGATTTGCGCTCGCTCGTGGGCCAGCTCAGGGCCGCGGGTCATTGCGCCGTCTACCTGAAGAACGAGCGGAACGAGGGGTTCGGTTTCGCCAGCAATCAGGGGATCAGCGCCGCGCTGGGGGAGTGGATCGTCCTCTTGAACAACGATGTGGTGGTGACTGCCGGCTGGCTCACCAGGATGCTCCGCCTGCTCGAATCCGCGGACGACATCGCCCTGGTCGGTGCGCGCACCAACAGGGCTTCCGGTCCGCAGTTGCTGAGCGAGGCGTCATACGACGGGCTGGATGGGCTGAAGGAGTTCGCGGCAGCGTACTCGCGGGAGCATCTTGGTGAGCACCGGTTTCTCACGCGCATCGTCGCGCTGTGCGCCGTGGCCCGGTGGAGCGCGCTGGTCGAGGTGGGGGGATTCGACCCGTGCTTCTGGCTGGGGAATTTTGAGGATGACGACCTGTGCCTGCGGCTCGTGCGCAGGGGGTACCGAATCGCGGTGGCGGACGACGTCTACGTGCACCACTTCGGCTCCGCCACCTGGAGGAAGTCGAGAATCGATTACAACCGGCTGATGCAGGAGAACTGGGACTGGTTCTGTCACAAATGGGACTACACGGGCGAGATGACCACTCCGTATCCCGCCCTGAGGATGGCCAGGGCCAAGACCTTCGATCCAGAACGGGACCATGTGCCGTTCAGGTACGAGGAGGCGCTGCATCCGGAGATGGAACCGATGCGGCTGGAACAGGCGAAGGAGCAGCGCCTGTTGCTCTTTGCGGATCCCCGGGAGGACGGGTGGCTGCGCGTGGTTCAGAGCTTCTCCAGGGAGTTCTCCGGACAGGATCCGGTCACGCTGGTGGTGCGGTTGGAGCCGCCCTCCGCGGCCGTGGTCCGCCCGATAATTGAGCGGTTGGAGCGTTCCGTCGGAGAGCTGGACGTGGCGGGTGAGACTCTGCCCGACATCCTGGTCGAACAGACCGCGATTCCGCCGAGGCTGCGGGGATCGCTCTACACCGGCGCGACGATGCTGCTGCTGGCCGGGAGCTTCCGGGACGGACTCTACCGTCGCGAGGCGGAGGCGTGCGGCATCCCGGTCGTGGGGAATCCGGACGGGGCGACCCTGCGGCGGATGACGGCCTGCGCGGTGTCGTGAGAGATTGCTGAGGGTTCTCTCACCACGCAGGACACGGCGCGGCGGAGCCGCAACCAAAGAGGGGTTCCCGACTTGCTCGGCTGCCCACCGAAGAATCGAAATCGAAATCGCCATCGAAATCGATTGGTCTCATGCCATCCGGAAGATCGCATCCAATCGATTCCGATTTCGATAGCGATTTCGATTTCGATTTCGATTCCTGCGCCTGCTGCGAAGAACTCACAGGCAAGCAGCACGAAGGGCCAGGGCTCCGGCCTCCCCTCAGAAGAACTCGTTCGTCTCAACGACGTTCCTCGGCGCCACCCGCTCCACGAAACGGCGCAGCTCCGAGCTGCTGCAGTGTTCGGAGTAGGGGATGTAGTGGTAGTTCGGTCCCGAGCCCCGGCCCTCTCGCCAACCGGTGGGGAGAATGACGAGCGCCTCGGGTTCCGCCCTTCCCTGGCGGGTCTGGAAGGTCGACTGGAAGGTGCCCATCGGCAGGGCATGAACCCTGGTCTCCGTCCGGTTCCTGGTGACGCACGCCGAGAGCCCGAGCAGCTGGTGGACCTTGAAGTGGCGGGGCGGCATGTGCACCTTCAGGCTGAGATGATCGTGGATGGCCTGCACGATCCGGTTCTTGCCGAGCAGGTAGATGCCCAGGTAGATCTTCCGCCCGGGATGGCTGCGGATCAGCTCCAGGATTCTCTCGATCGCCTCCTGGCGGGACGGATGCTCGAAATCCTCCTCCTGGCTGGTCGAGCTGTACGTCGTATCCAGGAAGAGCGTGTCGATTCCCTCGAACAGCTCCGGATGTCGATCGTGCTCGGCCACGTATCGGAAGTCACCGGTGTGCAGGTGGCGTTTCTCGCCGACGTCGATCAGGAACATCAGCGCGCCCGGGCAATGATGCGCATCGTAGGCCCGTATCAGGACGTCGCGTGGAAGCTCCCGCCGCTCCAGAGGATCAATGGTGCGGACGGCGTCGATGGCGGCGCCGTGAAACGCCAGCAGGAGCCGGCGCGTGACCGTGGAACAGAGAATCGGCCGGCGCTCTCCGCTCCTGATGCCCCGGCGGTGGTCGGCGTGATAGTGGGTCAGGAGATGCAGCGAGGCATCGGAGGTTCGGAAATCGTCCACTTCGAGGGACGTTCCTGGGATCTTCATACTCGGGGAAAGTCCATCGCGTGAGCGCCCATTCGGCAGGGGCGGGAGGTACAATCTGCGGTCTTTGCAAAGCAGCCGATAGGAAGCCGACCCTTGAACGAGGAAATGCGAACCATTCTCGGGCGAATGCGCAAGAGCCTTCTTGATTTGACCCGGCGCAACCGTTTGTTGAACTTCCGGGGGACGGGGCGCGGGGCGGTCACGATCGTGGATGAACTTCCCGAGGAGATCTGGCGCATCGTCGTGGGTGAGGCGAGGACGATGCGCTTTCTGTCCTCGGAGGAGGCGCAAGATGGGGCCAGGCTCGAGCAGGACGCTCCGAACGATGTCGATCTCGAGGAGCAGGTTCAGTTCGAGCGGACGGAGCTCGAGGGGAACGAGGCCGCGCTGCATGCCCGGCACGCGGATCGGTACCTCCAGACCGCGCTGGACGGGGAGGCTCTTCAGGCACGTCTCCTGCACCTGGCGCGCGAAGCTCGCGGCGGTCTGGAAGAGCGCGGCTGCAACACGCTTTTCCTGACCCTCGGGATGGTGGAGTGGACGGATCCCGGCGCGGGAGACGTGGCCTCGAAGGCGCCGCTGCTTTTTGTGCCGGTGGGCCTCAGCCGCAAGAACGTGAACAGCCGCCACCACGTATCGATCCTGGACGAGGATGTCGTGGTCAACCCATGCCTGCTCGAACTCGCGGCGCGGCAGTTCCGGGTCGTATTGCCCGACCTCCCGGCGGAAGGAGAGATCGACCTCTCCGCCTACTTCGAGTCGGTTCAGGATGTGATCGAGGACGTGCCGGGCTGGCGCTTCCTGGACGAGATCCATGTGGGACTGTTCAGCTTCGCCAAGCTGCTGCTGTACCGGGATCTCGATCCGGAAAACTGGCCGGAGAGGGGCGGTCTCGAGGAGCACCCGCTGGTCCGCCTGTTGACGGGCGCTGCGGATGGAGCGGGCTTCGCTGGGGAGGGCGTGCCGCCTCCCGGCGGTCTGGATCTGCTCGATCCCGTTGACAGCTACCAGGTCGTCGACGCCGACTCGAGCCAGCGAGCAGCGATCCAGGCGGTGCGAAACGGAGAGAATCTGGTCATCCAGGGGCCTCCAGGGACGGGGAAGTCGCAGACGATCACGAACATCATTGCCGAGTGCATGGCGGCCGGGAAGACGGTGCTGTTCGTGGCGGAGAAGGCGGCGGCGCTGGAGGTGGTCCATCGCCGGCTGGAGGCGGTGGGTCTGCGCGACTTCCTGCTGGAGCTGCACAGCAGGAACGCCAGCAAGCGGGCCGTGCTCGAACAGATCGAGAAGGCGCTGCGAGCCGGCGGGCCGGCCGGCGGGTCGGAGGAAGCCGAGAACGATGGCGAGCTCAAGCAGCTCAGGGATGGGCTC
>JAZDLC010000279.1:0-36969 GCA_043802345.1 Planctomycetota bacterium | reverse complement strand
TGAGAACCTCCCCGTCGCCGAAGTCGATCTCGAACGGGTGCTCTTCCGCGCCATGCAGCCAGATCCGGAATCGCACCGGCTCGCCGGCGTACACCTCGAGCGTCGGCGTGGAGGTCATGAAGAAGGTGGGGATGAAAGGCTCCGGCTCGCCCGGCGTGTAGACCTTCACCTTCTTGAAGTCCATGTCCTCCTGCCCCGCCGCGTCAAGGATGCGCAGCATCGCGACATAGACGCCCGGCGCATCGAACGCGAACTCGGCCCGCGCTCCCTTGACCACGCTGCCGTCAGGCAGCGTCCATTCGAAGGAGACGATCTCCGGGCCGGCGGAGATGGAATTGGAGCCGTCGAAGACTACCGTCTCCTTGCAGAATGCCGCGTGGTGCGGGCCGGCCACCGCGAGGGGGCCGCCACCATGCGCATGCCGGTACGCCTCGACCATCCACGGGTAGTAGTTGAGCCGCCGGGTATACCCTTCGACTTGCATGTGGTCCGGAGTCAGATACGCCCCGACGTGCAGGTGGGAGAAGTTGCCGGAGGGACCGCTCCTTCCCAGAACGCCGATCCTCTCCCCCTTCTTCACCTCCCGGCCCACCTCGAGATGCGGAGCGATCGAGTCGAGGTGGTGGTACTCCCAGATCAGGCCGGTCTCGTCGACGATGTCGACGAGAATGGCGTCCGGCAGCAGCCGGGCGACCTTGCCGGAGACACAGGCGACCACGTCTTCCCCACCCTCGAAACCGGCGAAGTCGATGCCATAGGAGTGGTAGAAGACCCCACCTTCCGGATCGCCGTCCATGCGTCCCAGGTGGACAGGCTCGTCGTAACACTGCACACCGTGCGAGAAGAGGCGGAAGTCGCGCAGGGGGAAGCCGAACTTCGTGGTGTCGATGATCGGCTCGGCGGCGTCCCACAGCGAGAACTGCACCCGCTTCGGCAGTTCGACGAAGCCGGACGTGGTGTCCGCCTGGATGCGGAGACCGTCGATCACTGCCGGCATCACGTACGGAGCGCAGACAAGGTCATGAGGCTTGCCGTCGATCTCGACCCGCACGTCGGCCCTGCGGATCAGGTGGACGACCTGGTCGCGGTGCTCCTCGACCGACAGCAACCGCAAGCGCATCTCGCGCCCGGAACCCAGCACGAACGTGGTCTCCTCGCCGGGATCGAGACAGATGATCTTCTGCGAGGAGAAGAGCAACCGCTCCGGCAATCCGTCTTCGAGTTCCACCTGCGGTCGAGGCTGTTCGGCGACCTCTTCCAGGTGATGGGTGATTCCCTCCCGAAAGTGAAACCGGCCGTCGAAGTAGTACTTCCCGTCGCGAACCGAGAACTCGTCATACGTCGTGGAAACCCGGCCGTCCTCATGCTTGAAGAGGAGCCGACCCTCTTCGTCCACCTCCCAGAACGTCTCGTTCGGACTGTTGATGCCCTCGATCCGCCCGTTCGCGCACAACACCAGAGTGCCGTTGACAGCCCCCGCTGAATCCTGACGCCAGCTGAAACGGAAGCTCCTCTCAGAGAGTTCGCCCCGCGTGAAGGCGTCGACCGACTCCTGCCGCGCCAGTGCAACGCCGCAGGCAAGCGTGATCAGGAGCACTGGCAGCAATCTCTTGTGGAACGCCCTGGAGTCGAACATGGAGCGGGCTCCTCAAGCGCAGGAAGCAATAACCATATGTGAACACAGATGTTCACAATACGACAGAGAGAGGAACGTATTCTCCGTCCTCTGGCAACAGTGTAGTGGCCGCGATTCCAGTGGTTCCTGTCGCGGCCCCCTGCGGATCACGAAAGCGTGACCATATGTGAACAGGAACAGGTCAGAATTCAATCCGGTGACGCGCAAGGGGCGGTGGATACGCGGTCACGTACACCTCCGGCTTGAACTTCTGTTGCCCCCCCTTGAGTCCCAGCACGAAGACCTCGAGCTTCTTGCCCGCCATGCCCGCTTCCAGCGGGAGGAAGTAGGTGTACCCGCTCTCCTTCTCGACGTTCTTGTACTCCCAGGTGTTGCTCGGGAAGGAGACCGCGCGGTCCGGCGCGCCGACGGGCTGGCCGTCGACCCGCATCGCCGCGTAGGCGCCCTCGTCGCCGTGCTTCCCCTCGAGGGCTACCGCCAGGTAGGAGCCCGGTGGGATCTCGGGCAACGAGAAGCTCTTTGACCAGGCCGCGACCGCCGGCCGGCGGCGGTACGCATGGAACAGATTCGACGCGCGCCAGCCCGCGCGATTGTACGGGACGCCGTTCTGGTACGCCTCCACCTCGGCGACGCGGAGCGGCGGGCCGTCGATGCGCAGATAGCGCGCGCGTGTTCCTCTCGGCAGCTTGGCGACAACGATCGTGCCCTTGCCGCTGAACTCCTCGAGAGGCTGCCAGGTCATGAGATCGGCGGAGATCTCCAGCACGGCGTCCTGCGCGAAGGAGTCTGCCTTCGGGGCGATGTCGTGCGCCTCGCGATCGCGGATCCGGATCACGATCCGGTCCATCTCCAGAACGGCGCCGAAGTCGACCCGGAGGGCCCGATCCTCGAGGCGTGAGATGAAGAAGGTCGACGTGTCACCGTCGAACAGGTTCCAGTCCCAGATCCCCCGGTTGACGAACATCGGCTGCTCGAGGAAGGCCGCTCGCGCCCGCTGCACCACCGGATTCTCCGACGGGCCGGAGCGATCGAGGGAACGTACCTCGAGGGCGTTGCTGTCGGCCGCGAAGCAGGTCGCCTCGAACAGCGCCTCGGCGTCGAAGGGCAGGCCGCAGGGCTCGAGCGGTCCGAGGGCGCGATGCCAGGGGAGCGAGAGCTGCCGGCCCGGGAACTCCACGTCGAATTCCCACGACTCGAGCCCGCGGCTGCCCGGTTCCGCGCGCACCCGGGCGGTCGTCCCGGGCAGACCCAGGAGATCCACCAGGATCGGCGCCCCGGGAGTGTCGCGCACGACCTCGTACTCGCACCCCACCACCGTGACCTCGTCCAGGGGCCGCGTCGTCGCCGCCATGAGGCAGGCGCGGAACGGCTCGACGCGCACGCCTACCTCCTCGCCGTACCGGAATGTACCGAGCACACGTTCGAACGGATGCAGGCGCTGCAGCTCGACCTGCTCACCTCCGGCCAGCCCGATCGAAGAGTCGAGCTGTACCCGGTACACCACCGGCTCCCAGGTCAGGTTGCGCAGGGTCAGGAACCGCCGGCTCCCGTCGCCGCGCGCCATGGCGTGGGGCCCGTACTGCTCATTGGGAAGCTCCATCCCATCGACCAGGATGGCGCGGTAACGGCGATAGAGATTGCAAAGACGCGCCAGCCGGGCGAGTTCCAGGTCGCGCAGGAACCAGGGGCTGCCGTAGATCTCCGGCGCCAGGATCAGCGCCCGCCCGAAGGTCTGCAGCACCAGGTCGTCTTCCCAGTAGTCGAGGCAGGAGGAAAGGCAGACGCCGTGGTCCTCGATCAGGCGCGTCAGCCCGGGCGTGTTCGGCCGCTCGAGTGTTCCGGCGCGATGGTGTGGAGCCGTGCCGCGGTTGCTGCTGAAGACGTCGATGTAGGTCTCCTCTCCTTCCCAGAGCGACGTGGTCGCCTGCGGCTCCGCCAGGCCGAGATCTACCCGTTCGTTCAGCACGACCAGGTCGGGGCAGATCTTGCGGCTCTCCACCAGCGCGCGCGCCAGCGCCGCCTGTTTCTCCTCGCGGAGCTGGCCCGCCACCGCATCGAGCTTGAACATGCGCAGGTTGTGATCGCGACAGAGCGAGATCATCATGCAGGTCCGCGCGCGCTCCTCTTCTTCGGTATCGCCGAAGCCGTCCGGCCCGAGCCACATGCCGAGACGGCAGCCGAACACAGCCGCCCGCTTCGCCAGCGGACCGAGGCCGCGCGGGAACTGCGCCTTGAACTCCTCGTTCGCCAGCGTCCCGTAGTGGTGCGGAATCAGCCGCCCGACTCCGGCGGTGTACGCGCCGTCATCCACGTTCCCCACATCCATGCAGTAGACGTCCAGCTCGAATCCGTACTCCGCGCGCATCCAGGCCCAGAAGTCGAGATTGATGAGGGCATGTTCCTCGGTCGTACCCTCGTACTGACTGTTGATCCAGTCGAAGTAGTAGGCGATCGAGGGGGAACGCTCATCATGCGGGTCATCCTGCGGGGCGGGCACGACCAGCAAGCACATGACGATGAGACAGGGCAGCATCAGACTCCTCCTTCCAGGCGAGTGGCGCACAGGGCGCTGTTCACTGGTGGAACCGTTGAGCTCTGCGCGTCACACGGATCATCGACGCGACAAAGCGCCCAGTGCATCCGTTCGTTCGAGTTCGGGCTTTCTTCTACCACAGAGAGCACAGAGGGTCGGAGCTTGAAAGGGATCCCATTCAGATGAAGCCCGGTTCACCTTGCCTCTGACCCGATTCTTCTCCGACCCCTCCTCTGTGCTCTCTGTGCCCTCTGTGCCCTCTGTGCCCTCTGTGCTCTCTGTGCCCTCTGTGCCCTCTGTGCCCTCTGTGCCCTCTGTGCCCTCTGTGCCCTCTGTGCCCTCTGTGGTGATTTCCCCCGTGTTCTGGAACACTGACCTCGGAACGCCAGAGCCCGTCCTGGCGTTGCGCGGTTTCTCGACGGTCTGCTAGAATGGGAGCCGCGATCGTCGCGACCGTTTCTCCGCTGCCGAACCCCCTGGAATCCCCGTCCTGTTCCGGGATTGCGAGGAACATGAAGAAAGCCCTTCTCGGTGGTGCGCTCGTGGCCGTCCTCATGGCCATGGGCGGCGCCGCGGCGCAGAACAGCCCGTTCGAGTCGAACGGCTCCATCGCTCCGCGCGGGCGGATCGACGAGCTGGTGTTCGATCGCCTGGAGGAGAAGGGGATCCAGCCGGCCCGGCTCAGCTCGGACGGCGCGTTCGTGCGGCGGGTCTTCCTCGACGTGATCGGCACGCTCCCGACCGCGGGCGAGGCGAAGGCGTTTCTGCTGGACAGCGACGCGGACAAGCGGGCCGAGCTGATCGACCGCCTCCTCGAGCGGGACGAGTTCGCCGACTACTGGGCGCTCAAGTGGGGCGACCTGCTGCGCGTGAAGGCGGAATTCCCGATCAACCTGTGGCCCAACGCAGTGCAGGCGTACCATCGCTGGATCCACAAGTGCATCGAGCAGAACGTGCCGTACGACCGCTTCGCCCGCGAACTGCTCACCTCGACCGGCAGCAACTTCCGGGTGCCGCAGGTCAACTTCTACCGTGCCCTGCAGGCCAAGGATCCCGCGACCATCGCCGCCGCGGTCGCGCTGACCTTCATGGGCGAACGGGTCGACAACTGGGCGCCCGAGCGGTTCGCGGAGCTGACGCGCTTCTTCTCCCACGTCGGCTTCAAGAGGACCCGCGAGTGGAAGGAGGAGATCGTCTACTTCGACGCCGCTGGACTCGCCGACCTGGGGAGGACGAAGGGGGCCCAGTGGGTCACGTTCCCCGACAACCGGCGCATCGCGCTCATTCCGGACAAGGATCCCCGCCAGCTCTTCGCGGGCTGGCTGATCCGGCCGGAGAACCCGTGGTTCGCGCGGAACATCGTGAACCGCGCCTGGTACTGGCTGCTCGGCCGCGGCATCATCCATGAGCCGGATGACAGCCGGCCGGACAATCCCCCGTCGAATCCCGAGCTGCTCGCCCATCTCGAACGGGAGTTCGTGCGGTCCGGCTACGATCTGAAGGCGCTGTTCCGGTCGATCCTGAACTCGACCACGTATCAGCTCTCCTGCATGCCACGGAGCGACCATCAGGAGGCCGCGGCGCTGTTCGCGTACTACCCGGTGAGGCGCCTGGACGCCGAGGTCCTGGCTGACGCTCTGTGCCAGATCACCGGCACCACCGAGGAGTATCAGAGCCCCATTCCCGAACCGTTCACGTTCATCCCGGAAACCCAGCGCTCGATCGCGCTCTCCGACGGCAGCATCACCAGCCCGTTCCTCGAGATGTTCGGGCGGCCGCCGCGTGACAGCGGGCTGGAAGGCGAGCGGAACAACGCGCCGAGCGCGCGGCAGTGGCTGCACCTCCTGAATTCGAGCCACGTGCGCGCCAAGCTCACCAATGGCAGCGGGCTCAGGAACATCCTGCACGGGGGCGGGGAGTCGCGGTGGAAGGCGCAGGAGTTGTACCTGACAGTCCTTTCGCGCTATCCGATGCGCGACGAGTTCGAGGCCGCGCAGGAGTACTTCCAGTCCAGCGGGTTGAACGCGAGCGAAGCGGCGGTGGACGTGGCTTGGGCCCTGCTCAACAACCCGGAGTTTCTCTATCGGCATTGATGCGGCGCCTTTTGCGGCGCTTCAAGAGCCCTGAGGAGGCAGAAACGATGAGACACGATCAGGATGCCCGGGGCACGGGCGCGGGGCGGGATCCCCTCGCCTCGGCCTGGCTGACGGCTCCCATCACGCGGCGCTCGCTCCTCCAGGCCGGCGTCGGCGGCGCGGTCTCATGGCTCTGCCTCGACCCGCTGGCGCGCGCGGCGGCGCAACAGAAGCCGCCTCCGGCTTCGCAGACGGCTCCTGCCAGGTCGATCATCCAGATCTGGATGTGGGGCGGCCCGTCGCATCTCGACACCTTCGACCCGAAACCGGAGGCCGGCCGTGACTTCTGCGGCCCACTGGTCCGGCCGCTCCGCACCAACGTCAAGGGGATCTTGATCGGTGAGATGCTCCCGCTTCTCGCGGAACAGGCCGACAAGTACGCGATCATCCGCAGCATGACACACAGCGTGAACGGGCACGAGACCGCCTCCTACATGGTTCAGACCGGTCACCCGTCGGGTGACGGCGTGGTCTACCCGTGCGCCGGCGCGGTCGCCTCCTACTTCAGGGGGTATGGCGCCGGCTACAAGGGGCTGGTGCCGCCATACGTGGTCCTGACCGAGCCGCAGGGGCGCTTCTCGGAGGCCGGCTTCCTGGGGCCCCTGTACAAGCCGTTCGCGACTGGCGGCGATCCGGCCAGGGGACGATTCGAGGTGGAGGGCGTGGTCGCCCCGGGGATCTCCGACGAGCGCCAGAAAAGCCGCCGCGATCTGCTGAAGAGGCTCGACGCGATGGGCCGGGCGCTCCAGGGCGACCCGAACCTGGCGGCGTTCAACGAGGCCGGTGAGCAGGCGTACGACCTGATCCTCGGCGACGCGGGGAAGGTGTTCGACCTCTCCCTGGAACCGGACGAGCTGCGCGAGAGGTACGGCAGGAACACCTTCGGCCAGTCATGCCTGGTGGCGCGCCGCCTGGCGGAGGTCGGCGTGCCGTACATCACCATCAACTATGGCGGGTGGGACACGCACAAGGAGCACTTCGAGACCATGCGGCGCAAGCTGCCGGAGCTGGACCGCGGGATGGGAACGCTGCTCGCCGACCTCTCGGAACGGGGCCTCCTGGACAGCACGATCGTCTGGTGGGGCGGCGAGTTCGGCCGCACGCCGAGGGTCCAGTGGGAGGAGCCGTGGAACGGCGGGCGCGGCCACTTCGGCCAGTGCTTCTCGATGGTGGTCGCCGGCGGCGGCTTCAAGGGGGGACATGTGGTCGGCGCTTCCAACGCCACCGGAGAAGAAGTGGCCGAGCGGCCGGTCTATCCCTGGGATCTGATCGCGAGCATCTACGAGTGGTTCGGCATCGACCCAGCCGCCACGATCCGGCACCCGCAGGGGAACGAGATCCGCATCACTCCTTCAGAGAACGAGGTGGCCGCCAGCGGCGGCCGCCTGCGGGAGATCATGCCCAAGATGGACCGCACATGAACGCGGGCGCCCGTCTCGCGTCGCTCCTGCTGTGCACCTGCGTGTGCGCGGCGGCATCGGCGCAGGAGGATCCGCACGTCGGGTACGCCTATCCGGCCGGAGTGCAACGGGGCACGGTCCGCGAGATCGTCGTCGGCGGGCAGCACCTTGAAGAGCCGAGCGCCGCGCGCTTCACCGGCACCGGCATCACGGCGGAGGTCGTGGTCCATGCGCTGCCGCTGGACCGGGGGATCCTGGGCGCCCTGCGGGACCGGCTGCAGGAGATCCAGGAGAAGCAGAAGTACGAGGAGAAGGAGGAGGACGCCCGATTCCGCAGGTACGGCATCGAGGTGTCGAAGGTGACCAAGGCCGAATTCGAACGGCTGGCGGCGATCGTGAACAATCCGAAGCGCCAGCCGAACGCTCAGCTCGGCGAGACGGTCGTCCTGCGAGTAACGGTCGCCCAGGACGCGGAACCGGGGTCCCGCGAGCTACGGCTCATCGCGAAAAGAGGTGTGTCGAACCCGATCCGTTTCCTGGTCGGGGAGTGGCCCGAGCATGACGAGACCGAGCCGAATGACAAGGATCCGGATGCGGTGGTCGGGGACCAGCTCCCGGCGGTCATCAATGGGCAGATCCTGCCGGGTGATGTCGACCGCTTCCGCTTCGACGCGCAGGCCGGCGACCGCATCGTGATCGCGGCCCGCGCCCGGGAGTTGATCCCGTACCTGGCCGACGCAGTGCCGGGCTGGTTCCAGGCGACCCTCTCGCTGTATGACGTGAACGGCGAGGAGGTGGCGTACACCGATGACTATCGCTTCCAGCCCGACCCGTTGCTGTCGGCGTTGATCCCCGAGGACGGTTCGTACGTGCTCGAGGTGCGCGACTCGATCTACCGGGGCCGCGAGGATTTCGTCTACCGCCTGGAGCTCAGCAAGCTGCCTTTCGTGACCGGCTCGTTTCCGCTAGGCGGGCGGAGTGGCGCCGTGACACCACTCAGCATCATGGGGTGGAATCTCCCGCCGCAGCGGCTGACGGTGGACGGGCGCGAGATGGCTCCGGGTGTGCACGCCTTCGACACGGCCAACGGCCAGCAGCTCGCGGCCAGCGTCCCGTTCGCGCTCGACACCCTGCCGGAACAGATCGAACGGGAGGAGAACGACGTCCTGGAGAAGGCGGAGCGCATCAAACTGCCGGTGATCGTGAACGGGCGCATCGATCCGGCGGGCGACCGGGACGTCTTCGAGATCAAGGGATACGGCGGCCAGACGATCGTCGCCGAGGTGACCGCGCGCCGCCTGAACTCGCCGCTCGACTCGGTGCTGAGGCTGCTCGACAGCGAGGGCCGCGAGATCGCGTCGAACGACGATCACGAGGATCCCGCCGCCGGCCTGATCACGCACCAGGCCGATTCGCTGCTCGAGGTGCGCCTGCCGCAGGGGGGTGCGCACTACCTGCAGATCACGGACCTCCAGAGTCAGGGCGGCGCCGCGTACGGCTACCGGCTGCGGATCAGCAAGCCGCTTCCCGACTTCGAGCTCCGCGTGGTGCCTTCAAGCGTGAACGTGCAGAGCGGCACGAGCGTTCCGCTCACGGTCCATGCCCTGCGCAAGGACGGCTTCAAGGGGGAGATCAAGATCTCGCTGGCCGACGCGCCGCCCGGTTTTTCGCTCGCCGGCGGCAGCATGCCGGGCGACTCCGACCAGCTCGTGGTGACCCTGACCACTCCGGACACGCCGCCCGAGGGACCGGTGCCGCTCACGCTCGTGGGTCGCTCCCACATCAACGGCAGGGAGGTCAAGCGGGTCGCCGTGCCGGCCGACGACATGATGCAGGCCTTCCTGAACCGGCACCTCGTGCCGGCCGAGGAACTGCTGGTGGCGGTGACCGGTTCGGAGCGCTCGCAGGTGTCGGTCAAGTTCGCCTCCCCCCTGCCGGTGAAACTCCCCGCGGGCGGCACCGCCGAGGTCCATGTGCTCTGGTCGGTGAGAGCGCCGGGCTCGGGGACCATCCGCTTCAAGCTCGACCACCCGCCGCCCGGAATCACTATTCAGGAATCGAACCTGTACGGCGGCCGGGCCATGTTCTTGCTCCACGCCGACAGGAAGCTGGTCGAGCGCGGCGGGCGCGGCAACCTGATCGTCGAGGTGTACCGGGAGTACGCCCTCCCGGCGAACGGCGTCCGGCCCGGCATGGCGCCGAGCGGCACGCTGCTGGGCGTCCTCCCCGCGATCCCGTACAAGATCGTGGGATCGTGAGGGGACACACCTGCTCAGGAACCGCTCTCGAGAATCGTCAGACCGCCATTTGGAGCCTGCAGCACCAGGCACGCGATCGCGGTGGCGAAGGCGGTTCCGGGGCCCGTTTCGTTCGGCCAGCTTCCGTCCGGCCCGACGAGCCGCAGCATGTCGGCGCGGGAGCGTTCCTGGAATCGCTGCCAGGGCTCCCCGCCCGCCCGGCAGAGGGCCTGGACGCCATGGAACTGCGAGTACCAGTAGAAATAGTGGCTGGTGTGCTTCGCCAGCCGCCGATACGACTCGTCGAGCACGATCGGCGTGGCCGCCCTCTCACTCAACTCCTTCCCACAGGCACGCTCCGCGGCCAGGCCGGCGGCCGTGAGGGCGAACGAGGAGCGTGAGTTCTCCTGGTCCTGGTAGCGGAAGGAGCCGCTCTGAAGGAAGTAGTACTCGTCGTCGAGCATGAAGTAGGCCGGCTCCTCCTTCGTGACGTAGAGCTTCTCGAGCAGATCGGATGCCTGGTCGAAGGTCTCCTGGCTGACCCGGACGCCGCGTTGCCTGGCCGCTCCCAGCGCCTGGAGCACGCAGGCGGTGACCGAAAGGTCCGTATCGGGCGAGAAAGGCTCGTACCGCCAGCCCCCCTGTTCGTTCTGGGTCTTGACGAGGAACTGGACCGCCCGCTCCAGCGCCTCCCCGCTCTTCGCCAGCGCGAGCCGGCCCTTCGCTTCGGCGAAAAAAAGCGTGGCGAGCGCGTGTCCGTACATGCGCGTGCCGCCCCGCGAGATGTACCCCGAAAGGGGATCCGCGCAGCCAATCAGGAACTCCCCGGCGCGCTTCAGCGCTGCCTGGCCTTGATCATCCAGTTGACCGCTCCGGGAAAGCAGCGCGAGCGCGGCGAATGCCGTCACCGCCACATGAGGTCCGCTCTTCTCTTCTGCCTGATACGCCTGGTTCAGCTTGAAGCCGACCGGCGCCGTCCACGAGCCGTCCTCGTTCTGGTGTTCGACCAGCCAGGCGATCCCTCGCCGGAGCGCCTGGTCTTCCGGCTCCTCTTCCTCGCCCGCCTGCGCGGCGAACACGTTCCCGCAGATCAATCCGCACAGCAGGGCGACTGCAAGGCTCGTTCGTCCCATGATTGCACCCCCTTCTGGGTGGCCTGGAACTGCTGGAGGCTCTCAGCATACTCGTTCTGCTTCCAGCGGCCTACCGATCGTCTCAACGTGCGGTAGAGTCGTGGACCCATCCTCGTTGCTACCTGGAAGGAGGACTCGCCCGATGAGGCTCAGTCCAGCGCTGTCGCGATTCGCCGCGAGCTGTGCCTTCTTCCTGACCTGCTGCCTTTTCGCGCAGGCCTCCGAGCTGCCTCTCGACGAGAGCCCGGCCCGGCCGGGAGAGTGGGGCTTTCGCCCCGCGGAGGGCCGGATCGAGGCGGTCACGCCCCCCGGGTTCTCGTGGCGGCCGCAGGAGCAGGCTGCGAACTACGAGCTCGAGATTACTGGCGGCGACGCCAGGCGCAGCTACGAGGGGATCGGATTCAGCGTGTTCTGCCCGCCCGACACATTGGTGCCGGGGACCTATTCGTGGCGGTTCCGCTACCTGGACAGGGACGGAGACAGGTCAGCCTGGAGCCGCGAGCGCGCCTTCACCATCGCGGAAGAGGCCGAACCATTCCCCCTGGCCGGAAGAGAGGAACTGCTGGCGAGAATTCCCACGGAGCATCCGCGCCTCTTCCTGCGGCCCGAACAGGTCGCCGAGCTGAGGGAGGCGGCGCGCGGCAAGAGGAAGGAAGCGTTCAACGAGCTGATCGCCTCGTGCAACCAGTTGCTGGCAAGCCCCCCGCCCAGCGAGGAGCCACCGAAGTACCCGCAGGGGATGGCCACGAAGAGCGAAGAGTGGCGCGAAGTGTGGTGGGGCAACCGGGTCTACACGATCAAGACGTTGGAGTCGGCGGCCACCCTGGCTTTTACCGGTCTCATCGCGGAGAAGCCCGCGTATCAGGAGCTGGCGAAGCGGCTACTCCTGGACGCGGCGCGCTGGGATCCGCAGGGGGCGACCGGCTACCGGTACAATGACGAGGCCGGCATGCCGTACGCGTACCACTTCTCGCGGGCCTACACCTTTCTCCACCCGGTCCTGTCCGACGAGGAGAAGGAGCTCTGCCGCAAGGTCATGCTGGAGCGGGGCCGGGAGATCTACCGGCACCTCTGTCCAGGTCACCTTTGGCGGCCGTACTCCAGCCACTCGAACCGGGCCTGGCATTTTCTCGGCGAGGTCGGCATCGCCTTCAAGGACGAGATTCCTGAAGCGGGTGACTGGGTCTGGTTCGCGGCCAACGTCTTCCGCTGCGTCTACCCGGTCTGGAGCGACGACGACGGCGGCTGGCACGAGGGCACCTCGTACTGGCTGAGCTACGTCGGCCGCTTCACCTGGTGGGCCGATGTCATGCGGGCTGCGCTCGGGCTCGACGCCTACCAGATGCCGTACTTCTCAAGGGTCGGCGACTACGCGCTCTACCGGATGACCTCGAGACCTCGAAGCTCTTCGCCGGCACGGGGCAGGTGGCCCTCAACCTGACCCTTGAGGACGCGCGCAAGAACGTCCAGGTGCTGTTCAAGTCGAGCCCGTTCGGCACGCAGAGCCACGGCTACGAGGCGCAGAACTCGTTCCTTCTGAATGCGTTCGGCGAGCGCCTCCTGATCCGCTCGGGGTACCGCGATCTCTACGGCAGCGCTCATCACAAGGACTGGATGTGGCACACGCGCTCGGTCAACTCGATCACGCTGGGCGGCAGGGGACAGGGGAAGCGCACCGCCGCGGCTGTCGGCAGGATCACCGAGTTCCACACAAGCGAGGTTCTGGACTACGTGTCGGGAGAGGCGGCCGCGGCGTACGGCGGCCTCCTCAACTCCTTCGCGCGCCGCGTGCTGTTCCTCAAGCCGGATCTGATCGTCATCTTCGATACCCTGCTGGCCACCGAACCGACGACGTTCGAGTGGTGGCTGCACGCAGAGAACGAGATGATGGTCAAGGATCAGACGGAGATCACGGTTACCGGCAAGATCGGCGCGGCCAAGGTCTCGTTCCTCGCGCCCGAGAATCTGGAAATCCGGCAGACGAACCGGTTCGACCCCCCGCCCAGGCCGCGAATCAAGCTGGTGCAATGGCACCTGTTTGCGGCCACGCAGGAGCCGAAGATCTGGGCCAGCTTCGTCACCGTCATCCGTCCCTACGAAAGAGGGACGTCGGAACCCGGTCCCGTCTCGATCACACCGGCTCCGGGCGTCGGCTACACGCTCACTGCCAACCTCCCGAAGAGATCGGTGTCGATCCTGCTCGCCTCGGAACCCACCCAGTCTGCACTCGGCACGCCCCGTGTCACGGTGAGATCCAGCACCTCAGACGGGGACAAGGAGCTCTTCGCGTCGGATGAGATGTGTCCCCTGCTGCCTGAGTGAAGGAGACTGAACCGGGTCTATTCCAACAGGATCCGTTGAAGTAGACCCGGTTCCGACCCCCAACCCACCTCAAGCTGAGCGCGCCAAGCGCCGAAAAGACGTTGAGACGAGCTGGATCATGGGGTGCCCAAGGTGAGGAAACCGATGTTCAAAGAAAAACGCAAAAAGAGGCTGATCGAACCGCGCCTGCAGCTCACGTTCGCTTTGACCTTCCTGGCCACGGCCACAACTGGCATTCTCGTCAGCAGCTGCATCACCTGTTACTTGCTCGACAAGCTGGCCAGCAATCTCCCGAACGATGGAGAGGTCGTCCGGGGGCTGACGAGTGGCGCATTGACGCAGAGTGCGCTGCTCACCTCACTCTTGCTGGTGCCCGCGTGTCTCATCATCGGTACGGCGGTGACTTTTCGCATCGTCGGACCGCTCCATCGGTTCCGTCACTTCCTGAGGGAGGTCGCCGATGGAAAGAGGCCGGAGCAGTGCAGGCTTCGAAAGAAGGATGAACTGCAGGACTTCTGCGACCTCCTCAACCGTGTCACCGAACCTCTCCGAGAACCTGAGCAACCAGAGCAGGATGACTCGGATCAGCGCATCGTGAGAATCGAAAAGACGTACGAAGAGGTCGCTCTGACCACTTCGCACACCCTCGAGAAGTAGTCCGATCGCCTGGGTTCCGTGCTATCCCTGGCAGCCCGTCGAGGAAATGGGTGATGCACAGGCGGAGCAATCGTGGTCGAGATCAGGGCGCGCAGGACGCGGCGTCTCGGTGGTGAGAATGTCTTGTTAGAACCGGACTGAGCAGGCGGCACCGTACCTCCGCGTTACAGGCAGGCTGGACCGCGACTACAAGAGGAAGTCCGTTGGAAGGAGGTCGCGCTCATGCTCCGCTTTTCGGTGGCGGCCGCGGCTCTGTGCGCTGTTGTCGCTTTGCTCCTGCTTCTCGGTTCAAAGCCGCGATACCCCACAGTACCGCTGGAAGCGGTCATGACCTCGGGCGCGTTGGACGAGTTGGCGGGACCTGGTCTCCCCGACGTCCCGGTCGAGCGCCTGCCCGTCCACTCGGCGGACATCGAACCGGGACTCGCAGTGGAACCGCCCGTGACAACCGAACCAGATCTGCGTCACCTGGTCGGGACAGTCCTGGTCCTGGATGGGAGCGAGGTCGAGCATGGCAGGGAGAACGGTCGTTTCCGACTGAAATACGATTCCGATCAAGACGTGGTCGACCTGGTTGTTGAGGTCCGAGAGGGCGCGTTCGCCGTCGACTTTCCGCGCGGAGCCTCACCCTGGATCGAAGACCTCCAAGTGGCCGGCCGGTGGGCAGCCCCGCTCGATGAAGGGTGGAACTTCCCGGTGTCTGACGGAGACTTCCTGGAGCTGCGGGCGCGGTGGGTTGACACTGTGCTCAGAGTCGTGGACGCCAAAACCGGTCTGGACCTCAGGAACGTCGAACTCCTTCGAGTCCACGACGACGACCCGGACGACCGGGGCATGATGGATCATCCCGCCGAACCGAGGATAGGCGAGCGCATCCGGAGGTCGACCACCTCCCCGATTACCCTGGGTCCCGAGGACTCCGGAGGCGATTGGGATCACTGGACCTGCTTCGCGCGCAGCCCGGGTTATGAGTGGAAACAGATCGACATCTTTCCTCGGAGCGACGAAGAGGAAACGCTTGAACTGTCTCCGGCCGGTTCGCTCGAGATCATGGTAGTCGGCGACGAGCGGAGCCCTCGCACCATGCTCCGTCTGTACCGCAATGGCTCGCAGTACACCGACTTGAATGAGCCGCTTGGAGCCCGGGACTCGGTACACCTCGAGTCGGTCGCGGTCGGCGAATACAGTATCACTGCGGAGCTGGGCTGCTGGTTTAACCGGCCACGGACACTTGGCCGGTGTGATGCGAGCGTGTCGCCGGGAGCAACGACCTGCGTCATGCTGCATCTGGAGCCACCGCCCACGTTCGTGAGGGTCCAGGTCTCGGGGTTTGTCGTTCGCCCGCTGGAATGGGGCAACGAGCGAGTTTCGCTCTACCTCATTCTTCTCGATCCCGCGCTCGACGCCACCGATTCCTTTTTTCTCGAGTGGCACGAGCTGCAACCAGTCGAGGGTCGGCAGGACATGTCTCGATTCGATTTCGGCACGGTTCCACCCGGGCGGTACAAGCTGGGAATGTCGGATCCGAGCTACGCGACTCTCATCGACACCGGAGCCACGGGCGTGACCGACGCCCTCCTCATGGTGCCGCCCCCCGGCCGCGTGAGGATTCGGGGGGGAAAGATGTCAACGGTTTGCTGGCACCGAGTGGTTCCCGGCTGGGACGAGATCATCGGATGGACCGGCGCATCGAGGAATTCCAGGACCGGCTGCTTCGAGTTCACGGCACCCGCGGGCAAGGTACTGGTCACATCGTTCGGCGACCCTGCTTTCGTCGTGGATGTTCTTCCCGGCACCAACACAGTCGTCGAAATGCCGTCCAGATGAATCGTCACTCCCCCTAGAATACGGACGCGTCCCTGGTCCAGTGGTATTCGGTGTTGGTGCCCGGACCGCCTGTGGTGAGCTCGTGCCGCTACCTCGGACAGTGGCAAACAGCTCTTCGCATCGGCGGAGAGGTATCCTTCAGGGCCTGAAGGAAGATGCTGGAGGAGGCTCCGTTGAACAAGCTGGCAAGGGTTCTCTTTGTGTTCGTCACTTCCTGGCTGATCCTGGCGGGCCGTGAAATTCCCGGGCAGACGCTTCTCCATGTCTCGCCACAAGGGAGCGATGATCAGGCGGGTGGGAGCGATTCGCCTCTCGCGTCCCTGGGCGGGGCCCGCGACGCGATCCGCCGGATGAAGGAGAAGGGCACTCTGCGAGAACCGGTGCACGTGCTCATCGCCGACGGCGAGTACTCGCTGCGAGATCCGGTGAGGTTCGAGCCTGAAGATAGCGGCACGGCCGAAGCCCCCATCATCTACATGGCCGCGCCGGGCGCCCATCCGGTCTTCACTGGCGGGAGCCGGATCGGCGGCCTGAAGCTCTGCGAGGACGGTCTCTGGAAGGCGCGCGTGCCGGAGGTCGCCGCCGGGGAGTGGTCTTTCGAGCAACTCTTCGTGAACGGGCGGCGCGCCGTGCGGGCCCGCTCCCCGAACGAGGGGTACTACCTGATCAAGGGTCTGAAGGAGGAGATCCTCGACCAGGGAGACGGCGCCAGGGGCGAGGACGCGAGGCATTTTCTGGAGGCGCAACCGGACGACATAGCTCCGCTCGTCTCGATGCCGTCCGTCAAGGACGTGACGCTGGTCGTCTACCACAAGTGGGACTTCACGCGCCGGTATGTCGAGTCTGTCGACGCGGCCTCCCACACGATCATCACGCGCGGCCAGGCGTGGAAGCCGTGGAACCCCTGGCGGGTCGGAGTCCGGTATCACCTCGAGAACTTCAGGCAGGCGCTCGATTCTCCGGGCGAGTGGTTTCTCGACCGTGACGGCACCCTGTCATACCTCCCGCTGCCGGGCGAGGAAAAGGAACCGCCGGAGATGGTCGCGCCGGTCGCCACCCGCTTCGTCGAGTGGCGGGGAGATCCGGACGGCGGCCGCTTCGTCGAGTGCATCGAGCTGCGCGGGCTCACGTTCCGGCACGGCCAGTACGTCATGGGACCGGCGGGTTTCGAGCCGCTTCAGGCGGCCTTCCCGATCGAGGCGGTGCTCCAGGCCGATGGAGTCCGGAACATCGTGATCAAAGACTGCGAGGTGGCGCACATCGGGACGTACGGCATCTGGTTCCGGCGCGGCTGCCGGGACTGCCGCGTCGAGAGCTGCCGTCTCCACGACCTCGGGGCCGGCGGCGTGCGCATCGGCGAGGGGGAGATTGCGCCCAAGGAGGAGCAGCGGACCAGCCACATCACGGTCCACAACAACATCATCCGCTCGGGCGGCCACATCTTCTTTTCAGCCGTCGGCGTCTGGATCGGGCAGAGCGGCGACAACACGGTCACCCACAACGAGATCTCTGACCTCTACTACACGGGGGTCTCGGTCGGCTGGCGCTGGGGGTATGCGGAAAGCCTGAGCAAGCGCAACAGGATCGAGTTCAATCACATCCATCAGATCGGCCAGGGAGTCCTCAGCGACATGGGCGGCGTCTACACGCTGGGGCCGTCCGAGGGGACCACGGTCAGCAACAACGTGGTGCACGATGTCGACGCGCACTCGTACGGCGCCTGGGGCCTGTACAACGACGAGGGGAGCACCGGAATCGTGATGGAGAACAACCTCGTCTACAACACCAAGACGGGCGGCTACCACCAGCACTACGGCCGCGAGAACATCATCCGCAACAACATCTTCGCCTTCGGCCGCGACCATCAGCTTCAGTTCACCCGGGTCGAGGATCACCTTTCCTTCACCTTCACCAACAACATCGTCTACTTCGACCGGGGCCCCCTCTTCGCCGGAAGCTGGCGCGAGGGGAAGATCAAACAAGCGCGGAACCTCTACTTCGCCACCGGCGGCGAGCCGATCGACTTCTGCGGCCTGAGTTTCGAGGAGTGGCAGAAGCTGGGGCGGGACGAGAGCTCGCTGATCGCCGATCCATGCTTCGCCGATGCCGAGCAGCACGACTTCCGCCTCACCAACGACGCGGTCCTCGAGCAGATCGGATTCCAGCGATTCGACTTCTCCCAGGCTGGGGTGATCGGGGATTGACCGACCTGGCACCGCGACAGTAACCACCACCAGGTTCGCGAACCTGGTGGGTTTTGTCCTGGCACCGTACGGGTCAGTACGTCTTCAGCTCGCCGACCTCGCTTTCGACGGCGTCGAGGATCTCGCGTTTGGCGGTCGCCTCGAGGATGGCGTTGTGGTCCGGGAAGAGGGGGCGGTCCTCATCGAGGAACGGGACGCGCTTGCGGATGGCCGCCTTGGCCGCCAGGGTGCCGCGACCGGGCGTGTACGTGCGGAAGTCGAGCGCCTGGGCCGCCGCCATCAGTTCCAGGCCGAGGACGCCGTCGGCGATCTCGAGGATCTCGCGCGTCTTGAGCGCCGAGTTCATGCCCATCGACACGAAGTCCTCCTGATCGGCCGCCGCCGGGATCGATTGGTGGTAGGCCGGCGTCGACAGGACCTTCTGCTCGACGATCTGCATGTCGGCGGTGTACGGGCTCAGCATGAGACCGGAGAAGAGGCCCGCATCCTTGGTCAAGAAGGCGGGCAGCCCGGCGCTGAGGGCCGGGTTGGTCAGGCGGTTCATGCGCCGCTCCGAAAGAACGCAGACCATGGTGATCGCGCCCCCCAGATGGTCCAGCGGCATGCTGACCGGCGTGCCCTGGAAGTTGGCGCCGGTCAGGACGATATCGTCCTCCGGCAGGAAGATCGGGTTGTCGCCGACGCCGTTCGCTTCGATCTCGATCTGCTCCCTGGTCCAGCGCAACTGGTCGCGCGCGGCGCCGATGACCTGCGGCGACGAGCGCATGCTGTAGGCGTCCTGCAACCGCACCTTCTCCTTGCCGGTCAGGAGGTCAGAGCCGTCGACCACCTGGCGGATGTTGGCGGCCGACGTGATGGCGCCCCGGAAGCCGCGCAGTTCGTGCAGCCGCGCATCGTACGGCTTCATGTTGGCGCGCAGCGCCTCCAGCGTCATGGCGGCGCCGATCTCCGCCTGCTTCAGGAAGCGCTCGGTGTCATGAACGACCAGGCAACCAATGGAGGTGATGACGTTCGAACCGTTGATGGTGGCCAGCCCGTCCCGCGCCTCGAGCCCGGGCAGCGGAATCCCGGCCGCGGCCATCGCCTTGTCGGCGGGCAATCGCCGGCCCTCAAAGAAGCAATCCCCCTCGCCGATGAAGGTCAGCGCGATCTGGCTCATCGGGGCCAGATCGCCGCAGGCGCCGACCGAGCCCTTCTTGCACACCACCGGGGTGACCCCCCGGTTGAGCATCTCCACCAGCGTCATGGTGATCTCGTGACGGCAGCCCGACTTCCCCTTGGCATGGACGGCGACCCTGAGCAGCATCGCCCCGCGGACCTGCTCCAGGGGCGCCGGCCCCCCGATCCCGGCGGCATGGTTGGCGATCAGGTTCCTCTGGAACTGGACCAGCTTGTCGTCGTCGAGAATGACATCGGCCAGCTCGCCGATGCCGGTGTTGACGCCGTACATGATCTCGCGCGCCGCGATCTTCCTTTCGATGAAGGCGCGGCAGACGCGGATCCGGTCGATCGCGCCCGGATCCAGCTCGATCTTCTCGCCGTGACGGGCCACGTTCACGACATCCTCGATACGGAGGCCGCGGCCCGTGATATTGATGGTCATGTGGGATCTCCAGGTGGTCGGCGCATCCCGGACAGACCGGGGGCAACGCCAGCGAATCGAAACGATCGCTCCCACCCACCCCGCTGCAACCGGAGACCCCGGTCCGCGTGGGGCAGATGCAACCACCCGCACCACCGGGTCGTCAAGCATGGAATCTGCAGTGAGGTGCTCTCTTCTGGAACAAGTCCAGATGGTGCCTCGTTCCCTCGAGATACGATCCCGCCCGTTACGCCGTGGGCACCCGGTGATCGCGGTGGAGGTAGAGAATGACCGGTTTCCTTTTGCTGTGTTTCTTTGAGTGGCTGCACCCGGCACTCATCCTTGCGGCCGTGCTGACCGGGGGTGGGAACGACGACGCTCTGCCCGCGTGGTTGGACAGGGTGCAGACCTACTGCATGGTGCCGATGTTGCCGGAGGGGGCGGGGCGCCTTCACGCCAGCGTCAACGGCGTGTGGGGGGGAATGGGCGGGCCGTTTCCCATTCTGACGCACACCGACACCGTGCCGGCCGTGCAGGAGACGTTCGGCAAGGACGGCGCGGCCTTCGCGGCGGCGTGTCACGCGGCGGGACTCTTCGTGGTCGCCACCGTGAACGGCCTGGAGGGCTTCCCGCCGATGCTGGAGCGCTGGCCGGACCTCGCCGAGATGGCGTGCCGGAACGCCCGGGGCGAGCCGGCCCAGACCGACGAGAACATGCTGCTGATGTGCACCAACAACCCGGACTGGGTGCGGTGGGAATTCGAGTTCGGCAAGGAGGGCATCGATCAGGGCGCGGACATGGTTCTGCTGGATACGCCGATGAGTTCCGCGCTGATCGCGGGATTCATGGACGGCGGTTTCTGCGACTTCTGCATGGAGGGATTCGAGGCGCACCTCTCCGGAGCCTTCACGGAGAAGGAGCTGAAACAGCGCTTCGAGATCACCAACCTCGATCGCGAGGAGCTCATCGAGCGCCTGACCCAGTACCAGTTCTCGACGAGTCCGTTCGGCCGCGCCTTTCTGGTGGCCTCGCCGGACGCGAACCTGTTTCAGGAGTACGTCCGCTACCAGGAGCAGGCGACCTTCGACACGCGGAAGCGACTGGTCGACGACTGGCGCCGGTACGCGCAGCAGGCCGGCCGCCGGGTCGCCTTCGCGACGAACGCCGCGGACCTCGGCACCGGCAACCCGGGCGGCCACTGGATCCGCGGGATCATGTTCGCCGATCTCTTCGATCTGTTCGTGTACGAGCAGAGCCGGTTGACCTGGGGGATGCCGTTTTCGGGCGTGGAGCGGTACCCGCGCGGCAAGTGGGCCGCGTACCACAAGCTTGCCTATTCGATCCACCACCGGCGCGCGCCGGCCGTGCTCCATGCCCATCACATGGGAGGACTCCTGGAACAGGTGATCGGGGAGGGCGCGTCGTTCAACACCTGGCTGGGCGTGCAGTCGGCCGAGGCGTATGCCGCCAACGGCGCCTATGTCCAGTATCACGTGGAGCCCCAGGAGGTCGGCGACGCTCTGCTGGACAAGTGCTGGCGGTCGAGCGCCGAGGACGCCGCGTTCGTCCTGTCCCACCGGGAGCTCTACCAGGGGGATCTCTCTTCCGGCTCGCCCCTGGCGATCCTGTTCCTGTTCAACGAGCGCGGGCGGATGATCCCGTCCGTGTTTCCGTCGTATCTGGGTTTCGCGCAGGCCTTCACCGAGGCGAGCGTCCCGTTCGACGTGCTCGTCGGAGGTGATGGTCACTACGTCGAGGACCGGCTCACGGCGGCGGATCTCCAGCAATACGATGTTCTTCTGGTGCCGAGCCCCGTGGCGCCGACGGAGAATCAGCGGCGGCTGCTGGAAGAGTTCGTGACGGCAGGGGGTACGCTGGTCTGTCAGGAACCGGAGCGGCTCGGCTTCCCGCCGGCCGCGGATTCCCTTCAGGACGTCCCGGTTGTGTGCGTGCTCGGACGCTCTCCGTTCGGCAAGGGGGAGGTCCTGCAGCTTCGCGGCGAGGTGACGGCCACATGGACCTTTGACGCCGGTTCCGAGTTCTTCAGGGGGTGCAATGCCCCGCGGCGGGAGCGGGTGCTCGAACTGGCCGGATTCCTCGGACTCTCCTCCATTCTGGAGAAGAAGGTCGATGGCCTTGTGTCGGCCTTTCCGATTCTGCAGCCGGAGCGCCGGCGCCTCGTCGTGCACCTGGTGAACTACGACGTCGACTACGAGCAGGACGTGATCAGGGAGAAAACGGCAACCCGCGTGCGGCTGGAGCGCCCCCCCTTCCTCTCCGATCCGGTCGAGGCCACCCTCTTCATCAAAGGCGTCGCCCATCCGGAACAGCTGGACGTCACGGCATCGGAAACCTCGATCTCCTTCGAGATACCGCGTCTCGGTCTCTCGGCGTCGGTCGTGCTCGAGTAGGTCACTCGATCCCAGCGCCGTAGATGACCAGCTCGCCGTCAGCCAGGATCCTCCAGCCTCCGGCCATGGTGTCGAACTCCTCGAACCCGGCGGGCGGCGGGTTGACGCGCAGCGCCACCACGGCGCGGACCATGGCGCCGGCGTTGTGATCCTTGCTCTCGTCGTAATCAAAGCCGTCCCCGAATTCGGTCGGCGAGACCCGGGACCCGCGGTCCGGCGCGCCCGGCCGGGACTGGGGCAAGACGATCCGAAGCGGTCCCTCGCCGTCGATACGGCCTGACTTCGGATCGAGGGACGACGGATCGAGTTCCCCCCCATCCCGCTGATAAGCCAGCATCAGCCGTTGTTCATGCGGAATCGGCGCTCCGTTCTCGAGCCCCACCGGCAGGTCTGGCGGGTAGTTCACGAAACCCCGGTCCGCGCCGAGGGTCTCTTCATCCAGCCCGCCGAAAAACAGGCCGTCGGCGAAGCGGCCGACAATCTCCCCGGCAGAGAAGTCGCGCTGGAAGCCGTCGGCCGAGAAGACCGTGACGCTCTCGACCCCGTTCGGATCGACTCCCACGGAACGTAGCAGGTCCGCGATCGTCACCCCACGGTACTGCGAGTAGCAGTCGTTCTTCTGCCGGTGGGAATTGACCAGCAGAAGCTGTGTGTGAACCGGCAGGGCGCGGAGCGCCGCCAGATCGAGAACCCTCACCCTTGCCAGCGGCTGCCCCGGCTTGCTCGTGGGAGCGCCGGGGTAGTGCAGGCCCGCGATCTCCTCGCCGTTCGTGAATCCGTCACCGTCGCTGTCGATCCCGGCCAGCGCTTCCAGGGCCGCCTCGCTCCGCCCCCCCTCCAGATAGGCCCGGCCGAATGCGTTGAGCGTCTCGGCATAGCTGCCGGGCACTCCCTCCACTGCCGTGTCCGGGAAGGGAATGAAGTGACAGGTGTCGCACGGATTTCGCAGCTGGGCCAGGCCCCGGATCGTGACCTCGCGTCCCGCGTGGCAGGTCCTGCAATCGTCCAGCCGGGAGCCGGCCAGCCCCGGATAGACGGCCACCAACCGGCCGATGTCAGCATCGTTCTCGTGCCCCTTGTAGGCCCGGGAGGAGGACTTGCCGGATGGATCAGCCCGATCACCGAACTGCTCGCACGCCGGGGCAAGGGCGGTCAGCCCGATCAAGGCCAGAAAGACCAGATTCCGCGAGAATGCCATCATGTCTCCGCACACCCCCGTCCAGCTCGAGTTTCCCGCGCAGTGTACGGTGCCGCGACAGGAGCCACCAGGTTCGCGCGAAGACCGTCGATAAGCCCCCGAAGTTCCGGTCGCAGCCAGTCTCGCGCCACTCCGGCCTTGCACCTTGCGCCCCGCTCCCCTAGCCTCCGGCGGGCGCTATTCTGTGCGCCTGTCCAGAAGTTGCTTGGATCAAAGCTATGTACCAGGAGATCAGCGGTCAGAACCGGCAGCAGGATCTGGAGGAGAGAATCCTCGGGATCTGGCGGGAGAAGAACATCTTCCAGCGCGCCCAGGAGCGCCGGAAGGAGGCACCTCGCTACACCTTCTACGAGGGTCCGCCCACGGCCAACGGCAAGCCGGGGATCCACCATGTCCTCGCCCGCACGCTGAAGGACGTGGTCTGCCGCTACTTCGACCTCTCCGGCAAGAGCGTCGAGAGGAAGGCCGGCTGGGACACCCACGGCCTCCCGGTCGAGGTGGAGGTCGAGAAGCAGCTCGGAATCCACGGCAAGGACGCGATCAACGAGTACGGCGTCGAGTCGTTCACGCGCAAGTGCGTCGACTCGGTCTTCACCTATGTCGAACAGTGGGAAGAGCTGACCGACCGCATCGGCTACTGGCTAGACCTGAAAAACGCCTACGTCACCTATCACGAGAGTTACGTCGAGTCGGTCTGGTGGTCGCTCGCCGAGCTCTACAGGAAGGGTCTGCTCTACAAGAGCCACAAGGTCGTCTGGTGGTGGCCCCAGGGGGGCACGGCGCTGTCCGCCGGCGAGGTCGGCCAGGGGTACCGCGAGGTGGAGGATCCTTCCATCACGGTCCGGTTCCGCTGGAAGGAGGAGCCGATCGGCGGCAAGCCGACGTCGTTCCTCGCCTGGACGACAACGCCCTGGACGCTGCCCAGCAATGTCGCCCTCGCCGTGGGCGCCGGTCTCGACTACATCGCCGCCGACCTGGGGGACGAAGTCCTGGTGATGGCGGCCGCTCTCGAGCAGGCGCAGCTCAAGGGAAAGGAGTACCAGGTCGTCGCCTCGATGAAGGGAGCGGACCTCGCCGGCAAGACGTACGAACCGGTCTTCAACTTCAAGGTCCCCGAAAACGGCCGCGCGTGGGAGGTGATCGCCGGCGACTTCGTCAACATCGAGACCGGCACCGGCATCGTTCATCTCGCGCCCGCCTTCGGCGAGGACGACTATCGCACCGCAAAGGAGAACGGCCTCGGCTTCCTGCAGCTCGTCAAGCCGGACGGCACCTTCACCGAGGAGGTGACCGGATACGCCGGCCGCTTCATCAAAGACTGCGACAAGGAACTGATCCGCGATCTCACGGATCGCGGCCTCCTCTTCTCGCGCTCGCAGTACCGGCACGACTATCCGTTCTGCTGGCGCAAGCCGGAGGACGCGCTCATCCAGTACGCCCGCGAATCGTGGTTCGTGAAGACGACCCAGTTCAGGGACCGGCTGCTCGCGCTCAACGACACGATCAACTGGAAGCCGGATCACATCCAGAAGGGGCGTTTCGGCAACTTCCTCGAGAACAACGTCGACTGGGCCCTCTCCCGCGAGCGTTTCTGGGGCACACCGCTCCCGATCTGGATCAACGACGAGACCGGCGCGCTTGACTGCGTCGGCTCGGTCGCGGAGATCCTCGAGCGGAACCCGGGCGCCTTCGATGCCTTCGACCGGGCGCGCGAGAGCGACCCGCAGATGGCGTCGCACTTGCGCGTCCACAAGCCGTGGATCGACGCCATCACCTGGACGAAGGAGGGCGAGCCGGGCGTCTATCGCCGCGTTCCCGAGGTCATCGACTGCTGGTACGACTCCGGCGCGATGCCGTTCGCGCAGCGCCACTATCCGTTCGAGAACAAGGAGCTGTTCGAGAAGTCGTTCCCGGCGGACTTCATCTGCGAAGGCCTCGACCAGACGCGCGGCTGGTTCTACACGCTGCACGCCATCGCCACCCTCTGCTTCGACAGCGTGGCGTACAAGAACGTCATCGTCAACGGGCTGGTCAACGACAAGCACGGCAAGAAGATGTCGAAGACGATCGGCAATACCGTTGACCCGTGGGAGGTCATCGCGGCACACGGCGCCGACGCGCTGCGCTGGTTCCTGCTGGCGGGGAGCCCTCCCTGGGCCTCCAAGTCGTTCGACGTGGACAGCGTCGGCGAGGTCTCGCGCAAGATCTTCGGCACGCTCTGGCCCTCCTTCAACTTCTTCGCGCGCTACGCGAACGTGGACGGGTGGACGGCGGGAACCGAGGCGCCGCCGGTCTCCGCGCGTGGCGTGATGGACCGCTGGCTCATCTCGCGCACGCATTCGTTGATCAGGGAATACCGGGAGCAGATGGAGAGTTACGACCCGATGCGCGCGACGCGCGCCCTCGGGCTCTTCATCACCGACGAGCTGAGCAACTGGTACATCCGCCGCAACCGCGCGCGGTTCTGGAAGTTGCAGGACCCGGCGGACAAGGCGGCCGCGTACGCCACCCTCTTCGAGGCCCTGGAGACCGTCGCGTTCCTGCTGGCCCCGGTCGCGCCGATGAGCGCCGACACCCTCTACCAGGCGCTGCAACCCGAAGGAGACGGACTCGACTCCGTTCACCTCGGTGACCTGCCCGCGGCGGATGAGAGCCTGATCGACGAACAGATCGAACGGCGCATGGAAGCGGTCCTCGCCGTCGTCGCGCTCGGCCGCGCGGCCCGCAAGGAATCGAACCTGAAGGTGCGCCAGCCGCTCAAGCGCCTGATCGGCGCCGGGCCCGACCGCGCCGCGCTGGACGGGCTCCTGGATGAGGACCTCGCCCGCGAGGTCAGGGAGGAGCTGAACGTCAAGGAACTGATCGTCGCCGACAGGGCGGGTGAGTACTGCACCGTGACCATCAAGCCGAACCTCAAGCTGCTCGGACCGAAGCTCGGCAAGCGTCTCCCCGCGGTGCGCAATGCGCTCATGTCGCTGGACGACGCCGCCATCTCCGAGTTCGAGAGCAGCGGCAAGGTCGTGATCACGCACGAAGGAGAGGAGTTCGTCCTCGAGGGAGAGGAACTGCTGATCGTGCGCAGCGGCAAGGCAGGGTTCGCGGTCGCCACCGGCGGCGGCTACCTGGCGGCCCTCGACACCGAACTGAGCCCTGAGCTGATCACCGAGGGGCACAGCCGCGAGTTCATCAACCGCATCCAGAATCAACGCAAGGACGCCGGACTGGAAGTCACCACCCGCATCCGCCTGCGATGCGCCGGCGCGCCCGAGATCATGAGCGCTGTTTCAGCCTGGTCTGAACGGATCAACGGAGAGGTGCTCGCGCTCAGCACCGAGGTACTCCCCGACCGCTCCGCCTTGACCGACCCGGTGGAGTGGGAGATCGACGGCCACGCCTTCTGGACCGAACTGACGGCGCAGTGAGCCGTTTCCCGGCGCGCGGGCGGTCGGTACGCTGCCGGACATGAAAACTCTCACACTTTTCGCCACGGTTGCTTTGGTTGCCTGGGCTTCCGCCGACTGCACGGAGCAGAGTGGGGTCGCGCTTGTCAAAGCCGAGAGGGCCATCCTGGTGACCGGCGCCAGCTCGGGCATCGGCAGGAAGACGGCCGAGCTGCTCGCTTCCAAGGGGTTCTTCGTCTACGCGGGCGCCCGCAAGGAGCAGGACCTGGAGGAGCTCGACGCCCTCGAAAATGTCCAGGCGATCCGTCTGGACGTGACCATCCCCGCCGAGATCGACGCGGCGGTGGAGACCGTGCGCGCGGGCGGGCGCGGCCTGTACGGCCTGGTCAACAACGCCGGAGTCGCCGTCATCGCCCCGCTCATCGAGGTGACCGAGGAAGATCTCGACTTCCAGTTGGACGTGAATCTCTAGGGACCGTACCGGGTGACCAAGGCGTTCGCTCCTCTCATCATCGAGAGCAAGGGGCGGACCACCACCACCGGTTCCATTTCCGGGATCGTGACCTGGGGTCTGGGCGGCCCGTACACCATGAGCAAGCATGCCGTCGAGGCGTACACCGATGTGCTCGCCGCCGAGATGGCTCCGTTCGGCGTCGAGGTGAGCGTGGTCGAGCCGGGGAACTACCGCTCCAGGACCTCAGAGAGCATGCGCCAGCGGCTGATCGACAAGGGGTACCAGAGCGAGGGCTCGCTGTACGCGGGGCAGATGGAACAGCTTCTCGGCGCGCCGGCGGACCGTTCCCAGTACCAGGATCCGGACGAGGTGGCCGAGGCGTTCCTTCACGCCCTCTCCGATGAGAACCCGAAGCGGCGCTACATGGTGGTGCCGAACCGGCGGGAGGCCGAGATCACGATCCGGGCGGCGATCGCGAGAGTCGTGCAGTTGAACGAGGGACAGCCGTACACGTACGACCGCGAGGAGCTGATCGAGCTGCTCGACGAGGCCCTGGCCGACTCGCGAAGGTGACCCGGACAGCACAGTGGCGACCGTTCCTTCTTCTCCAACCCTTCAGGGGCCCAGGAGGGCGGCCGGCACCACGGCAATGTCGTCCTTCCGCCGGTATGCGCTGGGTCCCGTCGTGACGACGACAGCGTCCAGCAGGTCGCTGCCCAGCTTGTCTCGCAGCCAGCGCAGATGCCGCAGATCAGCCTCGGACACATCGCGGCCCAGCTTGACCTCCATGGCAACCACGCGACGATCCGATCGCTCCACGATGAGGTCAACCTCATGGCGGCCGCCCTTCGTCCTGAGGTGCTTCACCTCCGACTCCGCGGCTTGTGCGTAGACCCTGACGCTCAGCGTGACGAGCGATTCGAACAGGTGACCGAGAAGAGTGCCGTCACGAGGCATCGGCACCAGGCCTTCCCGTCCTTCGAGCAGAGAGTCCTGTCCGACGCCGAGCAGTGCCGCGGCCAGGGCAGGATCAGCCAAGTGGTGCTTGTCGGGGTAAGCCAGCCGGGAGAAGTAGTTCCGGCTCGGAACCCAAGCCGGAAGCGGGTCGAGGATCCAGAGGTTCTGGAGGGCGTCGCGATAGGAAACCGCCGTCGTTCTCGCCGGCCTTTCCGACGTCGCACCCGTCGCCGCATCTCGGATCGACTCCAGGCTTGCCGTGGTGGCTGTGGCCGCCGCATACGCGGCCATCCACCTGCGCAGGGTCTCCGGCTTCCGCACGGACTGCCCCAACTCATCGAAATCGCGGTCGACGATTCTGGCGAGGTAGCTGTCCAGTTGGGCCCGGCGCGCCCGAGCGGGCAGAGGTCGAATGGCGGGGAAACCCGAGCCGACGATCTCCTCTACGTAGTCGGACAGGCCAACATGCGTTTCGCCCTCGAGCCGGGGCCGCCGGCCTGAGACGAGGTCTCGCAGACTGACGGAAGGGGCCTGCCTCTGCCGTTCCGCCAGACTCAACGGACGCAGGCGCAGGCGGACGATCCGTCCCGCGCCGGAGTGCGTTGGCGGTGACAGGGGTGTCGCAGAGCCGGTGATGAGGAATCGGTTTGGTGTCGCATCCTCGTCGACGGCACGGCGAACGGCGTCCCAGACGGCAGGGACCCGCTGCCACTCATCCAGGAGGATCGGAGGGGTACCACCGGACACGAGACGAGTTGGATCTGCTTCTGCCAGGCTCGCCGCCGCCGGATCATCCAACTTGTGGATCGTCCTGGCCCGTTGAAGGGCCGTGGCTGTCTTCCCGACCGCCTTGGGCCCTTCGATCGCGATGGCGGCCAGGCCGGAAAGCAGGTCGTCCAGCTCGTCGTCAATGATCCTGCGCTGGTATTTCATGCTCATCGAGCTGGGCTCCCGTCCCGCGGCGATGCCACATCCTCTTCCCCCGATCCTACGGCATGCCGGCAGGAAACACTACATCTGGTCCGGAATATAACATACAAAACGACCACTTCGTAACATTCAAATGGTCCAGTGCGATGCCGTGACACTTTCCACCGGATTCGCCGATACATTGGGCCGACGAAGCGTCCCTGCGCAGCGAGCTGTCATGCCACCGGAAGAACTGACCGAACCCGTCTTCGAAGCCAAGCTCGGAGCGCTCGTTCGGGCGCGCGAGTTCTTGACGCAACGAGGCATTGCCTCGCGGCACGGTCGGCCCAAGAAGGCCGAGGGGATCCTCCGCGTGGCCCGGTCGCAGGCGCCCCTGGCGCGCAAGGAGGTGGCGAAGCTCGCCGGCAAGACGGGCCGGGTCATTTCGGCAGAAGCGGCGAGCTTCTGGTTCTGCCCTGACTGCGCGGCGCCCCTGAGCGGCGGTCGCAAGTACTGTGAGATCTGTGGTTTCTACGTCGGCTAACCTCGCAGGTTTTCGATCAGTTCCTACGCGTCGCGAGCCGTTGCCTGCCGACAGAATCGCCCGAAACACATCTTGACACTGTTCGAGCACTTTATTACACATAGTGTGTGATTCAGTCGAGAGAACCTCAGAACCGAACCTCCTCCCGCCGCTCCGCCGAGCGGGAGACCCGGCGGCAGTACATCCTCGACGCGGCCCGCGCCCTGCTCGAGGAGAAGCGGATCGAGGAGATCCGCATGGAGGACATCGCGGCGGCGGCCGAGTACACGCGCCGGACGCTCTACGCCTACTTCCCGGGCCGTGATGACATCTGGCTCAGGGTCCACGTGACCGATCTGAGCGAGCGCTGGGCGCGACAGCAGCAGGCCCTCGAGAGAATGGAAGGAGGGCCCGCCCGGATCCGGGCCTGGGCGGAGGCGCTCTACGCCTTCTGGAAGGAGCGGCCGAACTGCCGCCGGGTGGAGCAGTACTGGGACTTCCACGGCATCGACCGGAAGCAGATCAGCGCGGACCTCTTCGAGCAGTTCGAGGCGCTCAACGAGGAACTGGCGGACGGCCTGCGAGAGGTCTTCCAGAGCGGGATCGAGGACGGGTCCCTGCGCTCCGACCTGCAGGTGGATGCCTGCATCAGCCAGTTCATCTACTCGACGCGGGCCGTGCTGGGCCGCGCCCTCTCCTCTTCCTTCTCGTTCGCGGACGTCAACCCCGACCAGTACGTGCAGCAGTTCCTGGACCTGTTTCTCCGCGGCATCCGCCGCGAGAGCTGAGAGCCACCCATGACTCCTCTCCTTCCGATCGTCATGTCGTTGATCCTCGCCACGACGCAACAGGACTGCACCCTGCGGGAAGACCTGGCCTTCGAGCGGCCGGGCCCGCCTCCGGGCACCTACACGATCACTCCGGACGCCGACTCGATCCAGATCCCATTCGGGGTCTACCAAGGAGAAATCCGCCTGTTCGGCCAGGTCAACGGCCATGACGCCCGCATGCTGGTCGACAACGGCGCGCTCTGGGACGACCTGCTGTTCTTCGGCAGCGAGAGGGTCGATGCCCTCGGTCTCCTCCGAGACGGGAAGATCCAGGTCGGAGGAGCTGGCTCGGGGGCTCCGATCCTCGCGGACACCTGTTCCGCCACGACCGTCAGCTTCGAGGACGATGATGGGCGGACGATCGAGTTCCAGGGTCAGAGGGGCATCATCATGCCGTACGAGAAGGGGCAGCCGAATCCATGGGCCTGCGCGGAGGGGCAGGTCAGTTCCTGCCTCTTCAAGAACTTCGTCGTGGGATTCGATTTCGACGAGAGGATCATGACGCTCGTCCGTCCCGACGCGTTCGACCCGGCCGGCAAAGGAGTGGAGATCCCGATCAAGCCGGGGGAGCACACTTCCTGGTCCGTCCCGGGCGCGATCACGCTGCACGGCGGCCGGCGCCTCGAGCTCGACATGACGATGGACCTGGGTTGGGACGAGCCGCTGGCGATCAACACCGGCATGTCGCATCAGATCGACGTTCCAGAAGGGTTGTCCAGGACGTCGCTGGGGTCCGGCGCTCAAGGCGAAATCCATGGCTACCACGGCACGGTGCCGGCCATCGAGATTGGCGGTTTCACCCTGCGCGACCAGCCGACCACCTACTCGACGATCGAGGACGGCGGCGCCAAGGTGGACGAGGTCCTCGTCGGCCTCGGCACCTTCCAGCATTTCCACCTCATCCTCGACTACCCGGGGCATCGGATCTTCCTGCAGCCGAATTCCCGATTGGAAAACACGTCCGCCACGCCTGAGGATGAGGGCCCGGAGTCCGACTCTTCCGGCTGAGTACAGCGCGAACACTCAATGATCTAGCGGGGTACATCGAGTGCTCACCTCTTGCCGTGCGGACGCCCGTACCTTGCTTTGCGGGCCAAGGGACCGTGATTCTGGCCACGCAGTGGCAAGGCACACAAGTTGCACAACAGTATTCCGTGCGACTCATCGGTGAGCCGTCATCGCTCGCGCACATCTGTGCCACGCAGAGCGCAGGCGCCCTCGTGTGCTGGAAGAGAAGAGATCCAACGAGAATGGCCCCCAACTCACCACGTCCAGGATCACTCAGGCACGTACCCTCGGGGCGTCGGCCCAGGCTGACACGTGAAACCGCCCGGGCGAAGAAAGCCGTTTCAACGTCCCTGCTCATCTTCCTGCTGGTCGGCTGCGCCGCCTACAAGCACCCAGCCTCCAACACGGCTCCGCCGCTGGATCCGGCGGCTCCTTCTGCCCGCATTCCACTGCGGGTCTGCGTCCTGCGACCAGATCCGCACGAACTTCTGCACTTCGAGTATCCGGCTCTTCATCAGCTGCGCCTCGATGGTGCTCAAAGGGAAACCACGAGGATCGTTGACATTCTCAGACAGTGCGAGCTCTTCGAGGGCGTGTATGAGGCTGACGGACCGCTCACCCCTTCCGACATTGTCATCGAGGCGCTCGCTCGCCCGGTTCACCGCACTGGCTATGACAATCCGGCCGCACTCCTCTACGCTGGGATTTTCCCTTACTACACCAAGAACTCCCGGGGAGTTCATTTCCGGTTCATCGACGGCGGGTCTGGAGTCTTCCATTTCGAGTGGGTGGAAGAGGAGTTCGTCGGGCTCTGGTCTCCCATCCCTGCCATGGTCAGCAAGGAATGGACGATGTTCGGCGGACCTAGCACCTACTGGGAGGACCTCCGTGAGGCTCTCTCTCTGTCGTTTGGACCCTGTTCGAGGGGCCAGGCGGTTCGAGGCTGACGAATCCGGCCCGCTCGCCCTGAATGCCTGGCGTGCCCGGATCGCTCCTCATCTGGCAGCCCGTCGCGGCTCACCGGCCCCCTCACGGCCAACGCGTCGTCTTCTCGTACCTTCTCAGCATTCGCACCGCCCCTCTGTTCACGCCTCGCTCCGTAGTGGGACCGCGCAGCCACTGCTGGTAGTGAATCACCTCATGGCTCAGTGAAACGATGTACGATGCGAGGACATCGGCTCGACATCTTTCACTACGCATCAACGCATGGTCGCCCGTCGAGATGCGAATGTACGGTTCTTCGGTCTTGTCGTACGGTCCGAAGAACGTGGCGGAAACCTCCTCGCCGTCCTGTTTCCTGATCGTCGGGTGCGGCGAAAGGTAGACGGGAACGCGGATCGGGAACTTGTAGTTCTGCCGCAGCCATCTCGCGTACCGAATCAGGGCACGCCGGACGACAGGGTGTCCTCGATGACCGCGGATCCTCAGTCCCTTGCGCATGTGAAGCGCCCTCCCTCGTGAACGAGTCTGTCAAGGGACCTTCTGCTCACGTTTCTTCCCGGCACCGGACTCCTTCCCCGATCGCCAGCGGCCAGCAGCGGTTGCCGGAGCGGCAGGCTGACGTTTCGGCCTTACCCGTACGCAGCTTGTTCGGCAGGTCCGGCTCGCAGATGAGCGGGCGGCAGAGGGAGATGAAGTCGGCCTCGTTGTTGGCCAGCACCTCGTCCATCACTCTTCTGGAGCGCATCCCCCCCACCATGATCACCGGCAGGCGCGTCGCCTGCCGCACCGCGCGCACTTCTTCGCGGAAGTAGGCTTCCTCCACCCTCTTGCCGACCCCCGCACGGGAGTTGAGGTCGCGGCCGCCGAAGCCGCCGCTGACCTCCACGGCGTCGAGCCCGAGTGTTTCCAGTTCCGCCACCGTCTCCAGTGACTCGTGGAGCGTCAGGCCCCCCTCGACACCGTCGATGACCCCCAGCTTGACGAAGACCGGGTAGTCCGGGCCGACCTCCCGGCGCACGGCGCGGCAGACCTCCTGTAGCATGCGGCGGCGGCGGGCGCGGTCCCCGCCCCACTGATCTTCGCGCCGGTTGACAAAAGGCGAGAGGAACTCGCTGATCAGGTAGCCGTGCGCGGCGTGGATCTGGACCGCGTCGAACCCGGCCTGCCGCGCGCGGCGAGCGGCCTGGCGGTAGGCGTCGATCAGTTCCTCGATCTCGTCTGTCGTGATCTCCCGCGCCGGCTGCCGCAGCATCTTCGATTCGATCGCGGAAGGCGCCATCGGGTCGGACACGACCTCCGGGAAGCACTGCGCTCCTCCGTGGTTGATCTGCGCCGCGATCTTCCCGCCCTCCTCGTGGACCGCTCCGGCCAGCGCCGCCAGCGAAGGGATCATCGAATCGTCGTGAATCCCCACCATCTCCGGGTGCGCGATCCCCGACCGGGCAACGAAGAGGTGGCCGGTGATGATCAGCCCCACGCCGCCCCGGACCAGTTCCCGATACATCTCGGCCTGCCGCGGCAGCGCGCGGCCGTCCTCGTCACCGAGTCGCTCGGCGGTGGCGGACCGGACCAGTCGGTTCGGGAGAGTGAGGGTGTGGATCCGGCAGCGACTGAACAGTTGACTCATGGGTTCACCACGGTTTCCATTCGAGGATCGAAACGGGCTGGGCGGCGAGATCCTCGAGCGTCTCGCCATCCCCCTGACCGACGGTCTGTACGAAGATGTTCAGGATGCCGTCGCGCTCCCAACGAACCGGGTCGAAGCTCGGCTCCCACATCCCGACCGGGTGGTCCGTCAGATCGCGCACGGTCCACTTGAAGGCGGATAGGTCCTCGCAGACCGCGGCCGACACCCGGCTCCCCCGCTCGACATCCCGAAAGAGCATCACCGCACGGGGCGTCTCCCCGATCGTCCGCACCGCGATCTGCGGGCGGGAGATCGGGATCCGCCGGGTGCCGCCGCCGCTCAGGGAGAAAGGCGTGGTGCGTTGCGAGACCGGGCGGGACCGCCAGGAATCCTCCTCACGCCAGACAAGCCGGTACTGCGGTACCTCGCTCCCCTCATCACGCCAGTAGGTGGCGATGTAAGGTCGCCCCAGCGAGTCCACGCACATCGACGTCTGGTTGATCAGTTCGCTCTTCTCTGGAATCCGGCAGGCGACCTCGGCGTTCGCGGCGGTGATCGGCAGCGCGTACGCCTCGCCGGTCGATCGCTCCCAGGTCACGCCCCCGTCGGGGGAACGCGCGTAGCAAAGATCGTGGTTGGTGGCGACATCGCCGCTCTCCCGCCAGACCCAGGAGAGGTGCAGCGTGCCCGAGGAGTCGACCGTGAACTGCCAGTAGGCGTTCCGTTCCCCCTCGCCGTCGAGCAAGCCGTCCTGAACGCGACGCCAGGTCCATTTGCCCACGTCGTACCGATTCAGCATCAGATTGCCGTTTCCGGAGCTGCCGTCCCGATACAGGCAGAGCAGATCACCTCCCGGCATCGAGTAGAACTCGGGATAGGTGACACGCTCTTCCTTCTCGCCGGTCATCGGTAGCGGCCCCATCAACCGGAACGACCCCGGTTCCGGCCCCCGGAGGTACCGGAGAGGACTGCCATGATGGTCCCAGGCGAGGTGCGGCACGCCCGCACCATCCACTCCGAGGCTGATCGAGTTGTGGGCGTCGCTCGTTCTACCCGTGAACGCAGTCGTCAGGGAGTGCCATTGCTCCGACGTCCCCTCGCGTGCGGCGAGCACGACCCGTGACTCCTGGTCGTAGTAGGCCGCGTACTGCCAGTCCCCGTGACTGACGACCGAGTTGCGCCGGAAGATCACGGCATTGACCGAGTTGCGCGCCCATCCGGGGCCGATCGTCACCATGCGAGGTTCGGCCGGTGAGAGCTCGTCCTGTGGCGCCGGCGGAGCACAGGCCAGGAGAAGCCAGAAGATGACGCAGGGTCCTCTCACAAGGGAGATGATACGGGATCGACTCCGTATCCGGATCAGTAGAAGAGGAAGACCCACCAGTTCTTCATCGGCTCGCCGTTGTCGTCGACGCAAGGGCTCCGGTAGCCCGGCATGTTCTGCCGCCAGTAGACCAGCCACTGTCCCATGCAATCGGGAGCCAGCTCGCGGTAGCAGTAGAACCGTTCCATCTTCCAGGGTTCGGCCAGGTCGCGGCCATGCTGCCCATCGCGCAGCCGGTAGTGCTCGATCGAGCTCAGCACGGGAACGTTCGAGAGCAGGTCATAATCCGTGCTCGCACCCGGAGGGAAATGCACGTTTCCGCCGACTGCCTGGTACCCCTCGAAGAGCTTCACCTCACCGTCCTGGTGGTACTGGAAGCTCGTCGGGGAGAGGAATCGGATCTTCCAGCCGTCCTGCGCCGGCGCCTGGTAGAAGCTCTTGAAGGGCAGTCCGTACTTGCGGTCGAGGTCGAACTCGGCGAACTCGTTGAAGTAGCGCCGGTAGTATGGGCAGAAGTCGCCGTGCGCCATCCCCTCGAGGGCGTGCCCGAAGTTCTCCAGCCCGCAGCCGATGCCGCGCTCGATGTTGAAGAAGGTGATCCGGAAGCTGCGTCCCACCCAGGGCAGGGTGTCGCTGTGCCCGTTTCCGGCCCAGCCGTGCCGGCCGGGGACCGGGCGCAGCTCTGCGTCGTACTGCTGTTTGTCCTCGATGCTCTCGAGCGGAGCACCCTCCTCGTCGTGGTAGCTGAAGAACCACAGTTCGTGGACCAGCCCACGCTGAATCATCTCCTCCAGTGAGAGGAAACCGTTCTTCTTCCGCGGGTGAGGTACGCCGTAGAGAGTGGCGAACTCCTCGCTGAAGAAGGCGCCGTAGTCACAGTTCTGGCCCTGGCCGTTCCATCCTTCGCGGCGCGGAAAGCGCTTGCCGTTCTTGCGCTCGCGGCCCGCGGGGGGTCGTTCATCCTGGAGGTCGACGTAGTCGAAGACCTTGTACTGCAGGGTGGCCGGCGCCTCGGGATCCTCGTACCCGTGGTAGCGGCTGCTCTCGGCCAGCGCCGCGATCATCTCCTCGGTCGTGCGCCGCAAGCGCTCGTCCTTGACACCGTTGGCGAAATTGAGGACCAGGACGCGCGGCTCGAGAAGCCGGATGCCGTCGTGGTTCTGCGAGATCCAGGGGTCGGAGTTACGAAAACTCGTGCGGTTCGGCCAGACCGAGAGGTCCGCGGGATACTCCTCGGGGGCCTCGACACGATCCAGGGTCTGGAAGGTGGGTGTTCCGAACGACAGGGCGAGGGGAATCAGGAACGGGAAGACTGCTGTGCGCACGGCGTCGTCACCTGGTTTGGTGCCTCAGGACCGGCCAAGGTGACTCTTCGAGGCGCCCATTACAAGCTCTTCCGCACGGCGCCGGGTCGAGACCCTCGCAGGAGAGAAAGACCGGAAGATGACGCACGGTCCGCTCATCCCGCAGGTGGCACGGGATCGAAACGGTATCCTCCTCCGGATGCGCCATAATTCACCCGAACGCCGCGACTTCCTGCGCCTCCTGCTGGCGACCCTCTGTTTCGGGGCGGCGATGGGGATCTTCCAGTCGACGGTCAACAACTTCCTGGAGAGCGTGCACGGCTTCTCGGCGGAAGAGCGGGGCTGGCTGGAGTTTCCCCGCGAACTCCCGGGTTTCCTCCTGATCATCGTCGCGGGTCTCCTCCTGATCCGCCTG
>JAZDLC010000278.1:0-20577 GCA_043802345.1 Planctomycetota bacterium | reverse complement strand
CCTGGCTGTGTTGCTCCTCCTCGGAGTATCTCGAATACACGGTCGTCGTCGCGCCTTGCCAGGAACGACGATTGCTCGCCCAAAACAGGAAGTTATTTCTGCGCGGACCCTTAGCCATATCAGTCTGCATCGGCGCGCCTTTCTGCACACCGCTATCGGCGCGCCGATTCTAGCCAGGGAAGGCGCGAATCCAATTGGATCATTCTTCAGGCAAAGTCCGGGTCAAGATTCGGCGCGGGATGATCCGAAGAGAAGGGGAGTCTCAAGAGAGCTTCTGATGGCAGGATCCGACGTGAAAGTGCGCCTCTGCTTCCAGGCCACGCGGGAGAACCTCCCGCGGGTCCGGGCTCTCGTGGAGGCTGCCCTCGAGAACGATCCCAGCGGGAGCTTCTCCCGGGAGGAGCGGAAGGAGATTCTGCTGGGAATCCAGGAGGCGCTCTCGAACACCTCCCGCCACGGCGGAAATCCGGCGGCGAAGCTCTCGTTTCAGATCGGAAACAGGCGCTTCGAGGCCAGGCTCAGCGACCAGGGTGATGCCTTCGATCCGAGCGCGGTCAAGCTGCCGGATCCAGAGTACCCGCCGGAACATGGATACGGGCTGATCCTTCTCCGGCGGACCATGGACAGGATCCGGTTCGAGAGACGCAACGGGCGGAACCTGCTGCTCCTGGAGCGAACCGCGAGGGGACACCCGCCGCGGAATGGATCAAGTCCCTCCGGGGTCCCGGCCGATGAGTCACGGACCGGGAGGGGCTGATGCGGGGACGAGAGAAAGGTCCGGTCGCATGAGCGGCAAGCGCGTACTAGTGGTCGACGACGAACCGTTCATCCTGAGATCGCTCACGTTCGTTCTCAGGAAGGAGGGTTTCGAAGTCTCCGAGGCCAGCAATGGCGTGGAAGCGATGGAGCGCATCCGGGAAGAACTGCCGGGCCTGATCCTGCTGGACGTGATGATGCCGAAAATGAACGGCTACGAGGTCCTCTCGCAGGTGAAGTCGGACGAGACTTTGAAGGGAATCCACGTGATCATGCTGACCGCCAAGGGTCAGGAGGCTGACCGGATCAAGGGACTTTCCCTCGGCGTGGACGAGTACATGACCAAACCGTTCTCGCCGATGAAGATCGTGGAGCGCGCCAGGGCCGTGCTCGACCCGAGCCACGTCCCGGCGACGTAACTTCTGGTTTCCTGCCTTCCTCAGCGCAATGAGTCTCGTACCCTCGGAATTCCGCCAGCCGCTACCTCTTCGGCAAGGCTCGCTCCAAATCGCGGATCAGGTCATCCGGCTCCTCCAGTCCGATCGAGAGGCGTAGCAGGCCCTTGGGGATCCCCTTCTTCTCCCGCTCGTCGTCCGGCATGGTGGCGTGCGTTCCGCTGCCCGGCTCCTCGATCAGCGTTCCCACGTAACCGAGGGAGACCGCCAGGGAGATGATCCTGGATTGACGATTCAGCCGGTCCAGGAACGACCTGCCTTTCCTGGCCGCATCGGCGGGCGAACGCCCCTTCAGGATGAAGCCGAGCATGTGCCCGGGAGAGAAATTCCCGTCCCAGTCGATCAGGATCTTCTGCGCGGTGGCGTAGCCGTCGAACGAGCGCAGGCCCGGATACAGAACCCGGTCGACCGCGGGGTGTCTCTCCAGAAAGCGGGCCACGGCAGCGGCGCTCTTCACCTGCCGGCGGATGCGGATCGGGAAGGTCTTCAGGGAGCGGACCAGCAGCGAGTGCGCCTCCACCGCGGGGAGCGAGCCGCCCGTGTCCTTGCGGTTCAGGAAGAGGCGCATCCAGTACGCCCAGGGGATCACCGCGACGCCCGCCAGGCCGGTGGAGAACCCGCCGATCGCCTTGGTGGCCGAGTGCACGACGATCAGTTCCTTCAGGAGAGGACCCAGATCGTGCGGCCGGCAGCAGAAGGGAGTGGCGAACGTGTTGTCGATGATCAGTGTGATCCTCTCCTCGTCATGCCGGCGGGAATTCTCCCTGATGACGAGCTGCTTGAGGCTGATCAGGTCGCACACCCGCAGGTTCGGGTTCGCGAGCGACTCGCAGTAGATGACCCGCGTCCTCCGGTTGATGAGCGCCTCGATCCCTTCCAGGTCGCGGGTATCGACGAAGTGCACCTTGCGCCCGTCGCGGGGCAGGGTCCCCGTGAACAGGTTGTCGGTGCAGCCGTAGACCGGCACGCCGCAGATCAGCTCCGAGCCGGCATGGCTGGTGATGGAAATGCTGGCGGAGATGGCGCGCATGCCGTCCGAGAAGACGATCGATGTGTCTCCCCCCTGGGCGACCGCGAACGCCCGGGCCAGCATCCATTCGACCCGGTTTCCCAGGCGCTGGTAGATGTGGTAGGCGCCCTCCGGAACCTGGTGGGTTTTCGCCGGGTCGGCGGAGAGGATCGATCCGAAGAGGCCTTCCAGCCGCGCTGAATCGACCGCCCGGTACGTGGCGGCGACAGGAATGTCGGGGATGATCGGCCCGTCCCCTTCCGGGTCGGAGATGTGGAGCAGATACGAATCGAGCGTGTAGCCCTCGACCCGCAGGGGGTAGCGACGGGAGCGGGCGGATCTGGTCTTGACGGGCATGGCGGATCCTCAGAAGTAGATGGACGATTCGTCCAGGTCGACGCCTGCGCGTTCGAGATAGGTTCGCGCCCCTTCGAGCACGATGGCCAGCAATTCGTCGTTGTCCCACGGCTTCGTGATGTACCGATCGAGGAGTCTCTGGTTCACCGCCTCGATCACCGCGTCGATATCGCTGTATCCGGTGATCAGCATCCGTACCGTTCCCGGCTCCTCCTCCTTGATGATCCTGAGCGTCTCGATGCCGGTCATGTCGCGCATTCTCTGATCCGACAGAATGAGCTCCGGCCGGTCCTTGCGGAAACGCTCCAGACCCTGCTTGCCGCCCGGGGCGACCACCACGTTGAAGTGGCGCTCGAACAGCTTCGCGAGGACCTTGAGGATTTCTTTCTCGTCATCGATGATCAGCAGGGTCAACTTCCTCGGAGCGTCGGCGCTCGCCTCTGCCTGAGCGCTCTGCTTCGCCTTGGGACCGCCCTTGCGGTCCTCTCGGTAGCGGCCGTAGCCAGTCATGGTCTGTCTCCCGTTGCGATGGGAAGAGTGATACGGAAGGTCGTACCAACTCCTGGTGTGCTTTCGAAGGTTATCTTCCCGCCATGGTCGGCGACGATCCGGTAGCAGATGGCCAGCCCCAGACCGGTGCCCTCGCCGGCAGGCTTGGTGGTGAAGAACGGATTGAACAGCTGGTCCTGGTGCTCCTGCGGGATTCCCGGCCCGTCGTCACAAACCTCCACCACCGCGTTCTGACCGTCCCGGCGGGTGCGGATCAGCAAGGATCCCCCGTTCTCGAGGGCCTGGAGGGCATTGACCGTCAGGTTCAACAGCACCTGCTCGATCTTCCCCGGGTCTCCGAGCACCTTGTCCTTCAGCCTCAGGCTTTTCTTCACCTGGATTCCCTTGGCCTTGATGCCGCTCCCCACGATGGCGAGCACCCGGTCCACGCAGCTGGAAAGGGCCACTCCCACGGGGCCCGGGTCGCGCCGGGCCCGGGCGAAGACGGAGAGTTCGCGGACGATGTCACGGACGCGTGAGAGCCCCTCCTTGCAGGCGACGACGTGCTCGGCGAAGGCGGTGCCGACTGGATCCTCCAGCTCGCGGGAAGCGAGGTAGTCGAGGAATGTCGAGAGTTCGGACCGGAGCCGCGCCCCCTTCCTGGTGGAGCAGATCCGCTCGAACTCCAGCACGTCCCCGGCCAGTTCCTCGTCTTCGCGCAGGCCATCGATGAGCTTCCTGATCAGGGGCCGGACGCTCTTGCCGGGAGGTAGTTCCCCGAGCCCGAACTGGACCTCGAGGATCCGGCCGGCCCTGAGCAAGCGGGGCGCCTCATCGGCGAGCATGTCGACGTTCGCCAGGGCGTACCCGATCGGGTTGTTGATCTCGTGGGCGATGCCGGCGGTGAGCTGGCCGATCGAGGACATCTTCTCGGAGAGGAGCAGGTGCTCCCGCACCTCGAGCAGTTCGCGGGTCCTTTCTTCAACCTTCTCCTCGAGCGAACGCGTGAGGACCAGAAGCTGCCGGCTGGCGCTCTGGACCCTGAGCAGGCCCTTGACCCGGGCCAGCAGTTCCTCCTGCAGAAAGGGCTTCGGAATGTAATCGTCCGCGCCCAGGTTGAGTCCGTGGGTGATGTCGCTCGCGTGCCGTCGCGCCGAGAGGATCACGACCGGCGTCAGCGCGTGCCGCTGCCGCGAGCGAATCTCCTTCACCAGGTCGAAGCCGGACATGGACGGCATCCAGAGGTCCGTGATCACCAGATTGACCTCCTCCGCATCCAGGAGCTCGAGGGCGGCATACCCATCCTGGGCCGAGAGCACGCGGTAGTTCGCCTCCTCGAGCAGGTCCCGGACCACCGCCAGGTTGATCGGCGTGTCATCGACCACCAGGATCCGCTCCTGCTCTCCCCGGGCGGCGGTCAGGAACCGGGCCTCGGAAGCGGGTTGCCCGGCCGCATCCGGCACGGCCGCATCCGGCTCGAAGTTGAAGTCGGGAGCGCCGGGGGGGGGCGGCCGGGGGGCCCGGGCCTTCAGGAGGCCCGATCCGGCCACCGGAATGGTGAACCAGAAGGTGCTGCCCTGGCCGAGTTCGCTCTCCACGCCGATCGCTCCCATGTGGCTCTCGACGATCCGCTTGCTGATGGAGAGCCCGAGCCCCGTCCCTTCGTAGCCGGGCGAGACCAGACCGCCGACGCGGTGGAACTGGGCGAAGACCGCCTGGAGTTCGTGGGGCGGCAGGCCGATCCCGGTATCCGCCACCTCGAACCGGAGGAAGGCACCCGCGTGCCGCACTGAAAGGCGCACGTGCCCCCTGGGAGTGAACTTGATCGCATTCGCCAGCAGGTTCATCAGCACCTGCTGGATCATCTTCACGTCTCCGTGGACGGGGGGGAGCTTCTTCGGAACATGGCTCTCGAGAATGACCTGAGCTCCCTCCAGCAGACCGCGGGCGAGGGTCAGGACATCGCGGATCAGCGGTCGCACGTCGAAGAGAACGGTGTCCAGCCCGGCGCCCTCCACGCCGAGCCGCTCCAGCTCCAGCAGGTCGCTGGCCAACTCCGCCATTCCCGTGGCCGCCTTGTGCACCAGCTCGAGCCGATCACGCTGATATTCGGTGAGCTTGCCCCCCTTGCCGGACAGCAGGGAGTTCACGATGCCGATCACTCCCTGCAGCGGAGTGCGCAGCTCGTGGGTGGCCTGCAGGTAGAAGCTCGTCCTCGCCGCAAGCTGGTTGCGGAGCTCGATGACGCTTTCCTTTCGCTTCGCCATGCTCTCTCCGCGCTCGGGCTTGATCGGACGGTCCGGGATGACTTGCGACGCCGACTAGGCCGGGTTGGCGGGCCGGGCGAGGTGCAACGCAAGCCCCAGGGCCGCCGAGCCGAGGCCCAGAACGAGATACAGGGGCGACACGCCCAACCGCTGGAACGCTTCGCCCGTCACGAGGAATACCAAACCAACAGCCAAACGGCCAGCGAGCGACTGCATGGAGAAGACCGTCGCCCTCCGGTCGGAACTGATGTGGCGTTGAGTGTACGACCTGGTGACCGGATTGATGAGCGCAAACGGAACCTGCTGGAGCGCGAAGAAGACCACCGAGATCCTGACCGGGAAGGCGTTGAGCAGGAAGAAGGAGGCGGACATCATCAGCGGCAGGGACGAGGCCAGCCAGCGCGGGCCGAGCCACGCCTCGAGCCGGTGGGCCCACCCGGCGAAGGGCGCGGCGAACACGTTCAGGAGTCCGAGCGTGACGCCGTAGACGAGGTAGTTCTCGATGCCGACGGCGCGCATGTGGGGTTGGTAGAAATGGTAGGCGACCCGCAGCAGCAGGAAGAGGAGGATGTAGTAGAGGAAGACCCAGCGGACATGCCGATTCGTCAGCATCAGCCGGGCGCTCCCTGCCAGACGCACTCGCACGCTCGACTGCGCCCCGGATCGAGCCGGCTCCGCCAGGGTCAGCGCGAGGCAGCCCGCGGCGACGGAACAGGCGATCGACAGGGCGAAGGCGGTGCCGAATCCGATGAACTGTGCGCCCGCGCCCGCGAGCACCGAGGTCGCCGAAACGCCCAGCAGGCGCATCCACTGCGCCCTGCCCTCGAGGCGCATGTACTCGTGGCTCCGGTTCTCCTCGAGCAGGCGGTCGTAGAGCCACGCCGCGTCCGACCCGGAGAGCATGGTGTGGAACAGGGCCATCAGCACCAGCCCGGAGGCGGCCGCGGGGAACGAGCGGGCCAGGAAGATCACCGCGTAGGAGGCCGCGAGACCGAAGCTCCCCACCACCAGGGCGTTTTTTCGCCCCAGCCGATCGGCCGCCAGGCCGGTCGGTACCTCGAAGAGGCACATGGCGAAGTAATAGAGCGAGAAGAGGGCAAAATAGTCCCGGTTGGAGAACCCCCGGGCGAGAGTGAAGAAGGGGTAGACGATCGGCACCCAGGCGAAGGTGTAGGCAAGGAGATTGAAGGTGTGGAAGCGTCGGATCTGGTTCATGGGCGAGGTGGGAAGATACCGGTTCCATGGTGGTGTCCCCGCGTTGTTTCTCGGGGCGGCGTCCCTATATTGGCGCCATGCGCACCCTCTCCATCGTCGGCCGGTCCGGGTCAGGCAAGACGACTCTGCTCGTCCGGCTGATTCCGCAGCTGATTCGCGTGGGGGTGCGGGTCGCCGCGCTCAAGCACAGTCACCACGGCAGGATCGAGGTCGATCGGCCGGGGAAGGACAGCTTCCGGCTGCGCGAAGCGGGCGCGGAGGCCGTGATGCTCCTCTCCCAGGGGCAGCTGGTGCAGATCGAGACCCTGCGCGAGCAGCCTTCGATCGAGCAGATCGAGTCAAGGCTCCGCGGTATTGATCTGTTGCTGGTGGAGTCGTGGAAGAGCGCCTCGCTTCCCTCCCTGGAGGTGATCGGCGAATCGGGCGACCGCATCGATCCTGTCGGGTGCGGCGAGCGTCTGGCGTTGGTTTCGGACCTTGATCCGGGCGGCTCCCTGCCGCGTTTTCGCCGGGACGACGTTGAAGAACTGGCGCGGTTTGTCCGCGATTGGATGGGCAAGTGATGACTGGCGCGGATTTCCGCAGCGATACCCTGACCACGCCAACGCAGGCGATGCGAGATGCCATGGCCTCGGCGCGGGTGGGAGACGACGTGTTCGGCGAGGATCCAACCGTGAAGGAGTTGGAGTCGCTGGCGGCCGAGAAGGTCGGAATGCCGGCCGGTCTGTTCGTGCCCAGCGGCACCATGGCGAACCAGATCGCCGTCAAGCTGTTCACGCAGCCGGGAGACGAGATCATCGCCGAGGAGAACAGCCACGTGCTGACCTTCGAGGCGGGGGGGATCGGCCTGATTTCCGGAGTGCAGTGCCGCCCGATACGGTCAAGGGGCGGGATCCTCGATCCGGACGAGATCGAGAGCCGGATCCGGGCGGACGACATTCATCTGCCGAGGACGGCGCTGATCTGCCTGGAGAATACCCACAACGTCGCTGGAGGCGTGGTGATGCCCCTTTCGGTCCTGGACCGGATCGCGGAGCTGGCGCGGCGGCATCGCATCCCGCTCCATCTGGACGGCGCGCGCCTGTTCAACGCGGCGGTGGCGGAGGGGATCGATCCGCGGGAGTACGGCCCACGGGTCGACCTGCTCTGGGTCGCGCTATCGAAGGGATTGTCGGCTCCGGTGGGATCGGTGATCTGCGGGGACGAGGCGAAGATCGGCCGCTGCCGGAGGATCCGCAAGGTCCTCGGCGGCGGCATGCGGCAGGTTGGCGTGCTCGCCGCCGCCGGCCTGGTCGCCCTGGAACACGGCATCGAACGGCTGGCGGAGGATCACCGGCGGGCGGCCGCTCTGGCCGGCGGAATCAGCCGGCTGCCGGGAGCGAGGGTCGACCTCGCGGCGACCCGGACCAACATCGTCATGGTGGAACTGGAACAGGGTGGGGCGGACCGCGTGGTGTCGGCTCTCCTGGAGCGCGGAGTCAAGGCCCTGGTCTTCGACGATTCCCACATCCGTTTCGTGACTCACCGTGAAGTGGATGATGCCGGAGTCGCCCTGGCGGTTTCCGCCATGACGGATGTTCTCGCGGCCGGCAGGGGCGGGTAGTGTTGCGAGAGATCCGGGTAGAGAATGCGGCCGAGAGCTCTGGGAGCTGACGAGTGAGCATCTTCAAGGCGTACGACATTCGTGGCCTCTACGAGACCGAGTTGAATCTCACGACCGCCCGCGAGATCGGGGCCGCCTTCGCGCGGTTCCTCTCCGCGCGCCGGATCGTGGTGGTGCACGACATGCGAGCTTCCAGTCCTGACGTCACGGAGGCGGTGATCGCCGGGATCTGCTCCCAGGGGGCGGATGTGATCGACTGCGGCCTGGGGGAGACGCCGTTCGGGTATTTCGCCGTGGGGCATCTCGCGGCGGATGGAGGGCTGATCGTCACCGCGTCGCACAATCCCGCGCAGTACACCGGCATGAAGATGGTGCGGGAGAAGGCGATTCCGATTTCCGGCGACACCGGCATTCGCGAGATCGAACAGCTGGTCTCGGACGGCGTGCCGGCGCATGATGGTCCGGCGGGCCGCGTGGAGACGATCGATCTGGCGCGGGAGTACGCCCGTCACGTCAGTTCGTTCATGAAGCCGTGGCAGCCGCTGCAGGTGGTGATCGACTTCGCCAACGGCATGGGCGGGCACATGCTCCCCGGGATCCTGGACGCGGCGGGCCTCTCCTGCAAGCTGCTCTATCCCGAGCTGGATGGGAGCTTTCCGAACCACGAGGCGAATCCGCTCAGGGACGAGAATATCGTCGACCTCTGTTGCGGCGTCATCGATGAGGGGGCGGATCTCGGCGTGGCGTTCGATGGGGACGCGGATCGTTGCGTGTTCGTGAACGAAAAGGGCGAGCGCGTGCCCTCGGACATCGTCACGGCGATGATCGCGCGGTCACTGGTTCCCCTGGAACCGGGCACCGCCGTCGTCTTTGACCTCCGTTCGTCCGACGTCGTGCGCGAGGAGATCGTCAGGCTGGGAGGCCGGCCGATCCGGGAGCGGGTGGGGCATTCTTTCATGAAGGCGACGCTCAGGCGGGAGGGGGGGCTCTTCGGCGGCGAACTCTCGGGGCATTTCTATTTCCGCGAGAATTTCTACTCGGACTCCGGGATCATCGCGATGGTGGAAGTGCTCAATATTCTGAGCCGCGAAAGCCGACCTTTCAGTGAGGTCGCCTCCGAGCTGCAGAGGTACCCTTCCACCGGCGAAATCAACTTCATGGTGGAGGACAAGGACGGCGTGATCCGGGCGCTCTCGGAGCGGTACGTGGATGGCCAGATCGACTACCTGGACGGTATCACGGTCCGTTATCCCGGGTTCTGGTTCAATGTCCGCAAGTCCAACACCGAACCGTTGCTGAGGCTTTGCCTGGAAGCCACGCAGCCGGAACTATTTGACGAGAAGCGGCAGGAGCTGCTCGACTTCCTGGGAGAACCGATGTGACCAGCCCCTCCGGCATCATCACCCTCTTGACCGATTTCGGCCTGATGGATCCGTACGTTGGAGTCATGAAGGGCGCCATCCTCGGTGTTTTCGGGCAGGCACGGATCGTGGACCTGACCCATGAGATTCCGGCACAGCAGGTCGCGGAGGCGAACTTCGCGCTGCGCGGATCGTTCGCGCACTTTCCGCAGGGCACGGTGCATGTCGTCGTCGTCGATCCGGGGGTCGGATCGGATCGGAGAATCGTCTGCGCGTGCTCCGAGGGGATGACCTTCCTGGCCCCCAACAATGGCGTGCTGACCGGGATCGTCCGCAGGGGTGACCCGGTCTTCGAAGTGGTCAACCGGGAACTGTTCCTCGGAGGGTCGATCTCGCAGACTTTCCATGGCCGGGACGTGCTGGCGCCGGTGGCCGCCCATCTGGCGAGCGGGACTCCTCCGGAGCAGGTCGGACCCGCATTCAGCGATCTCTTGCGGCTCGATCTTCCGGAACCGTCCCACGCCGACCCGGACACCATCCTGGGCCAGGTGATCCACGTGGATCGTTTCGGGAATCTGATCACCAACATCCGGGTAGAGGATCTTCTGGAGCTGGAGGAGGAAACGGTCAGCGTGACCTTCCGCGGTCAGGAGATCGGCCAGCCGGTCGACTCCTACGCCGCGGTCCCGACGGGCGCGACGCTGGCGGTGGTCGACTCGTTCGGATTCCTCGAGATCGCCGTGAACCGCGGCAGCGCCTCCAACCACTTCAACGCCACCCGGGGCGACCGCCTCAAGGTGGAAGGGCGGCGGGTCAGAGGATCCTGAAGACCTCGCTCAGGAAATCGGACATGATCGTGTAGTTGGAGTCGCTGGACACCTGCGAGATGGCCCGCACCTCCTCGCGATCGACGAGCAGACCAAGCGCCGTCACGGCATATCCGCGCACGTAGGCGACCTCATCCTTCTGGCCGATGACCTTCCCGAGTTCCGAAATCGCGGCGCGATCGCCGATCAGCCCCATGGCGTAGAGCAGGCTCTGCCTGACGAACTCGTTCTTGGATGTGGCGGCCAGCTTGCTCAGCTTCTCGACCGTGGTTCGATCGCCCAGAAGCCCCAGCGAAGTGGCCAAATTGGCGATCATCTCGACGTCGTTGGCTCCCGCGAAGGCCGCCTGGATATCCTGGATCGACTCCACGTCGCCGATCATGCCGAGGGCGAGGGCGGCGTACCCCCGGAAGACCGGTTCCTTCGCTTGCTGGAACGCCTTGCGCAGGTCGGGCGAGGCACGGCCGTCGCGATGCAGTCCCAGGGAAATCGCCATGGCGCCCCTGATGGACGGATCGTTCTCGGCCTCGAACTGCTTCAGAAGCAGCGGCACCGTCTCGGGATCACCCAGCAATCCCAGCGCCAGGGCGACGAACGAACGGCTTGCCTTGGTGGCCCGGGAGAGGTCCTTGCGCAGGGTCTCCACGGCCAGTTCGCCTCCCACGTACCCCAGTGAGATGAAGGAGAAGTTCTTCACCATGAGGTCGTTGTCGTCATGGGCAGCCCCGATGAGCGCCTTGACGGCGGTCTCGTCGGCGGCCTTGCGCAGCAGGATGCCGAGGGCGATGGCGGCGGAGCGCCGGAACTGCATGTCGCTATTCTTCAGCCCGGCGAGCAGGACCGCGGCCGAGTCCGGGTTTCCGCACTTCCCGAGTGACAGGATCAGGTAGGAGCGCACCATGAAGTCGTCGACTGCTGGATCTTCCAGCAGCGCCCGGATCAGCGGGTCGCAATCCGGGTCGCGCGTCAGTCCCACGCCGTAGGCGATACCGGTCTGCACCTGCACCGGAAACTCGCGAAAGACCCGCGGGGGAAGCCGCTGCTTGAGCGACTCGGCCGCCAGGGGGCCGCCGATCATGCCGATGGCGAGGGCGGCATACGTTCTCTCCTGGAGGTGCCGCGTCGAGTCTCCGAGGATCGACTCGAGACGGGGCAGGGAGATGGAGTCCCCCCACACTCCGAGGGCGACAATGCTCTCGACCCGGACCTCGAACAGCTGGTCATGGAGCGCGGAGAAGAGGGGCGGACGCGCTCCTGGATCCTGGGTCTTGGCCAGGGCCTCCATGGCGGCGAGGCGCACGAACGGATTCGAGTCCCGAAGAGCGCCCACCATGGTGGGAATCAGCGACTCCTCGCGATCGGTGCGCGTCACCGTCTCGAACGGCCGGTCGACGTCGGCCTTCCCGGCCTCCAGGGCGGTCAGTGCCTGGCGCAAGCCGATGTGCGGTTCGCGGTTGTAGTACCACCAGAATTCCCAGCGCCCCTCGTCGAACGGGATCTGCGGCCCCTTCCCGGGTTGGGTTGTCCCTGTCTCGGGGGCGTCATCGCTTCCGGTGCCCGGCCTGACGCCCTGCGAGTTGGCGTGGGGGAGCAGCAGCAGCGACAGCGACAGCAGTGAAAGCACGAACCTGTTCATGGGGGACTCCACCGGAAGCATCCAAACTCGGGTCCGCGAGACCAACCGCGGCCTCACGGCCATCCTACAAACTGCCGGGCTGGTGCGAGACGATTCACGGTCTGCTAGCGACAACTCGCGGAGCTGACAACCTATTCTGTCGGCAGAATCCCCTTCTCTCCTGATCAGTCGTGGTCCGAAGTCTCCTCGACTCCCCGAGAAACGGCTTCGGTGGAACTCGGGCGCGGCGGTGGCTGGATTGGGGCGGCGCAGAGAGAAGCTACCCTTGGACAGTCGCTCGGGTAGACTGTGAAGACCCCTGCCGGAGAGCGGTGGCGCCCGGATTCCGGGCAGGTTCCGGTCGCTTCGGGGGCAGACCGATTCGGGTTGGGAGTGCCTTCAATGCGGATTGCATACCTCGACTGCTTTTCTGGTGTGTCGGGCGACATGTTCCTGGGTGCCTTGCTGAGCGCAGGACTGCCACTGGAATCGCTGCTCGCGGAGCTCGAGAAGCTGGGCCTGAGCGAGTTCCGCCTCGAGGCGGGCCGGACCGTGCGCTCGGGCATGGAGGGTTTTCGGGTCGACGTGGTGACAGAAGAGACGGAACCGCCTCACCGGAAGCTGGACGACATCAAGGCGATCATCGCCGGTTCCGGGCTCGATCCGGAGGTCAAGGAGCGCTCCCTCGCGGTCTTCACGCGGTTGGCGGTGGCGGAGGCTCAGGTTCATGGCACCACCGTGAACGAGGTGCATTTCCACGAGGTGGGCGCTGTTGACGCCATCGTGGACATTGTCGGCACCGTCGCCGGACTGGCCCTTTTGGGCGTCGAGGAGGTCCATGCCTCGCGAATCACGCTCGGACGTGGCCTCGCCGAATGCCGTCACGGAGAGCTGCCGGTTCCGGTTCCCGCCGCCATCGAGCTGCTGAAGGGCGCGCCGGTGGTCTTCTCGGGCCTGGAGGGGGAGTTGGTCACGCCGACCGGGGCGGCCCTGGTGTCCACCCTGGCGCGGTCGATCGGCTCCGGCTACTCATTCATCCCTTCCAGGATCGGGTACGGCTTCGGCAAACGGGAGCACAAGGACGGGCCGCCGAACGCGCTGCGCCTCATCCTGGGGAATCAGCCGGAGGTCAGCGAGCAGATCGTGCTCCTGGAGACAAATCTGGATGATGCCACCGGACAGGTGGTCGGCTTCCTGATCGAGAAGCTGCTGGCAAGCGGAGCCATGGACGCCTATGCGTCCACAATCCAGATGAAGAAATCCCGGCCCGGCATTCTGTTCAGCGCGCTGGCCGACGAGGCGCGTGCCGACGAGATCGAGCGGTTGATCTTCGCCGAGACGCACACGCTGGGCGTTCGCAGGCAGCGGGTCAACCGGACCCGGCTCGAGCGGATCAGCGCGTCGATCCTGACCTCCCTGGGGGAAGTGAACACCAAGTTCGCCCGGGGTCCCGACGGAATGACGCGGGCGGCACCGGAGTACGAGGACGTCGCGAGGATCGCCAGGGAGCGGAACCTCCCGTACCGGCAGATTCTGGAGACGATCCAGCGCGAGCTTCCTGCCTGGCCTCGCACGGCGGATAAGCTGGGGCCGATCGAACCATCGAAGTGAGTCACGAGAACCGGCGCCACGAAGGCGGAGACTGTCATGATCCATCCCATCATCCCTCGCACGATTCTGTTCGGGCTGTCCGTGGTCGGCCTCGGCACGTTCCTGGCCTCGGATCTTCCGGCCCAGGACGCTCCAGCCGACACGACGTCGGTCTCGGCGGACGGCGAAGATCCTCTGGGCTGGGTGGGAGAGCGGGAAATTCTGTTCATCGCCCGGGTGAAGGGCACCGGGGCGGTGCTGCGGTCGGGGCCGGATCCGGCCTACCGGGTGCTGCGCGGCGGGCAGGAAGGGGAGTTGCTGCTGGTGGTGGGGGACGCCCGGGGACACGTGGAGGTCCTGGTTCCGGCGGGTTTTACGGCCTACATCCACGGGCGGTACGTCGACCTGGGCGACGACGATATCGGCACTGTGAACACCGACAGGGTGAACGTGCGTTCGCGGCCGACCTCCACGGGTGATTATCCGCTGGGAAAGGTGCACACCGGTGAGAAGTTGATGGTGTACGGACCGGCCGAGACCGATCCGGAGTGGTACCGCATCGTGGCGCCCGCCGATATGCCCCTGTTCGCGGCGGATGACGAGGTCGAGATCGCGGGGGACCCGGTCAATAATCCTGAGCTGCTCGACGGGATCGCCGCGGCGCGCCGGACCCGGACCGCGGCGTTCGAGCGCCGCTCACCGGAGGCGATCGCCAGGCTGGAAGCGAAAGAGCGGGCACAACAGGCGCCCGGGCTGGTTCGCCAGGCCGCGGGTCTGCTCGAGGAGGCCGGGAAGCTCGGGCTCGCGGCGGACTACTCCGATTCCCGGGCCCTGCTGGCCCAGGCTCTCGCCGATTCCGATGACCCGGTCCTGAGAGCCCAGGCGGGGGCGCTCGATGAGCAGATCGTGGCGCTGGAGAGGCTGCAGGAGGAGGAACGGGAGCGGCTGGCGCTGCTCAAGGAGCTGCAGGAGGAAAAGGACCGGCTCGCGGCCGAACGCGAGAGGATCCGACAGCTCGCGGAGGCGGCGGGCACAAAGGAGAATGAGCCCGCCCCGATCGAGCCGGGCAAGCCCGGCTCCTGGTCCGGTTTCCTGCGGACCCGGCCGAACGACCTGTCCCACCCGATCTCCCTGGAGCAGGGGACTCAGGTTCGTGCGTGGCTTCTCTGCTCTTCAGGAAAGTTGCGGCTGAAGGACTATGCCGGCCTCCAGGTTCAGGTCAGCGGCCGGACGTTGCGTGCCGAAGGGGCTCCCGTGGTGGATGTTGATCGGTTGGAGATCCTGCTGCGATAGTGCGTCCCGGCACTGGTGGGGGGGGCTTGCGCTCCCGTATTCGAATCGTCGAAGGCCGACGTGTATGGGGGGTTCGAGCACGAGTACCGCTGCGCTGAGTACGAGTACGATTCGGACGGCGCTGTGACGGGTCAACCGTGATCCAGCAATGCCAGCGTTCTGTCCCGGTACTCACCAAATACACCCTCCCGAATCGCCCTCCCCGCATCCCGCACCAACCGCTGGTAGAAGTGCACATTGTGCCGCGCCACCAGGATCGGCCCGAGCATCTCATGGCATGTGTACAGATGAGTAAGATAGCCCAGTTCGAACTTCCTGCATGTTTCGCAGTCGCAGTCAGGGTCGAGGGGGCGCCGGGCGGTGCGGTGCGCGCTGAGCCTCAGCCGGACCACTCCTCGCGACGTGAAGGCCTGTCCGGTCCGGGCGTGACGCGTGGGCAGCACGCAGTCGAACAGGTCGGCGCCGGCGCTGATGGCGAGCAGGAGATCCTGGGGATACCCGACCCCCATGACATACCGCAGGCGATCGGCGGGAAACAGCGGCAGGACGGCGCTCACGGTCGTGGCGAGTTCCTGCTTCGACTCGCCGACGGCCAGACCGCCCAGGGCGTAGCCGTCAAACTCCAGAAGCGTGAGAGCGCGCACCTGCTCCGCGCGGAGTTCGAGATCCAGAGCGCCCTGAACGATGCCGAAGAGGGCCTGGCCGCTCCGGACGCGGCTGCGGTGGGCCTGAAGCGCCCGCTCCGCCCAGCGGACCGTGCGGGCCGCCGCCTCGCGCACCTCTTCCCTCCTGGCGGGCAGGGCCACGGGGTGGTCGAGCACCATTGCGATGTCCGGATCGAGTGCCTCCTGAATCGTCACGACCTCTTCGGGAGTGAGGCGGATCTGCTCGCCGTCCAGATGCGAGCGGATGGTGGCGCCCCCTTCATCGATCTTGACCCGGTCGGAGTGAGAGAAGATCTGATAGCCGCCGGAGTCGGTGAGGATTGCCCCATCCCAATTGACGAAGTGGTGCAGACCGCCGAAGCTCCGCACCACTTCGTGCCCGGGCCGAAGGCGAAGATGATATGTGTTCGCCAAGATGATCTCGGCGCCTGCGGTCCGCAGGTCGTTCGGGGCCAGTCCCTTGACGCTTCCCACGGTCCCGACCGGCATGAATGCCGGAGTCTGGAACGAGCGTCCCCGGATGGTGGCGAACCCGGCCCGGGCCGGGCCATCAGAGCGGTCGATTCTCAATTCAACCCGAGATACCATGATGGACGACAAGCCTCTTCTGGATAGCAACTTCGGTCGGCGCCGCCCGACCCGGCCAGGGAGATACGGCGTGCGGAACAGCACGAGATCCCGGATTCTGCGCGAAAGCGCACATCAGAGCAGCCGGAGGCGCGCTCATAACCCCTGAAAGCAAAAGGTTTTCGACTTTGTTTTGGTATGGAACGGATGGTGCTTCTACTATTTGTCAAAGTTCCCGGTTGTCCAGGCCCCATCCTGCCAGGGCATCAGTCACGAGCTCCGCTGTGAAATCCAAGTAAGGAGATGTCAATGGGCATCCGCCTCCGAAACACGCTTGTGGTTGGTATGGTTGCTGCTGCACTGCCGTCGGCCTTCGCCGGTGGGAAGTACGGCTTTGCCAACGTACCGGGTGGGCATCAGGACGATCCCGTCATCAAGGTCTACGGATCGATCGGGCCGAACAACGGCGCCCAGATGTCGATGAAGGAACGTCAGGCCAACAACCAGTACATGTTCAGCACGGCATCTGGTGCCTGGGAAGTCACGAATCCGCCTCCGGTGATCCCGCCGGACGCCACCGGGGCCAACCAGTTCGTGATGCTGCTGTTCCCGATGGCCATCAACAAGGGGAGCATCCGCAAGACCTTGATGAGGAACAAGGCCTCGCTCGCTCCGACCTCCTACCTGACTTCGAACATCTCCATCACCGATGAGACCGGCGCCCATGTGCCTGGGATCGCGGTGATCAACGGCAAGACCGCGTTCGGAGTCAAGGTCAAGAACGATCCGTTCTTCCCCACCTGGCAAGATGCTGCCGGGAAGAACCGGCTCCTGGACAAGAAGGCGTTCGTTTACGTGTCGGACCTCGGCGATCAGGACATCACCTCGGTCGCCGCCTTCGGTGGCACGGGCGGAACGCCAGAGGTCTCCGTGATCGGCGAGCTTCGCATCCGCCTGCACTCGGTGGGCGGAGCGATCGTGAACGGCTTCTGGGTGCTCAAGATCGGAGACGGCACCGGCGTCCCGGTCCTTGTCGGTTCTCCCGTCATGAACCCGTCGGTCGCTCGCCGGCCGGTCACTCCTCCGCGGACGTCCAACAACGGCGATCCGGTGGTGGAGTCGTTCTCGAAGTACGTGGTCGAATTCACCGAGCCCGTGGTCCCGGAGTCGGTCGGTTTCAGCGCCGCCGAGGTGAAGGAGTTCAACGCCGGCAATCCGCTGATTCCGCTGCTCTACAACGGCAACACCGCGGTCATCCCGAATCCCGAGAACCTGGGGGTTCCGATCTATCCGAACTTCCTGGTCGAGGCTTCTCCCAACGGAGTCTCCTTCCCGTTCCTCGTCCCCTACGATGTCCGGCCCCTCAATCCGAACAACCTGGCGCAGTATCTGATCGATCCGATCATGGATCTTCCCGATACGGTCGACCTCACCCTCAGGGGCCTGGACTACTCCGGCAACGTCAACACCATCGCGAACGGAAGCCCGCTCTCCTCCGCCGCCACGACCTTCTGGAACGGCCGATTCGATGACGCGGCTGGCCCGTACACCGCCATGGCGTTCCGCATCTCCGGCGGCCACAAGTTCACGAATGTACCGGTTGCCCCGCAGGCGCTTTACTTTGCGACCCTCTCCGGAACGGGCATGGGTGTCGTGAACCTCGACGGCCAGGGTTTCGAGACGAACGATCCAGCAACCACGAAGCTGGTGATCGTGACGAACTACAACAGCATCGCCTCCTGCCCGTTCGGGTCGATCCTGTTCGGCTGCAACAAGAACGGCTTTGGTGACCTCACCGGAAACAACCCGATCGGGCTGGGCGGCAATCCGCCGGAGCTCGGCGGGCCGACCCCGGTGCCTGGCATCAACGAGGGCAGCGTGGGAACGCTCGCCAACGGCGCGAATCCGCGATCCATCTATCCGCCGGGCTTCGAGACGGTGGTCAGGAACTCGGCCGGAGATCCCCGGCTGGTGAAGGCGCCGGAAATTGGTTCCGTCGGCGACATCCAGGTCGGCGACTTCCTGGACAAGGTCTACTACGACACCCTGAATCCCAAGGCGAATTTCGGGCTCCACACCTCGATCTTCGGTGGCGTGATGCCCTCCAACACCATCGCGGACCCGCCCGTGCCGAATCCGCCACCGCTCAGGCTCCCCGTCGGGCTCCCGCCGGTGGACATCGTCTTCGACCAGCAGCACCTGAAGAGGCCGGCCTTCGTGATCGAGGGGGATGAAGTCTTCTCTGTCGATGTCAGGCCCTTTGGCGGCACCCCGGACCTCCCCACGCGCTTTCTGCTGATCCCGAACCTCACCATCCCGGCGGCGGGCGACACCTTGCCGACCTTCGCCCAGAATGGTCCACAGTATCAGTCGTTCAACGTGACCTATACCTACGCTTCGCGCCAGCAGATCGGCAACTTCCTGTACGTCACCGACAGGGACAACGGTGTGATTCAGTGCCTGAACTCGAACACCATGGCCGTGATCGCCTCGATCCAAACGCCCGATCCGGAAGGGCTTGGAATGGCGCCCGACCTGCGAACGCTCTACGTGTCGAATCTCGGTGACGACTCGGTTTCGATTATCGGTACCGATCCGTACTCGCCCTACTTCCACACTGAGATCAACAGGGTTCGCGTTGGCACAGGCCCGAGAGATGTGGCGGTCCAGCCGGAGGGTGAAGATGTCTTCGTCTGCAACTACTTCGGCAACACGATCTCCATCCTCGATCCGACCTCCCAGACGATCCGGAAGACTCTGAGCACCGGGCTGAGCCGTCCCTGGGAGATCGTGCTGACGCCTCGGTTCAATCTCAACGGATTCCAGTCGGCCAACTACCAGGGGTATGTCATCAACCAGGGAACGGGCGACATCATCATCTACGAGTCGGGACCGAGTGGAGCGGCCGGTGTGGGCGCCGATGTGCTGCGCTGGTCTGCGACCCTCGACAGTCCGCTGGCGCAGTTGCGGCATGTCTGCTACGACCCGCAGACCTACCCGGGTTCACCAGCGAACCTTCCAGGCGGAATCTATACGACGCATCGTGACCGCGACACCGGGCTGGCGATGATCAGCCGGATCTGCTGGACCTCCCAGCAGCCCGCATTCGGCGCCTTCCCGCCGGTGCCGCTGCCGTGGACCATGTTGAATGCGCCTTCATCGATCGATCGGACGTTTGAGGTGGTCGGCAGCTGGGGCGGCCCGCTGGTGCCGATCACGCAGCAGATCAACTTCGGCGGCCAGGATCAGATTCCGTACGATGCCGCTCTCATCGACATCCGCGCCACGGACTTCTTCGCCCAGAATCCGGTTGGAAACCAGACGAACCTGGGACCGACCTTTGGCCCCACGGGCGGCAGCACGTTCGTGTACAACAGCAAGAACCCGCTGCGCTTCATTCCGGGTGGCGTGACCAACACGATGAGCCCCGACCGCTTGTATGTCTCCTTCCCGGGCGACAACCGGATCGAGGTCCTGGATCCTGATGCCGCCGGCATCAAGCTCTCGTCGATCCCGTATGTCCCGGTCCCCGGGCGTCTGGCGACGTACTTCGACCAGTAATCACGCTGGCAGTCTGACTCTGAAACCGCCTCCTTTCCCTCGGGTGAGGAGGCGGTTTTCGTGCATCTGCGCCCTCCGCCGGGGATGGGGCTGAGAAGGGGGATCAGTACCCCAGCGCGCGGAGTTGTTCCAGGGTATCGCTGTCGAGCGGCCGGGCGGAGACCTCCAGCGCATCGCGCCGCAACCGCTCCACGATCCGTTCGAAGCGCTCCCGCTCCTGCTTCAGGAGGGAAGCGTGGGTGAGCGCCAGATCGTGGGCCTCCTCTGGGTCGAGGCGCAGGTCGAAGAGGGACCATTCACGCGGCGCGGGAAAGAGGACCTGATCGGTGGTATCGCTCCAGAGCAACTTCAGATCGCCGTGCCGCAGGGCGATCGCCCTGGCGTCGGCGCGGTCGATCTGCGCGAGAAGGGGAGTGGATGGGGCGGTGTCCGCGTTTCCGGTCAGCAGATTTGCCCGGCTGTTCTGCCAGCAAGACGGGTCCGGAAGGCGCCCCCTGAGTCCGAGCAGGTCGACCAGAGTAGGTGCCAGATCGGCCTGGATCACCGGATCGTGGATGCGCGTCCCGCCCGACCCATGCGGCAGGCGGATCATCAGCGGCACGCGGAGCTGTTCCTCGAACAAGGTCAGGGAGTGCTGCAGGCCTCCGTGCTCGAGGAACTCCTCACCGTGGTCTGACGTGATGACCACCAGCGTGTCTGCCAGCAGCCCCTGGCTCTCCAGCCGATCGAACATCCGCGCAAGTTCGAGATCCGCATACCGAATGGTGGCGTCGTAGAGATCGACCAGGTGCTGGGCGTCTCCAGCGAGCGGAGCCTGGCCCTCGGCCCGCCAGTAGGGCGGATTGAGCCGCCGCGAGAGGTCTCCCCGCCAGGAGGTTTCAGGGCCGGTATCGAACTCGCGGACGAGCTCCGCTGGAGCGTAGTAGTTGTGGATGGCGTAGGTGTGG
>JAZDLC010000277.1:0-5777 GCA_043802345.1 Planctomycetota bacterium | reverse complement strand
CAGCACCGGGCGCACCGCCTCGCGAATCTCCCGCAGCCAGTCGAGGAAGACCAGCTCCACCAGTCTGGTCGCGCCGGATTGCAGCGAGACGTACGCGGTCGCCTGGGAGCGGAACCCGCCAGAGACGGTCCGGCCTCGCGCCATGCCGAACAGCCTGATCCGCGAGCCGGAAGGCAGGGCGAACGCATCGACGGGCACGTGGATCGTGGCCCTGCCACTGCTGAACCGCCCGCGCGGCATTTGCACCAGCGTGTACTCGCTGCCGCCTCCCGGCCTTGGAGCACTGATCGTGAGATCCGGGTCGACCGGCGTGCGGGTGATGACGCCGCCGTGGTTGGCCTCCTCGAGAGCCTCGATATCCAGGCGCATGAAGGTCAGGTTCCGCTCGATGCGCACGGTCGGTCCGACCTGAGGTTGATCGACCGGAATCCGCCTGGCGAGCAGGACGATCGGCCGGTGGGGGTCCGTCTCGGTGGTGTGCACCCTGAGGGTGCAGGAGAGTTCCCCTGGCAGCCCCGCGGGAACCTGGAGTGAGCCCTCGAACCGGTCGCCCTGGCGCTGCAGGTTGACCAGATTCCCCGGAATGGTCACAAGGTCGTGACGAAACTCGGCCACCACCTTCTGCACCAGACCGGCCGTCGGCTCGGAGACCGCGACGCTCACATCCACCTTGCTGACGGCGGCGCGCGCCATCCCTCCGGCGCCAGCGACCAGGAATCCGATCAGAAGGAGCAAAAACACAGGCGTTCGGCGGGCGCCGGGAAACGGTTGCCGCATTTCAGATTCTCCGTCTTGCTGCCGGGGGATCCAGCTCCCGCGCCGGAGGCGATGGATCAGTGTTCGCCTTGCTGAGACGCGCGTTGGCCGGCCTCCACCTGGTATTTGCTCATCACCGACGCGATCACCCACTTGCCGTCCCTCTTCACCATCACGAACAGGATCTCGTCCTCATTCGGGGCGTCGGACGGGGTACTCTCCGCTCCTTCCGGGACCTTGCGGACGACGTCGACGATCACCCTGCTGTGAGGCTCACCCTGGTAGTCGGGAAGGCTGAAATCCACCGCCAGGATCTCGTGCTCGACGTTCTCGTACGATAACTTGTAGCTGTTCGCCAGCGTCTCCCGCGGCCTCTCGGCGATCTCGGGCGACTGCTCCTCGATCCGGGCCATCTGCTGCTCGAAGCCGCTGACCATCTCCGCGGAAAAGGTCGCGAAGATCCGATCGAGATCACCCGACTTGCAGGCCGCGTAGTGCTCGTCGATGGCGGCTTTCAGCAGCTCCCTCTCCGCGGCGTCCTTCACGGGGTCCCTGGCCGGTTCCTCCCGGGGTGATCCGGCGAGACCGGGCTGGCCGTTCCCCTTGTCGCCACAGGCCGGAAGCAGGGCGATTCCCAGAAGACACACGCCAAGAATGAGGCAGCCTCTGTTCATGATCTTCTCTTCACTGTTTTCTGGCCCCGAGCCGCAACCAGCGGAGGTGATTCGGTTGCCGCCCTTGCCAGGCGATGGCCGCAAAGACCCCCGATGTTAGAGCGTCCCGCCTGACAGGACCAGCCCGAGAGTCCGCAAGGTCGATGGCATCGAGGTTGTGAGCGTGATTGGCACGGTTGGTCTGCGACTATTCGAAGCCTGGCAGGGAGTCCATCTGCTCGACCATCTTGAACTGGACCCGGGCCCGGTCCAGGTTCTGCCCCGGCCGCGAGACCTTGAAGTAGACGTCGCCGTTCAGGTGATCGGTCAGGAAGCGGACGCCGATGGTCAGGGTGACGACCTTCGCGGAGAGCGGCATCAGCTCGACCTCCTCCTCGGTCAGGAACGGACCGGCCTGATCCAGGTAACCCCGGGCAAGGGCCTGATACAGCTTCATGTCGACGCCCACCCGGGCGAGGTCCCGCTCGTCCTCGCAGGCGGTCGCCGCGGTGAAGCGGACCAGGTCACCGAAGTCGTACAGCGAGTAGGCCGGCATGCAGGTGTCCAGATCGACGATGCTCACCGCTGCGCCGCTGTCCCGGTCGAACAGGATATTGTTCAGCTTGGTGTCGCCATGGACGATTCTCAGCGGCAGGCTCCCCGCGCGGAGCCGATCCTCGAATGCGCCAGAAAGCGTCCTGTGACGCTCGACGAACCCGATTTCCGAATCGCACTGCTTCACCCGGCCGGCGCGGTCGTGTCCCCGCGCCCGGTCGAATTGCTCGTATCGGTACGGCGTGCTGAAGAAGTTCGGAATCGTCTCCTTGAGCTCGGTGACCTTCATGTCGGCAAGCCAGGCCTGAAAGCGGCCGAAAGCCCGCGCTGTCTCGAAGGCGCGCTCCGCGCTCTCGCACAGGTCGAACGACTCCGTGTTCTCGATGAAGTGGTAGGTCCGCCAGGGACCCGACTCGTGGGACAGGAACGTGGCTCCCTCGCGAGTCGGAACCAGGCTCAGCGGATGGAACCGGCCGAGCACATCTCCGGCCTCGATCTTCCTGGAGAGGTGCGAGGTCACGCACTCGATGTTGTGCATCAGACCCGTGATGTCGCTGAAGACGGTCTCGTTGAGTTGCTGGTGCAGGTACCGGTTCTGCCCGGCCGACTGCTTCCAGGTCGAAACGAAGGTGTTGTGGATGTGGCCCCGCTCGTACGGCGCGACATCGACCACGTCGCCGTCGATGGCAAACAGGGGCAGGACCGGCATCGCGGCATCAACAGAGCTGTTCGTCACGTGGGATATTCCAGTCGGGGAGGGATCGTGATCGAGCCGGGCGCAGAGCTTACGGGTACAGAACTACGACAGACAACAACGGATTCGCGCCGGGCCGGCGCCGGCGCGGCCCTGCTCTTCCGTTGTAACATATTGTGGTCATGGCGCTTCCGGTGACCCGACCGGTCGCCTGGAGGCCACCGGTCGGGAACGCGGCGGCCGCTCGCTCGCGTGGTGTTTTCTGTTGTCTATTTCCATCATTCATAGCCTACTTCTCATAGAATGTCGGCCATATTCAACGTTTTGTCGACACTGAGTTGCCGGACGAGCCGAAGAACTGTATTGTCGGTTGATCCCATCATTCAACTGACATGCAGTCTTTTGTGATGGTAATGGTGAGCATTATGAATCTTCATGGCATGAGTGATCGCGCGATTCTCGAGGAGATTGGACGTCGGCTCAAGCGCCGCCGCCTCGAACTGAACCTCACGCAACAGCACATCGCCGACCAGGCCGGACTGAACCGTACCACGGTCAGCGAGATCGAGCGCGGAAGCCCGTCAGGCCTGCTGACCCTGGTCCAGCTTCTGCGAGCCCTCGGCTCGCTGGACGACCTGGACGCCATGTTGCCCGATCCGGGGCCAAGTCCGCTGCAGCTCGCCCGGTTGAAGGGGAGGGTGCGACGTCGCGCCTCCCGGCAGGGTCCGGAGGACCAGGGAGGAGGCCCCTCGTGGTAGAGGTCGTCGACACCGCCTTCGTGAAGATCTGGGGGCAGGTCGTCGGCGCCGTCTCCTGGGACGCGGAGCGGAGATTCGCGACCTTCGAGTACGACCCCGGGTTCCTCGAGAAGGGGCTCGACCTGTCCCCTCTCACGATGCCGCTCGCCGCTGCCAGGAGAGGCGCGACGAAGTTCGCCTTTCGGGCTCTGTCGGAAGAGACGTTCAAGGGCCTTCCCGGCCTTCTCGCCGATTCCCTGCCCGACCGCTTCGGCCATCGCATCATCGACGCCTGGCTGGCACGCCAGGGGCGCACCGCGGAGAGCTTCAGCCCGGTCGAGCGGCTCTGCTATACCGGCCGGCGCGGCATGGGCGCCCTGGAGTTCGCGCCGGCGCTTCAGGTCGGGCTGGACGCATCGATTCCGGTCGAACTCAGCGAGCTGGTCGAGCTGGCGCAACTCGTCACCGACGAGAGAGCGCGCCTGAAGACCGATCTCGGACGCGGCGCACCCGAGGCCCTGCTCGACATTCTCCGCGTCGGCACCTCCGCCGGCGGCGGGCGGCCCAAGGCCGTGATCGCCCTGAACGACACGACACAAGAGGTCCGGTCGGGACAGTTGGATGCCCCCGCCGGATTCGACCACTGGCTGCTGAAGTTCGATGGCGTGGAAGATGCCGCGTTGGGCGATCCGGCCGGGTACGGGCGGATCGAATTCGCCTACCACCGCATGGCCGTCGCGGCCGGGATCATCATGCCGGAATGCCGGCTGTTCGAGGAGAACGGCCGCGCCCACTTCATGGCCCGCCGCTTCGACCGCCCGCACGGCGGCGGCAAGCTGCACCTGCAGTCGCTCTGCGGCCTCGGCCATTTCGACTTCCAGGAGCCGGGCGCGACCTCCTACGAGCAGGCCTTCCAGGTCATGCGCGAGCTGCGCCTGCCGTATCCGGACGCCGAGCAGCAGTTCCTGCGAATGGTGTTCAACGTCGTGGCCCGCAACCAGGACGACCACACCAAGAACATCGCCTTCCTGATGGACCGCTCGGGCGAGTGGCACCTCTCCCCCGCCTTCGACGTGACCTATGCGTACAACCCGGAGGGGCGCTGGACCAGCCGGCATCAGATGACCATTGCCGGCAAGCGCGAGGAGTTCACCCGTGAGGATCTGCTCGAGGTTGCCAGGGAGATGAGCATCAAACGGGCGAAGGAGCTGGTCGGGCGAGTCGTCGCGGTGGTTTCTGCGTGGCCGGAGTATGCGCGCGAGGCTGGAGTCGATCCGGCGAGGGTGCAGGCGATTGCGAGGGCACACCGACTGCTCACGTGAAGGGGCGGGGAATCGCAGTGGGTTCTTTCAACCACGAAGGACGGCGCGGCCAGAGGCCGCCACCAATGGGAAGGCCGCCACAGAGAGACCAGCAGCAGGCATCCAACGCGATTCGTACTCGTACTCAGTCCCGCAGGGACGGTACTCGTACTCGAATCGTCGCCGGCGAACGTGGCTGGAGGGCCTGAGTACGAGCACCGATTCGAGTACGAGTACCGCTGCGCTGAGTACGAGTACGAGTACGATTGGCACTCCTGCGCGCCACGCGAAGCAGTTCTAGGTAAGTGGCATGAAGGGTCGTTTTCCGATCCCTTCATGCCCTTCATGCTCGTTGCATCTAGATTCTCCGCGGCGCGCGCAGGAATCGAAATCCAAATCGAAATCACCATCGAAATCGATCCAGTGCGCCTTCCGGATGGCATGAGACCAATCGATTTCGATAGCGATTTCGATTTCGGCTTCGATTCTTCGGTGGGCAGCCGAGCAGGTCGGGAACACCTCTTTGGTTGCGGCCTGTGGCCGCGCCGTGTCCTTCGTGTTGGGTTCCCCCTCCGGCGGCCTCTCCAGGTGAGCATCTTCGCCCCCTTTTCTCGAGAGACGCCGGCAACTATCATCCCTGCGAATGCCGCGGGCTCGTGGTGCAGTTGTTCAGCACGTGCATGGGGCTGGCTCAGACCCGAAGGCCTGGTCTCCGTGCATAATACTTGACGCTGCGACATCTTACGGCGTTGCCCCATCCCATTTCGTGGTGGGTGTGATTCGACGGCGACTTCTCCGGCGGTAGCTTCGACTTGAAACCAGGAGGCGAAGCCGGCTCCTTTTTTTTGCAGGAAGGACTCTGTTCATGGACCTTCTCAAGGCGTTCGCCTTGTTCGGCTCGGCCCTGGCCTTCTCAGGCGTGGCCGCAGCGCAACCGGCCTCCGACAACGCCAACCTGAATCTGTCGCCTGACGAGATCCGGACCAACCTGGTCAAGATCCTCAGGACCAGCAACAAGGCGCAGACCAACCGGTACGTGCCGAAGGTCTACAACTTCCAGAACGTCAATCCGTACGCGGTG
>JAZDLC010000276.1:0-2196 GCA_043802345.1 Planctomycetota bacterium | reverse complement strand
ACAGCAAAACCTACCTGCCTTGACAGGACTTAAGTCAAGTTTTTTCTTCGTGCCAAACCCTCCACAAGGCATTTACACCACTTTGGGGTTTGGGAAACGACCGGCCGTGGAGCCTTTGCCTTTATGACCAATGGGCCGGTCTCTTAAGGGGATAGCCGGATTTGCTTAATACGGTATCCGGGAACTGGCTCTTCGAGATCGTGGTTCTATTAAGGACACCGCCGAAACGGTGACAGACACCTTTCAAAGCCAGTGAGCTTCACATGGGCGGGGAAAAGAGGTTGAAGCCATCTATGTAGAAGACAAGTTTTTCCGGATTCATCAGCGCCCCGGAAATGAGAACGCCCCCTTTCGGAGGCGCAGAGCTGAGATGCTATCTCAGGTGGGGTTAACCTTTACAAAAATTATCGGCATTGCATCACGAGATGTCAAGGGAATTCCGCCTCTATTTATGGGGAATTTTCAGCAGGCCGATGAAGAACCTCCACCTCCCGCAAGGTTAGAGTTTCTCTGTGCCCATGACTACGAGGGCGATTTCGGCCCCCTGTGCCTCGACCACAACTTGATGCCCATCCTGCGCTTCGCCGCGCAGCACCATGCCGCCCAGGGGGTTTTCAATTTGCTGCTGGATGAGGTGGCGCAGCGGCCGTGCGCCGTATGCTTCATTATACCCCAGACGGGCCAGCAGCGCCAATGCCCCGTCGGTCACGTGCAAACCGATGCCTTGCTCCTCCAGCCGGGCGCGCAGTCGCGCCAGCATCACCTGGGCAATCCGGGCCATGTGCTCCGGCTTCAAGGGCGGGAAAATAACGGAGCGGTCAAGTCGGTTCAGGAATTCCGGCCGCAGGGCTGTCCTGGTTTCCGCCATCAAAGCCTGCCGGTCGGCATCAGTGTCGTGAGGGCGGAACCCCATCTGATGCCCAAAGCCATGGTTGGAGGTGAGGATGAAAAGGGCGTTGGAGGCATCCGCCTGCCGGCCTTTGGCATCGGTCAGATGGCCGTCATCAAAGACTTGCAGGAAGAGATTCAGCACATCGGGATGCCCCTTATCGATCTCATCCAGCAGCACCACGCTGAAAGGCTTCCGCCGCAGCGCGCCGGTCAGTTGGCCTTCTTCTTCCGAACCGACATAGCCCGGCGGCGAGCCGACCAGCCGCGCCGCCTGGTGCTTCTCCATGAACTCGCTCATATCCAGACGAATCATCGCCTTCTCTGAGCCAAAAAGGAATTCCGCCGTCGCCTTGGCCAGTTCGGTCTTGCCCACGCCGGTCGGGCCAAGGAACAGCAGCACACCGATAGGCCGGTTGGCAGACTTGAGACCGGCCCGGGCACGCTGCACCACCTCGGCCACCGCATCCACCGCATCCTCCTGCCCGATCACGCGCTGCTTCAGGATCTCCGCCATGCGCAAAAGCCGGCCTCGCTCGTCCTGGGTCAGTTGCGCTACCGGAATCCCCGTCCATTCGGCCAGCACCTCGGCAACGGTTTCAGCAAAGACCACAAGGGCGGTCTTGGCGCTGACGGCCCTCTCTGGTGAGGGACCGTGCGGGGAAAAGCTCATCTGCGCGATCTGCACGCGGGCGCAGGCCTCGTCCAGCAGGTCGATCGCCTTGTCAGGAAGCCGGCGGTCAGGCAGGTATCGGGCTGAGAGCCTGGCCGCCGCCGTCAGGGCGTCTTCGGCAATCGTCACCCGGTGTTTTTCTTCAAAGCGCGGTTGTATGCCCTGGCGGAGAATCTCAACCGTCGCCTCGGCCGTCGGCTCATCTATCATGATCGGCTGAAAACGGCGCTCCAGGGCCGGATCTTTTTCAATATACTTGCGATATTCGGCCGAGGTGGTCGCGCCGATGCAGCTCAGTTCGCCTTGTGCCAGGGCGGGTTTGAGGATATCGGCAGCGTTGAGCCCGCCTGCGGCGTTGCCCCCGCCAACCAGCGTGTGAATCTCGTCCAGAAAGAGGATGACGTCGGCAGTGGCGGCCACCTCGTGCACCAGACCCTGCAATCGCTCCTCAAACTCACCCCGGTACTTTGTTCCGGCCACCAGATCAGCCATCTGGATCTGAATAATGCGTTTCCCAAGCACGCTCTCCGGCGCGTTTCCCGCGGCGATGCGACACGCAAGCCCTTCCACCACCGCCGTCTTGCCCACACCCGGCTCTCCGAGCAGGAGCGGGTTGTTCTTGGTCGCCCGGCTCA
>JAZDLC010000275.1:0-5117 GCA_043802345.1 Planctomycetota bacterium | reverse complement strand
TCTCGATCCAGATCGCGACAATCAGACCCCCGCAGCCGAGAGCCAGAACGGTCTCCTTCGCTCGCACCTTGGGAGTCAGCAGCACCAGCACCGAGATGATCCCCAGGATCTGTGAGGTCCACATCCAGGGCACCAGCCTGTCCTTGCCGTCAAGGCCGAAGAACAGGTACTGGAAGTGGTGCATATGCTCCGGGATGTTGCTGTAGACGACGGTGAAGATCTCAACAGCCAGGAAGAACACGTTGATCAGCATCGCGTAGACCGCGATCGTACCGAGCTTCTGAATCGCTTTCTTGCCGGCGTCGAACTTCGTGAACTTCCGCAGGAGAAGGGCGAGCAGGATCAGGAGCGCCGGGCCGGCCGCGAACGCCGTCGCCAGGAAGCGGGGGGCGAGGATTGCCGTCAGCCAGAATGGCCGGCCTCCAAGGCCTGAGTAGAGGAACGCCGTTACGGTATGGATGCTGACAGCCCAGGGGATGGAAAGCAGGATGAACGGCTTGATCCAGCGGGGAGGCGGAGTGCCGCGCACTTCGGAGCCGAACGTCACGTGTGATATGAGGACGTTGAGCCCGAGGTACCCACTCAGGACGGTCATGTCCCAGAACATCACCGAGTTGGGCATTGGATACAGTATGACGTTCATCACGCGCGTCGGCTGGCCCATGTCCACGAAGATGAACAGCATGCACATCAGCACGGCGGCGATCGCCAGGCATTCGCCCAGGACGACGATGCGGCCGAACGCCTTGAAGTCGTGCAGGTAGTACGGCAGCACGAGAATCACCGCTGACGCCGCCACGCCGACGAGGAAGGTGAACTGGGAGATGTACAGACCCCAGGGTACGTCCCGGGCGAGGCCGGTGATCGCCAACCCCTCGTTGAACTGCCGCAGGTAGAAGTACAGGCCGAGCAGTGCGAAGGTCGCCAGAAACCCGAGCAGGCCCCAGTACTTCCGGCCGCCAGTCAATGCCTTTTCGATCATCTTGACCTCAGAGCTTGTAATAGACCTGGGGAAGTGTGCCGAGACCCTCCTTGCGGCGAGCAGGGAGCGTCGATCCAGCGAACTTCCGGATTTCCGAGTCGGGATCGTTCAGGTCTCCGAAGAGGATCGCTTTCACGCCGGCCTGCTCGCAAGCTTCAACGCACGCGGGTCGTTCTCCCCTGGAGAGTCGCTCAGTGCACAGGGTGCACTTCTCGACGACGCCCTTCGTTCGGGTGGGGTAGTCCGGATTCTGCTTCTCGATGCAGGCTCGCGGATCGCTGAAGTTGAAACTCCTGGAGCCGTAGGGGCACGCGGTGATGCAGTAGCGACAACCGATGCAGCGGTGCATGTCCATCATCACCGGACCGTCCTCCCGTTTCCAGGTGGCGCCGGTCGGGCAGACCCTCACGCAGGGCGGGTTGTCGCAGTGATTGCAGAGCACGAGCACCGGCCGTTCCCTGAGTTCCTTCGAGGTGTGCTCGTTGACCCGGTCGTGGAAGACGGTCTCGAGAGACTCGTGCCAGATCCACTTGATCTCCCGCCTGGTGTCGTCCAGGTCAGGGACGTTGTGCGCTTCGTGGCAGGCCGAAATGCAGGCGCCGCAGCCGCCGTCAGCGGAGCAGCGCTCGGCGCACTTCTCGGTGTCGATGGCGAGCGCCCAGTGCTTGCCCGTCTGCTCTTCTGCGGGGCCCGGGTCCGAGGAGGGCTTCGGGTTGCCGCGCAGCAACGAGGCGCCCCCGACGCCGAGAGAAATCACGGTCGCCCCGCCCGCGATCAGCAGGAAATCCCTTCTGCTACTGTTCATCTTACCGCCTCCGCAGGTACGACGTGACACTTCCAGCAGTCCGGAGCAACGGACACGTAGTTGTGGCAGCGGTCGCAAAACTCGCTCTTGTTCGTGTGGCAGCTCAGGCAGGTCCCCGTCAGGCTCATCTTGTAGACCCTGCCGTCCGTGGCCTTGTAGTCGCGGACGTTCTGGCGAACGACCGAGTCGCGCCAGGTATTCAGCAGGTCCATGTGGTTGCTGAGCATGAATTCCTTGGATTCGACACACTGCTGCAAGCCGGGCGGAATCACCAACACGGGCGGTTTCGCGCCGCCGCCGGTCGCGGCGGGAAGCCAGAACGGACCAGTGGCCAGGACCACGAAGACTGCCAATCCGACGATGATTTTAGCTCCGCCTTGCATGGCCTACTCCTCCTCTCCATTGGTCGGTTCCAACCGCAGGTTCATCTGCCGCTTCTTCTGCCCCTTCATGACCAGCGCGTTTGCGACCAGTTCGTGGATCCCCGTGACTTTTACGCCAGGTGCCCAGAAGTCGCACACCGTCGGCAGCGTTGCCCGGTCAATGGCGCACATGGCGGCGAGCTGGTTCACGCCATGCTTGTCGCGGACGTGGCGGACGGCGTTGCCGCGAGGCATGCCGCCCCGAAGACGCATCTCCATCATCTCGTCAGTTCCGAGACCGGCGCCGCCGCCGCAGCAGAATGTCTTCTCGCGAATCGTGTTCTCCGGCATCTCGTAGAAGTGATTGCAGACTGCGTTCAAAACGTAGCGCGGCTCCTCGAGGATGCCCATCGCGCGAGCGGGATTGCAGGAGTCATGGAACGTGACGCGAATATGGTCGTTCTGGCTGGGGTCCAGCATGAGGGCGCCGTGGCGAATGAGATCCGCGGTGAACTCCATGATGTGGGTCATCTTCGTCGAGCGCGCGTTTTCGAACCGCGTTCCGGTGATGGGAGACGTTGGCACCTCGAGGAAGTCGGCGGGGCCGTTCATGGTGTCCATGTACTGGTTGACGACGCGCCACATGTGGCCGCACTCACCGCCGAGGACCCACTTCACACCAAGCCGTTTCGCCTCGGCGTAGATCTTGGCGTTGAGCATCTTCATCGCGTCGTGAGAGGTGAAGAGGCCGAAGTTTCCGCCGTCGGAGGCATAGGTGCTGAACGTGTAGTCCAGTCCGATCTCGTGAAAGAGCATCATGTAGCCCATGCACGTGTACGTCCCCGGGTCGGCCAGGAAGTCTCCGGAGGGAGTCACGAAGAGGACCTCGGCTCCCTTCTTGTTCACCGGGACGTCAACCCTGATGCCGGTGACATCTTCGATGTCGTCGGCGAAGAACTCGAGCGTGTCCTTCAGGCCGTGGGGCTGGATGCCGAGGTGATTCCCCTTGGCGAAGCAGTTGGCTACCGGCTCCATGATCCAGTTCACGTTGATGCCCAGCAGATGCAGCAGCTCGCGGCCCATCATGGTGATTTCGGCCGTGTCGATCCCGTAGGGGCAGAAGACGGAGCAGCGGCGGCATTCCGTGCACTGATAGAAGTAGTAGAACCACTCCTTGATGACGTCGATCGTGAGTTCCCGCCCCCCGGCCATCCGTCCCAGGATCTTGCCGGCCTTCGTGAACTCCTGCCGGTAGATGGAGCGCAATAGCTCGGCGCGCATCACCGGCATGTTCTTCGGATCCCCGCCCCCGATGAAGAAGTGGCACTTGTCCGCGCAGGCTCCGCAGCGGACGCAGATGTCCATGAAGACCTTGAAGGAACGGTACTTGTCGAGGCGCTCCCGGATGCCCTCGATGATGATCTCCTTCCAGTTGGACGGCAACTGCCAGTCCTCGTCGGTCGGAGACCAGTTCCTCGGGTTGGCCATGTGAAGGTATTCGAGATGCTTCGCCTTCGCCGGGTAGATGAATGAACCCGGCTTGATCTCGACCGGAGTCTTCAGCCACTCCTGCCCGACGGCCTGAAGGTCGACGTTGGAGAGTTCTTCTCTGTCGTAGTACTTCGGATTGTCTGGATGGAACTCGGTTCCCATGGTCTACTCCTCAGTCCGCCTTGTCCAGGGGGATGCCGGCCGCCTTCATCTTGTCTCCGAACTCCTCTTCGTACTCCTCGTAGGAATGCACCGGGACCGGGTGATTCCATGGATTGATGTGCCGGACCGCGCGGCTGTTGGCGGGGAGGTTCCGGGTCGGGCTCAGGAACACCCCTCCCATGTGCATCAGCTTGCTGAATGGGAAGTAGATCAGCAGAACGGATACGAACGAGAGGTGGACGAAGAAGAGCCAGTGAATGCCCTCCGCCGCGGTTGCCGCCGCGACCGGATGGAAGGACACCAGGCCCAGCGCGAACTCCTTCACGCCGGAGACGTCCGTCCTCACGATATGCCGGATCAGCAGGCCGGTGATGACGATGCCGAGGATCAGGAACAGCGGAAAGTAGTCGGCAGGCAGAGACATGTGGCGCATCTGCGGCAGGTAGATCCTGCGCAGGAACAGGAACGTCACGGACAGGAGCAAGATCACTCCCGTGACATAGACCGTGGGAAGGCCGACCTGGAGAAAACCATCCAAGGCCGCCACACCGCTCACGACCGCCGGAATCGGTTCGGAGAAGAACCGCAGGTGCCTGAACAGGACGATCAGGAAGCACCAGTGGAAGGCGAGCGACGCCGCCCACAGCCACTTCGTGGCCGCGTGAGTGACCGCGCCGTTTGCCACCCGCGTCTCCGTATTCCTGAAGAGGGAGCGGAAGGTCAGGACCTCGAGCGCCATCCGCACGACCACGGCTGTCTTGGTCTGGGGATTGTCGATCCGGTTTGGCTTGATCCAGGAGAGGGATCGTTGCTGGCCGCAAGTCGTGGGTATCGAAAAGGGCACAGGCACCTTCGCCCAGCGGAGGATGGCGTAAATGAATCCCCCAATGAAAACCAAGACCGCAGCGTAAGGGAGCACCCCTCCGAACAGCAGGTGGAGGCCCATCAGTTCGACCCCTGCGTAAACGGCAAGGAGCAGCAATAGGATTGCGATGAGGGCGGGCATGATCTTCATTGGCCACAACCTCCTGGGGTTTGTTCGCACGCCGGCGTGCAAGTCGGCAGTTCATTCCAGTCGACACGTGCCATTCGGAGCAGTGTAGCAACCCGCGCCTTCGCTTCGCGCACCCGAATGTCCGCGATTCGCCGCTGGTAGCTAGCGTGACGATCGAACGCCAGAAGAGCCAGGCGATCGATGCGATCTTCGAATTCGAGATGCTGCCGCAGAAGGTGCGGGTCTCTCAGGTCATTGGCGAGTTCGTCGCGTATCACTTCCTTGAGTTGGAAGACGAACGAGACCACCTCTGACGTGGGG
>JAZDLC010000274.1:0-11263 GCA_043802345.1 Planctomycetota bacterium | reverse complement strand
GGTGCCTTTTTGGCTCCGCCAAAAAGGCACCTGTCCCCTCTTCTGCACCGGGCGCGTTTGTTCGGGCTACTCCGCCACGAACGCGAGCAGCGAGAAGGCGCCGAACTGGTCGTAGCCGTGGAGCGGCTGGGAGCAGGAAGTGTGGAAGCCCACCCTGTGGATGACGTTGCCGCTGGCGTCGAGAGCGAGGATGTAGGTTTCGCCCTTCATGCGTGAGCGGCCGATGGCCGCCGCCTCGATGTCGAAGATGCCGTTCAGGGCGACGATTCCGTCGAAGTAGATCGAGCGGTGTCCGCTGGTCAGGTACGGCTTGTCCTGCACGATGATCCGCACGCTGGGAGCGAAGGCCGGATCTCCCTCGCAGGTCACGGCGCTGGGGTCCTGCGAGTGGTGCGACGCGGCGCAGTTATCGCCCGTGTACCGCATGCGGAGCATGGCAGCCTTGGTGTTGCGGATACAGAAGTTGCAGCCGTTACCGTCATCCGACCCGGTCACGGTGGTCATGTTGGATCGCCCGCTGCGATTGCTTCCGTCGGTGGCGAAGCTGGCGAACTGCAGGTGGTAGGTGAAGCCGTTCAGAGCCGGCTGGCAATGCATGTAGGTCGGGATGGTGAGCTGTCCGCACGGCGGCATGCTCGTGGGGTAGATCAGCAGCAGGGGGAAGCTGACGCAGAGCGGACCAACCTGCGTGTTCACAGGTCCCGGCCCGGCCGAGACCAGGAAGATCACCAGGTCCTGAGGTGGCGCCGTCAGGGAAAGCTCCACCGGATCCCCGAGGCTGGCCACCTGCGGGGTGGCCGTGAGCGAGTAGCCCTGGTCTCCGGAGCAGTCCTGCGCCCCTGCCGGGTGAACGAGAATGGTGGAGACCGAGAGGATGAGAGCGAGTGACAGGCTCTTCATGGAAGATGACTCCGGGAATACACGAGACCGCCAGGGACAGATGCCGGAGAGTACAACATATGGACGAAACGGCAAATAGGTCGCCACTTTCCTTGGAAGACGTTCGTAATAATATATGTAATAGCTGTTTAGGACTTATCACACTCACTGAAGATGGTCGCTGCGCGCGGGACTTTTGGGTCTTTGGTGCCCCGAGAAGCGCTCGAATTGACCGTCTCGGAGAATCGAAGTACACTCAAACGTGTCGTTGTCTGCCCTGCGCGAGCCGTGAACCGATGACCCTCCCAAGCATCTTCCAGCGCGGAGGAATCGACCGGTTCCTCCGCTGCGCCTTGTTTCTGCTGCTGAGTGCCGCGCCTCTTTCGGCCCAGATCTCGGGCAGCGCCACTCTCGATGGGAGGTCCGCGGCAGCAGGGGGACGCGACTCGGTGACCTATCCGCCGACGGAGCTGCTGGTCGAGTATCAGCCGGAGCCATGCGGGATCCAGACCACGGCGCCCCGGTTCTCCTGGGTGCTCCAGAATCCCGTCCGGGGCCACCGGCAGACCGCGTTCCGGATTCTGGTCTCCTCCTCGGTTTTCGTGCTCGGCCTGGGCATTGGTGACCTCTGGGACAGCGGCAAGGCCCAGTCCGGCCAGTCCACCAACGTCGAGTACGCCGGTCCTCCGCTGGCGGGAAGCAGGAAGTACTTCTGGAAGGTGATGGTCTGGGACCAGACCGATACGCCCGGCCCCTGGAGCCTGAATCAGACGCTCGGAACGGGAGTCTTCCCGGGGCATTGGACCGCCGAGCAGATCTGGGATGGCACCGTGGGAGGCAACAACTACTGCTACCTGCGCCATAGGTTCGATCTGCCGAAGCAAGTCGTGCTGGCGAGGCTGCACGTGTCCGCCCACGATGACTACGAGCTGTACGTGAACGGTCAATACGTGGGCAAGGGGCCGGCTCAGAGCGACCCGTACGACCGCCAGCTCTACAACACCTACGATGTTGCCGATCTGCTGGGCACCGGCTCGAACACGATCGCCGCTCTGGCCCACTATCACGGCGCCGGAGCGGGATGCGGTGTCCTGGGAACTCCCGCCTTCATCCTGCAGATGCATGTGAAGTTCGTCGATCAATCGACCACCACGGTGGTGACTGATGCGAGCTGGAAGGTGCGGCCCGTCACGCCGTACGGAGAGCTAGCTCCGTTTCGAGGTCCCTCTTTCGCCATGGCCACCGCCGCGGAGTGGTACGACGCGCGTTCCGAGGAACCGGGTTGGCAGACCAATGCGTTCAATGATTCCCACTGGCAAAGCGCGGCGGTGGTGCAACCGGGGTACAACCTCGTTGCCCAGGAATGCGCGCAGGAGGAGGTCGAGCGGGTTCTCACGCCGGGCATGGTGGTTCAGCCGGCCGCGGGAGTGAGCCTGGTCGACTTTGGCGAGAACATCTCCGGACATATCCGTCTCGTCATCCGCGACCCCTACGAGGACCAGACGATCACGGTCTGGTACTCGGAGGAGATGGAGAACGGGAGGATTGTCCGGGACCGGGACGGCATCACGGACTACCACGACCAGTACATCTGCTCCGGCAACCCGCTTCAGATCTGGGAGCCGGACATCAAGTACAACGGCTTCCGCTACGTGGAGGTGGAGGGGTATCCCGGCCCGGTGAGCCCGGCGGACATTACCGCCAGCTACGTCCACACCTCCGTCAACCCCAGGAGCCAGTGCGAGACATCCAGCAGCCGCTGGAACTCGATCTTCGACATCTCGGTGCGGACGCAGAAAAACTCCATGCAGGGCATTCTCGCGGACTGTCCCCAGCGGGAACAGACGCAGTACGCGGCGGACGCGCTGATCCAGGGCCACAACGTGGCCTACAACTTCAACAACCCCGGTCTGCTGCGAAAGTACGTCTACGACCTGTGGGGTTCGAATCTGGGCGGGGCGATCATCCTCGACAAGCACCCCAGCATGACCGGGCAGATCGTTCCCGAGTCGAGCCTGCTCTGGCCGGTGGGACTCTGGAACCAGTACCTCTACTACGACGATCTGCGTCTCCTGCAGGAGATGTATCCGAACCTCCAGGCGATGGTCTCCACCTTCGACCTGTTCCGGAACGGCAGCACGAATCTGCTCACCTCCGTGCCGGGCGTGTCGATCGCCGACGCCCCCGTGGACATCATCGACCACTCCGGGGCCGCCCTCACGATCCAGAACTGTCTCTACTATCAGACGCTGAGAATCGCGGCCGACATCGCCGATGTGCTCGGCAACGCCGCTGAAGCCACCGCCTACCGGAACGTGGCCGATCTGGTGAAGGGAGGCATCAACTCCCACCTGTTCAACGGCGTGGACCGGTATTTCGACTGTTCGGGGTCAGCTCAGGCCCATTCCCTCGCGAGCGTTCTGCCGCTCTACGTTGGCATCGTGCCGGCCGCGCAGGAACAGGCGGTGCTCGACCGGGTGAAGAGCCTGGGGTTCGAGCCGTCTGTTCAGGGCGGTTTCTACCTGATCGAGACTCTCTACAAGCATGACGAGGGGCAGTTTGCATACGACCTGGTGAACCAGTCCAGCACCCGCTGGGCGAAGATGGTGAACGCGGGGGCCACCACCTGCTGGGAATGGTGGGAGCCGAATCTGTCGAGGAGCCACGGCCGCACCGCCTACCCGATGAAGTTCTTCAAGAGCGGGCTCGTGGGGGTCGAGCCGACCTCGCCCGGGTTCGGGACATTCAGGGTCAGGCCCCACATCGGCGGCGGCCTGACATACGCCCAGTGCGATATCCCGACCATCAAGGGAAGTGTCGGATCGAGGTGGAAGAAGGTCGCGACCGGCCTGCAGATGTCGGTCCACGTTCCCGTGAACACCGTGGCGGAGGTCCACGTTCCGGCCCTCGCCTGGAACCTGCCGTACATCAAGGACGGCGACACCACGATCTGGAACAACGGCACGTATCTCGGGGGAACGTCCGGCGTCACTTATGTGGGAGTGGACGGGGAGTATGTGATCTTCAACCTGCAGTCAGGCCTTTACTATCTAGAGGTTGTTGGCTCCTGACCGGATGGACCGTTGCCCGGCCTGATCTTCCAGAACCGCCTCTCGTCGCGAACCGCCTGCTGGATCGGCCTCGGCCTGGTTCTGCTCGGGACCTTGCTGCTGCGCGTGCGGATGCTGGACATCCCGCTGGAGAGGGACGAGGGGGACTACGCCTACTTCGCCATGCTGATGACCCAAGGCGTGTCGCCGGTGGATGAAGCGGTGCGGATCCGCTTCCCGTTGATCAGCGGCCTGTACGCCTTCTTCATCACGCTCTTTGGCCACACCGCCGCCGGAGTCCATGCCGGCCTGCTGGTGGCGAACCTCGCGACCACCCTGCTCCTGTTTCTCATCGGCAGGAAGTTGCTCGGTCCGCTGGCCGGTCTGGTGGCGGCGGCCTGCTTCGCCGTCCTGGATGTGAGTCCCACGGTCCAGGGGTTCTCGGCCAATCGGGAGCAGTTCCTGATCCTGTTCGTCGCGGGCGGGGTGTGGATGCTGCTCAAGGCGTTCGACCGCCGCCGCTGGCCGCTCTTCTTCCTGTCCGGGGTCCTGATGGGCCTCGCCTTCCTGATCAAGCAGCATGGCGCCGCGTTCATCCTGTTCGGCGGGCTCTACGTGGTCGCCGGACATGTCGATCTGAGGCGTCGTGCCATCCTCCTCAAGGAGATGCTGGTGCGCGGGCTCGCCTACTCCGTGGGAGCGCTCCTCTGCTACGGTCTGGTCTGCCTGTTCTATCTGTCGCTGGGAGAGTTCCAGCGCTTCTGGTACCGGACGGTGGTCTACCCGAAGTCGTACGCATCCTCCCTCTCGTTCGCGGAAGGCTCGGGGCAACTGATGGAACGCCTCTCGGCGATCTTCCTCGCCTCGCCGGTCATCTGGTGCCTGGCCATGCTCGGCCTCACGGCGGCCTTCTGGTCTGGTCGGGTGCGGCAGCACCTCCCGTTGCTCGTGGGGCTGGCAGCCTTCTCCCTGCTCTCGATCATGCCCGGTTTCTACTTCCGGCCGCACTACTTCGTGTTGATCCTCCCCGCTGCCGCACTGCTGGCCGCCTGCGGGGTCGAGTCGCTCCGCGGGGCTTTCAAAGCGCGGCTCCCCGCCGCGTGGGGCCGGCCCGTCCTGGCCATCCTGGTCGTTCTGGCGGTGGCGACTCCGATCCACGGGCAGCGCCAGTACCTCGTCGAATCGACACTGTTCGAGGCCTACCGCCATACGTACGAGCTGAATCCATTCTGGGCCGCTCGGGAAGTGGGCGAGTACCTGAAGGAGCAGACCACTCCGGAAGACCGGATCCTGATTCTCGGATCGGAGCCGGAGATCCTGTTCTACGCCGAACGGATGAGCGTCACCAAGCACGTGTACATGTACGACCTGATGTACGGGACCGAGACCGCGGACAGAATCCAGGAAGAACTGATCGCCGCGGCAGAACGGCATCGTCCCAGCCACGTCGTTCTCGTCGACGTGTCCACGTCGTGGCTTGTCCGGCCCGAATCCTCGATGCGAGTGTTCGAGTGGTGGGTGGAGTTCCAGAAGCAGTATGAACTGGTCGCATTCTGGAAGATCCTCCCCGACGGACCCCGCCGGGTCACCGGGGAACTGCTGGAGTCGATCGACGAGGGGAAGCCATTCAGCATCATGGTGTTCCGGCGGGTGCCTTGATCGAAATGGGAAGGAATGACTCTCGCAAAGGCGCCAAGATCGCAAAGAGGTGGATGAGAGCAATCTCCTTGGCGATCTTGGCGGCTTGGCGAGAGGGAGTCCGTCGTCTCCACCTGCGAATACCGGCTATTTCAGCGGCTGCCTACGCCAGCCCGTTCTCCGCCTTGAACACCGCCCAGTCCCGCTTCAACTGCAAGAAGGAGGGGAGGTCCTTCAGCAGGAACGGGTTGCATGCCTTCTCCAGGGCCAGGGTGCTGGACGGGCGGCAACCGTAGTCATGTCCGGGCCAGATGGTCGTATCGTCAGGGAGTTCTCGCAGCAGGCGACCGAGGCTCTCGTGCTCGGTGCGGGCGTCCCTGTCGTTGCCGGTCCCGCCGATCTTGCCCACGAACAGCAGGTCGCCGGTGATCGCGATCCTCTGCTCCTCCAGGTGGAACAGGAGATGGTCGGGAGTGTGACCGGGGACGTGCAGCACCTTGAGCCCGAACGCACCGACGTTGATGACGTCGCCATCTTCAAGGATCTGGTCGGGACGGGCCGGCGAGCCCGCCCCCGCGTGGATCTTCGCGCCGGTGGCCCGCTTCAATTCGAGATTCCCCTCGGTGTGGTCCAGATGCCCGTGGGTGTTCAGGATGTGAGTGATCGTGAGGCCCTGCACCCTGGCCCGCTCCAGGGATCGCTCCGGCTCGCTGGCAGGGTCGACAACCGCCGCCAGACCGGCGGCCCGGTCACCGATGAGATAGGCGAAGTTCCGATCTCCGCCCGCCCGTATCTGTTCGAAGATGAAGTTCATGGTCCGGGCATTGTATGCTCCGGCGTGAGAGAAAGTGCAGGATCCTGAATGACGCGATATCCCAGGGAGTTCCAGGTGGAGTCCGAGGCGGCGGGCACGAAGGTCGAGACCTTCGTGCGGCGATGTCTCGACGCTGATCCGGTTCACGTGCGGAAGCTCCTGCGGCAGAAGCGCGTGCGGTTCGCGTGCCTCGGGCAGGAGGGCGAACCGCAGGTCATGGCGAGGGGACAGGTTCTGGAGGAACCCGGACTGCTCAGCGTCCTGGCCGCGCCGCAGGCTCTCGACAGGACGCCGGCCCCGAACCGAAAGATCCGCCTGCGGGTGATCCACGAGGATCCGGCGCTGCTCGTGATCGATAAGCCGGCCGGGCTGGCCATGCATCCGGGGCCCCGCCACGGGACGGATACGCTGCTGAACGGACTGGTGGCCCGCAATCCCGAATGCGGCCAGCTTGGACGCGAGAGGAACTTCGGCCTGGCGCACCGCCTGGATCTGGACACCTCCGGATTGTTGGTCGTGGCCCGCACGGCGGCGGCCCATGAGGCGCTGGTGGCCCAGTTCAAGCAGAGGAGCGTGGAGAAGCGATACCTCGCGTTGGCATCGGTCGGACCGTCCGGGATCTCGGGAGGGGTCCAGGAAACGCCGGTCCGGGAGAAGGAGGCGCGGACCGAGATCGAGGTGGTGGACCGGGCCGGAGCCGTGGCGCTGCTGAGCCTCATCCCCAAGACCGGTCGGACCCACCAGATCAGGATTCACCTGGCGGAGAGGCACAACCCGGTCCTCGGCGACCGGCGGTACGGAACCGGCCTGGACGCGCTGACCGCGAAGTTGTACCTCAAGCGGCTGGCGCTCCATGCCGCGGCCTTGAGCTTCTCACACCCCGAAGAGGGGACGGTGCTGAAGTTCGAGCTGCCACTCCCGAGGGACTTGCGCCACTCCTGGAAGCGCGCCAGGTCGCTGCCGCGGTGAGGGCCAAGCAAGAGGTGTTGGCGTTGCGAGGGGACCGGGCCGGGAAGGGGGGATGACCCAGCCTTTTCAAACCGGAGGTGAAGCCGGTCCAAGGTCCCCTCGCGCCAAACTTGTTTCAAACTCCTCCACTACCTGATCAGGCGGGGTGGAGAACATCGGATCTGAGCGGCCCAGCCAGAAGCCCCGCATCCACAGGACGTTCCAGTTGCGACCGAGTGACAGGAATCCCCAGAGGAGGGAGACTCGAAGATCCCCGTCACCCGATCCGATACCAAAAGGGTGGGCTCCCGCCTCGGTGAGATCGGCGTAATGAAATGGATAGAAGACGGCCATGGCGGCGCCAGGAACATTGACGGTCAGGGCAGCGCCATCCAGCATGTTGACATACTGGTTGCCGGCCCAGGTACTTCCCGCGGACAGAACAGGCTCTTGGATGAGGGCGTACTGAACCCGTCCTTCGTCCCTTCCAAAATCACCCAGCACCACGTTGACGTTTTCGCGCCGCACAAGTCCATCATCGAATCCACGACCCGAGGTGCAGGCAGGCAGCAGCAGGAAGGAGAGCAGGCAGCCAGCCAGGATGCTTCGCGGAAGGATCATCTTGCACCTCATCAGGTCTTCACCAAGGAGGGAGCCTCACACCTGTCATTCGTTGGGTCAGAGCTCCTACCCCTTCAAAGCAACCTCACCAGGCGACTGTTCCGGGGTTTTTCCCGATTTTTCCTGGGTGGTCCCGTGCCGTGGGGCGAGCATCATCTCCCTCGAGTGGCTAATATTTCCTATCCGCCCTATCCAGTGAATGACCGGGCCGCCCCGCGCCCTCAAGTCGTGCCAACGAAGCGGGGCTGACCGAGGTACAAGCTGCATGAACCGCATTTCAAGACTCGCACTGGCAATCCTGCTCGGCGTGGTGGCCGGCGGATATCTCGTCCCAAGGCTCGACGCGTGGTGGCGGCCGGCCGTCACGGTGGATCCCCGCCCGATCGCTCCCCGCGGTGACCTGACCGTGGACGAGCGGAACACCATCGAGCTGTTCAAGGAGGCGGCTCCCGCGGTGGTCTTCATCAACACGAAGGCCCAGGTCCGGACCAGCTTCTTCGATCGGGGCTTAAGCGAGGTCAACGCCGGGCAGGGCACGGGGTTCATCTGGGACGAACAGGGGCATGTCGTCACCAACTATCACGTTCTCGCCATCCAAGGGGCGTCGGGTGTGACGGTGCGGCTTTCCGATCAGACGGAATACGAAGCCGAACTCGTGGGCCTCTCCGCCGACCACGATCTGGCGGTGCTCAAGATCCGCGCGCCCGCGGCCAAGATGCGGCCCCTGGCCTTGGGGACGAGTCACGATCTGGAGGTGGGGCAGTTCGTGATGGCGATCGGCAACCCGTATGGTTGGGACCAGACCCTCACGACCGGTGTTGTCTCCGCCACCGGTCGCAGCATGAAGGCCCTGTCAGGACGGATCATCGAGGATGTGATCCAGACCGACGCCGCCATCAATCCGGGGAACTCCGGTGGTCCATTGCTCGACAGCGCCGGACGGCTCATCGGGGTCAATACCTCGATCTACAGCCCGACAGGGTCGAACGCCGGGATCGGCTTCGCCATTCCGGTCGATACCGTCAACCGGATCGTGCCGCAGTTGATCGCCAAGGGCGAGGTGCCCCGGCTGGTGCTGGGGATCCGCGGCCAGACTCTCAGCCGGGAGGTGGTCCGGCGGCTCGGAGTGGAAGGGGTCATGATCCGGGAGGTGAACGAGGGGTTCGGGGCCGCGGAGGCGGGCCTTCGGGGTGACGCGTGGGAAGAGGATGGTTCGTGGGTTCCCGGGGACATCATCCAGCAGGTCGACGGGGCGCGCATCCGCGCCGTGGATGATCTCTATCCCGTTCTCGGGCGGCACAGTCCCGGTGACGTCGTGGAGGTCCAGGCGATTCGGGACGGCGAACTCAAGTCGTTTCAGGTGCGGCTCGCGGCCTCGGCCGAATGACGCGCTATTTCCGCCCGAGCTCGAAGGCCCGCAATTGCGATTCCATCCGGGCGCGTTCCTTCCCTCGCTGATCTCCCATGGCGGCCAGGGCGCGGGTCTGGGTCTGGATGGCGTCCTCGGTCTGGCCGTTCGCGTACTGGGCCAGCGCCAGGGTGTCCAGAATGCCGGGAACCGCGCCTTCCGTGAGTTCATTGGCGCAGGTCGCCAACCGCAGGGCCGTCTGGGGCTCGCCTTTCTGCATCAGGATCTCGTAGGCCAGGTTGTTCATTCCGGCCACGACGTCGTCCCGCGCGAAGCTGAGCGCCGCGGTGCCCCGCAGGGCCCCGAACCGCAGCTCCAGCTGGAAGGCCTCGATCGAGTCCTCGGCCAGGAAGCTGATCGTCAATTGAGGCGTTGCGCCGCTGGCGTTGAGAGTCGTCTGAAGGTGAATCGGGATGCTTCTGGTGTCGCTGGCGAGAATCAGCGTGAATCCCGCCGACTCGTCGATCCGCAGTCCGACTCCGTAGGTTCCCGCCTCGAGCAGATGACTGGATAGGAGCGCGGTCCTGGAGATTCTCAGTATTCCGAGCTGGGCCAGGTGGTTCTGGTTCAGCGCGGTCCTGATGGTCTCGTCGGAGATCGCCTTGGTCAGCTCCTCCATGGTCATGCGCGGTGAGGAGAGCTGAAACCGGAGTACCTCCTGCTGACCGATCGCCACTCCCGCCAGATAAGAGCGAGCGGGTGCTTCGGCCGCGCGGGCCGGGGTGAAGGGGCAGAGCGCGGCGAGTGCCAGCGCGGCGATCCTGTGCGTCTTCATCTCATCCTCCTGTGTCTACTCCGGATTTCTATCGATTCCCCTCAAGAAGGGGCGGCCAGTGACTCATCGACGAATCGGGCATCGGACCTGAGGACGAAATTTCCAATTTTCGGTTCAAGGCGGCGGATCCCGCTGGTCGATGCCGCGAAGGCAAGAAGAACCCTTCCCACCTTGACTTCACTCCCCTGATCCCGGGTTCGAGCAACCGATCGGGATTCCGTCTTGCACCGTGTGGTAGCCGCGGGCGGTTCGGGGTCGTCCCAGGTGAAACCAAGTTGTCTGTCGTGCGAACCGAGAGGACGGGAATGAAGATTTCCAAGGAACTGCTGATCCGAGGTCCGGGCCTCCTGGCCATTGTGTGCGCCTTTGCCTTGCCGGCTCAGGCCGCGCAGATCACAAGTGCCGATATCAAGAACGGCACGATCAAGGGGATTGATCTCAAGGACCGCAAGCTGGGGGCGGAGAAGCTGATTCTCGACACCCTGACTTCCGCCGAGATCGCGGCCGACGCCATCACGGCGTCCGAGCTGGCGGACGACGCAGTGGACACCGCGGCGATTCAGGATGGCGCGGTCACCACCGCGAAGATCGCGGCGGGCGCGGTAGGAGCCGCGCACCTGCAGGCCGACTCCATCGGCGCCGGCGCCCTGGCGGCGGATGCGGTCGGGGCTTCGGAGCTGGCAGACGACGCGGTCGACACGGCGGCGATTCAGGATAGCGCGGTCACCGGAGCCAAGATCTCCGACGGTAGTCTCACCGGCGCGGACATCTCCGACGGTTCCCTGGGAGACACGGACATCGCCGACAACACGCTGACGGCGGCCTCGCTGGCGGCGGACTCGGTAGGCGCTTCGGAACTCGCGAACAACGCGGTCGATACCGCGGCGATCCAGGACGGAGCAGTGACGGCGGCGAAGCTGGCGGCCGACACCCTGGGCGATGGACAGGTGACGGATGACGCGCTGACGGCCGCCTCCCTGGCGGCAAACTCCGTGACCGCCAGCGAGCTGGCGGATGACGCGGTCGACACAGCGGCGATCCAGGACGGAGCGGTGACGGCGGCGAAGCTGGCGGCGGACACGCTCGGCGACGGGCAGGTGACGGACAACGCGCTGACGGCGGCCTCCCTG
>JAZDLC010000273.1:0-12484 GCA_043802345.1 Planctomycetota bacterium | reverse complement strand
TCCGCGCTCCTTGGCTCGGGAGGCGCACCGTGAGGATCATCCTGTTCGTGTTGATCACCGTCCTGACCGCCGCCGGCCCGGTGTATTACCTCACCGAGGGAGCGCGGGCACGCGACGAGCGACGAGAGCACCTGCGCCTGACGAAGAGAGCGGCCGACGGGGTGCGGGCGCTGCTCCTTGAGCACACCCCTCCTCCCGGTCGTCTGCTCGAGATCGGGGAGGACCGCATCACCAGGCGACGACTCGCTCTGGCGCAGTTCGCTCGCGATGTGGCGGCCCCGCTGCAAGCGCCCGCCATGGACGCCGCGGCGCTGCGCGCCCTGGCTCGCTCCGCTGGCGTGGCCGATGTGGTCCTGGCGCCAACGCTTGCGACCCTTGCTTCGGACCTTCTCGGCGCGGAACGGCAGAGGGCCCTGCATGCCGTGCTGGCCGCCGTGAGCGATTCCGGCGACCTCGTGCTGCAGGACCTGCGGATCGCCCGGGAAGCTCAGGATTCCGCGAACCGCCTGCCGGTTCAGTTGCTGCGAGTCACCATGTCTCTCCTCGGAGACGCGACGACGCTGACCGGCTTTTCGGAGCGACTGGCCAGAGGCTCGGACCTGAATCCCCCGGGAGATCTGGTGGCGGCGAAGCTGGCCAGGCCTGCGGAAGGGGTGTGGAACCGGCTGGGCTGGTCCAAGACATCCCCGCCGCTGAGCTTGAAGTTGACCGCAGATCTAATTGTTGGACGGAGCTCGGGACCATGAGGCACGTCAGCGCAGATCGGGTGCTGGTGATGGTCGGGGGTGCCTTCCTCTGCTTCTTCATCCTGGTCAATCTCCTCTCCTTCCGGTCGATCGCCAGTAGCCGGCTCGGGACCGAGTTGGTCCTCGAGAGCACACCCGCGGAGACTTCCGGATCGTTTTTCGCAGCCCTCCCCGCGGAGCCTCCGATCGACCCGCTCGGTCAATTTCGATTCGAGCCCACGGACCTGCATTTCAAGGCGACCGTCTTCTTCGCCAACCACGAACTTGCTACCTATCAAGACCGCAAATCAAGAGAAGATAGATTCCAGGGAATCGCCCCCCCGCTGAACTTGCGCTTCCGGAAGAAGGCGGGCGGAATCCTCCTGGAGTGGGCTCCGAATCCCGTCAACACAGTCATCCAGCAGGATGTGGCCGACGAGCCGCAACTCAGGACCGGCTACCGAATCTACCGCTGGCGGGAAGGTCAGGAGCCGAAAGTCATCGCCACCGACTCACTCGACAGCCGCAGTTTTTTCGACCAGCAGACCGGGCCCCAGGGAGGCCGTCTTCACTACTCTGTCCTGGCCGTCCTGGAGGGGCGCATCGGGGATCGGGACACGCTGATCGAGAGCCGCCAGAGCGAGGTGCTGAAGATCGACCTCGAGGAAGGGTTCGCGCTTCGTCTGGTGTCGGGCGACCTGGAGAGGGTGATCATCGAGATCACGGTCGGAACCGAAGCAAATCCTTATTCCGCCCGGTTTGAAGTCGCTTCAGGAGATTCGATCGGTACTCTTTCGGGCGTTGACGGCGAGGACGGAGTCCGGACCGTCGATTTTGGTACAGGCTTGATCGTCAAGGAGATCGAGGAAGTCAACGATTCCCGCGACGAAGTGATTCAACATCCCCTGTTCAATCCCGATGGTTCCCGGGCCTCCGACGAGACGGGATACCTGATTCGGGAGGAAGTAAGAGAGATTCCTGTTCAACGTCTTGAGGTCCGATGCGAGGGCGCTGGCGGCGAAATCCGCATTCTGAGCCTCGACCTCGAGTGATGGACATGAACCAGCATGAATAGAGTCGACCGTCGGCCGTCCCGGCCGGTTGCCAGGTGTGTCTGGTTGATGGGACGGTGTGGGTCTCTCCGAAACGGTGCGCAGAGCCTTCGGAAGTTGGAGAAAACGAAGATGACCGAACCCAGGATCCTTGCCAGGTGGACCACTGTCCTGCTCGGACTCGCCCTGCCCCTCGTGGGCTGCAACCTGTTCCCCTTCGGAAACAGCGGTGGCGAGGACGCGGTATGCGAGAACGCAGCGTGCGATGGCTGCGGTGACGCGACCTGCGAAGGGGAGTGTGGAGTCGTTCTCACTGGCTACTACGAGGACCAGGAGATCGATCCACCGGATGCCACGTCCTCGAATGCCGAGGATGTCACCTTCACCACGACCTACGGCGATGAGATCGTCGAAGATGCTGCGATGGAAGCGGTGATGGATGAGACGACCGGGACGGAAGGGACCGGCGAGCGGATCGACGAACTGCTGGCGCAAGCGGCCCGAGCGGAAGGAAACGGCGATCTGCGCGATGCGCAACTGATCTACGCCCGCGCGATGGAGGCCGATCCCGGGAACATGGACGCCGCCGCCGGCTTCGAACGCGTCGCGGCGACTCTCGGGATGCAGGTCAACTCGGGCGGCTCGGATGATGCCGCGGTGGAAGAGGTCGCGCGCACCGCGGCGGAGATGACCCAGGTGCGCCGGGCCCAGATCCGGATCGAGGCGGAGAGCCGCATCAAGCAGGGAGAGATCGCGCTGAATGCCAGCGAGTTCGACAGCGCCATCAAGGCGTTCGAGGACGCGCTGATGATCGTCCGCTGGAATCCGTTCCTCGTGGGAGGAACGCTGACGGAGCAATCGCTGGAGGCGCGCATCGAGTCGGCCAAGCGGGCCAAGGCGGAACGCGAGCGGGCGCAGGAGCAGGCCCGGCAGGCCCGGATTCTGCGCGAGCAGGAGGAAAGCGACGCCCAGGAACGGGCGCGTGTCGAGCACAGGATCATCACGCTCTACGCCGCGGCGAACCGGGCCTTCCAGGAGGATCGCTTCGCAGAGACTGAAGGGTACCTCACCGAGGTGCTGCGGCTCGACCCGACCAACAATGACGCGTCGCACTTCCGCTCATTGGCCCGGGATGCCCGGATGAGCGCCACCGACCGCGACTTGCGCCGGAGCTACAAGGAGAACTGGCGCACGAATTTCGACGAGATGGTCGCGGAGATGCGGCCCCAGATGGACCTGCTGGTCTTCCCGGAAGACCGCGTCTGGCGGGACATCGCGGCTCAGGGGCCGATCGAGTTCTCCGTGCAGGACGAGCTGATGTCGGCCGACGAGCGCGAGATCATGGACAAGCTCTCCGGCGTGCCAATGACCCTTTCGTTCTCCGACACCGCCCTGAGCGAGGCGGTCGACTGGTTCCGCACCGTGACCGGCGTCAACTTCATCGTCTCCCCGACGATCGTCGACTCCGGCGATGAGCCGATCTACACCGTCGACGCCGGCCCGATGCCCGCCATCGAAGCGTTCCAGCTCCTGCTGGAGATCTCTTCCACGCCGCTCGCCTACAGGATCCAGGACGGAGTCGTGCGGATCCTCAGCGCGGACGAGGCGGTTGGCGGACAGATCCTGGAGATCTATGACATCCGCGATCTGGCCAAGATCATCACGAACTTCCCTTCCAAGGATTTCAACCTGACGCCTTCCAACTTCGCCACCGATGATTTCGGCAGCGAAGCCGCGGAGCCCCAGCCGCTGGTGCTGGAGGCGGACCGGCTGGCCGACCTGATCAGAAGCAACATCGCGCCGGAGTCGTGGGACCTCGATCCGAACAACACAATTCAGCCGGTCTCAGGAGCCCTCGTGGTCCGCCAGACCCGACCGGTGCACGAGCTGATCCGGGCGCTGCTGCAGGACCTGCGGGAGAACGCCGGAACGCTGATCAACATCGAGGCCCGCTTCGTAAACGTGTCGGACGAATTCCTCGAGGATATTGGCGTCGATTTCCGTGGCCTGGGCCCGGATGAAATCAACCCGGCTGCGCAGATCCCCACCGGCCTGGTGCTGGACGAGTTCGGCTCGGTGCCGGACGGCTTCGGTACGCCGAGCGTGCCCTCCGGCATCGGCACGGACAACGACCTGGGTATCTTCCATGACTACGGCGACGGCAAGGGCGACCTTCGGGCCCGGGTCGAGAACCTCTACGACGTCACGCTCGGCAACGACGAGTACACCAACACCGGCGGCCTCTCGCTGCAGGCGACCTTCCTGGACGACACCCTGGTGGAAGCAATTCTCAGGGCGGTCTCCAAGTACGGCTCGACAAATATCGTCGACGCCCCGTCGCTGACGGTTTTCAACGGCCAGCGCGCCAGCCTGAGCGTCATCAACCATGTCTCGTACGTGCGGGACTTCGATGTTGAAATCGCCCAGGCGTCGGTCATCGCGCAGCCGATCGTCGGCATCATCCAGGACGGAGTGGTGCTGGACGTCCGCCCGGTGGTCAGCTCCGACAAGCGCTTCATCACCATGGAACTGCGCCCCACCGTGGCCAACCTGGTCCGGCCCCTCACCGAGTTCATGACGACCCTGGGCATCGGCTCCGACGTCATCATCGAGCTGCCCACCCTCAGGGTCCAGCGGGCGCGCACCACGGTCACCATGCCGGACGGCGCAACCCTGATGATTGGCGGCTGGAAGCTCAACGAGGACCGGGATCTGAAATCTGGAGTCCCGTTCCTGAATCAGATTCCGATCATCAGCTTCTTCTTCGAGCGTAAGGGCAAGTTCCTCAGCAAGAAGAAGCTGCTGATCCTGGTCCGGGCCAAGATCCTGATCCCCGAGGAGGGGGAGCCGGTCTACGGGCTCGGGCGGTAGAGAAACCCCGGCAATCCGGGAATCGAGTCAAAGGCGCCTCTCCCGAGAATTCGGGGGCGGCGCCTCTCTATTGGGACCGATGGCAGGATCGGCGAGGTCCTCCAGCCGGCGGCCGGGCGGGCGCCGACTGAACCCATCCGGTTCAGCATCGTTGCAACTCAAGGTGCGGGATTCCGTCGCATTTGTGCACTTCGGCGCCCAGTCGACGGTTACGTTTCGCATCCGGTTGAGGTAGCTTGTTCGGCTTCGTGTCGAACCTGCACCTTTGAAAACACCGAAATCCATCACCCTCCAAAACCGCGGAGGCCTGGCTGCGATCATGCGCATCTCCAAGACTCTGATTTCGAATTCGCTCATCGTCCTTTGCCTGGCAGCCCCCCTGGCGGCCTTCGGCTGGGCGCAGGAAGGCCAGAAGGCCGAGAACCTGAAGGATGACATTCGATTCTCTCGGGACCTGGCCCGCTACCGGTTCTTCGACCTCGCGGTCGAGTGGCTGGCGACGATCGAGAAGGCAGGCGGTCTGGACGCGGGAGCAAAGACGGAAGTGTCCCTGGCCAAGGCGACCATTTCGCAGATGGCTTCCGAGTTTGCGCTGACCCGGGACAAGCGCAGGGAGTTCTACAACGAGGCCATCAAGCACTTCGGTGAAGCCGTGGAGGGCATGGGCGACGCGATGACCCAGGAGAAGGGGAACGCGGTCGTCGAAGGGTACGCGAAGGTTCTGGTGAACAAGGGGAAGTTCTACACCGACGAGATCACGCGCATGAAGTCCGAGGAGGCGGACCAGGCAGCCATCAAGGAGACGCGCACCGAGGCAGAGGAGGCATTCCGCCAGGCCGTGAAGACCCTGAACGGTGCCTACGGCGATCTCTCGGCGGCCGCCGCCGCGGCGGAAGAGGCGGGAGAAGAGACAGAGTCTCAGGCGCTGCAGGAGCTCGCGCTGCAATCGCTCTACCGCAAGGGAGAGTCGTACTACTACTGGGCCCTGCTGTACGATCTCCAGGACTTCAACCGGGAGGACTACCTCGGAAAGTGCGCCGAGACGTTGGTCGACTACATCTGGGAGGCAGGCGACGAGAGCATCTTCTCGCTGTACGCCTACTTCTTCCAGGGCATGGCGGAATGGGAGCTGGGCAAGGTCCGGCCGGATCAGGCGGCCACACATGACGAGAAGGCGCTGGGCTCCCTGGTTCACATCTTCTCCGAGAACGGCATCGACGTGGCCCAGATCACGAATCTCGCCGAGCAGGACCGCCTCTTCGTCCAGGGCCTGTTCGAGAAGACCTATCGTGGTGTCGTGGACATCTACCGGAATGCGGCGCAGCGAATCGAGTCGATGGACGGTCTTTCCGACACCGAGGATGTGAGCCAGTTGGCCAACAGCTACCAGGTGGTGGGAGACAAGCCATGGATGGCGAAGGAACCGGTCTTCAAGCCGGCGTTGATCAAGGCCCTCCGGGCCGGAGCGATCGCCCTGATCACCGAGATGGAGAGCCGTCTTTCCGAGCAGAAGCTGGCCCTGACGGAGGATGGGTACCGGGCGCTTCTCTCCAAGGCATACGCCCTGAAGGAGGCGGGGAATCCGGCGGAGGCCCTGACCATCGCCAAGGATGTGGCCGAGAGCAACGAGCGCTCGCTGGTGGGGTTCGAGGCCCAGAGTCTGCTGGGAGACCTCCTGCAAGTGACCGACGAGGAAGCCCAGCCTGCCTCGGTGCTGCGGCTGGTCTCGGAAGGGTACATCGCGGACAGCCGCTGGCTGGACGCCATTGGCGCGCTTCACGGTGTCGTGGCCGCCTGCAAGTCGGACGCGGACCGGGCCGCGTACCTGTTCAAGGCCTGGGAGGACATCGGATCCTGTTACCAGAGCGCGGGACGGAATCTGGAGGCGGCCCTGGCCTTCGAGACCGGGCTCGAGCAGGCCCGAAGCCAGGGCGACGAACTGGCCACCGGCGACCTGGTTCTGAGAGCGTACGAAGCCTGGGACCTCCGCTTCCGGGAAACCAAACAGGACTTCGACAAGACGGAACGCAACCGACTCAGGAACATCGTAACCAGCCTCAATCTCTCCGGGGACATCCAGTACTTCGTGGCCAAAGAGGCGTTTTCCAATGCTTCTGCCGCCAAGAGCCCGGAAGAGGTGAAGAAGGCGTGGAAAACCGCCATCGATGAGCTGAAGGCGGTGGCGGAGTCGAGTTCCTACTACGAGCGGTCCCTCGTCTTCCTGGCCCGGGCCTACGCCGCTGCCGGCGACCCGAAGAAGGCTCTCGAGACGTTTGACAACCTCTTCAAGCGGATCGGCGATGGAAAATTCGCCGTCGGGCTCGACAAGAGGAAAGCCCAGCAGCGCGATTTTGCGTACGCAGAAGCGGTGTTCTACCGGGCCGGAGTCTTGCTCGACCAGTCCGTGTTCCAGGAAGTCGTCGACTCACTCGCGGGATACGAGGAGAAGTTCGAGAATCAGGCCCCGTACTTCCCGAACGTGGTCTACTACCGGATCCGGGCGAAGGTCGGCCTGGGGCAGATCGACGAGGCGGAGGAACTCCTCAGCGCCATGGAATCCGCGTACGCGGGGCACGCGACGATCGCCTACGCCATCAATCAGGTGGCCACCGGTCACTTCAAGGCGTACCAGGAGATCGAGGACAAGACTACGGACGCCGCGGTCGACCATCTGCGCCGGGCCGCGGGATACCTTGATCGGTACAACGCGATCACCGCCTACAACTCGTTCCAGAATCTGCGGAACGTGGCCGACTGGTACAAGGAGATCGGCGAACTGAAGCTGGCCGAGGAGAACTACCAGAGGTTGAGGGCCCGGTTCGGCAAGAATCCAGCCCACACCAAGACGATCGACGAGTCGGTCATCCCGGCCCTCGCGGACGTACTCCTCACACTGCACAAGTTCCAGGAAGCCCTGCCGCTCTGGCTCCAGGTCCACACCGCCAACCCAAAGAACCGCAGCGTTGTCCGTAACTATGCGCTCTGCCTGGGGGGCTGGATGGAAGAGAAGGAGGAGCGAATGGTCTGGGACTATACCGAGATCACCGGCGCCGGCGAGTACAACGAGGCGATGAACATCTGGTTCAAGCTCAAGGAGGGGATCGAGGACGCCGGGGACAAGGGCAAGCCCGACTGGTGGGACTGCATGACCGGCTTCCTTTACTGCCAGTACATGGAGGGCAAGACCAATCCCCAGATGAAGAAGGCGGCCCTCCGCATGATCGCCAACTGGAAGGCGGTCCTCCCCGATCTGGGAGGAGACCCCTTCAAGCGTCGCATCAAGATGTATGAGCGGGTGCTTTCCCGCTGAGAGAGGGGCGTCTTTTGCGACCTGTACTCGCCGCGTTGACACACAATCCTGGAGCAGATAGCATGCTCAGTCTTTCCATCGCCATTCCTGGCCGAAACTTACCGGAGCCGAACAACGGGACGAACAACGGGATGAGACGCGCCCGCAGGGTCGTCACAGCGACCGCGATCATGACCTGCTTCCTGTTGGGACAGGCGGCCCTCGGGGCCGCGTCGGACCGGATCTGGCAGAAGACCGGCGGCAAGCCGATCGTCGCGAACTCGATCTCCCAGGACAATTTTGATCTCCTCAAGTACAAGAAGGGGACCGTCGCCCTGACCCTGGAGGGGATGAGGGTGAAGGCGATCGACTACGGCGACACGCCGGAGTCGTACGAGGCGGCACGGGACAAGCGGGATGAGGGCGACTTCGAGAACGCGATCACGCTCTTCAAGGCGGCCATGGCGCAGGCGGGCGTCCGCCCGTGGATCAAGCTTCACGGGGCGTATGAGATCGCCGAGACCCACCGCCTCTGGGGCGCCAAGGACCGGGCCCACTTCGCGGAAGCCATCAAGTCGTACGACGAGGCGCTGGCGGTGGAAGAACGTGCTCGGATCCGACCCGACATCATCTTCGGACGCGCCCAGGCCCACCTGGGCTCCGGGAACGTCGCGGCGGCGGTTGCCGACCTCGACCTGCTGGCCAGCGAGGCGGCCACGAACAAATACGGCGTCGACTGGGAATTGACCGCGCTGCACGAGAAGGCCCAGACGCTCGACGAGGCCGGGAATCCGGAGGAGGCCAAGCGCGCCTACTCGAAACTGCAGACCCAGGCCCGCTCCTTCTCCTCGATGGAGTCGCTCGACAAGAGTGATCGCGCGCTGGCGTCCCAGATGGCCGGTCTGGCCCGGCTGGCGCAGGGCAAGGTCCTCATCCGGGATGGGAAGGCCGCGGAGGCGCGCCGATTCTTCGAAGACATCGTCGCGGACAACAACGAGGTCGCGGGGGTGAGGGCGGCAGCGCTGGTCGGCAAGGCCGAAGCCCTGATGGCCCAGAAAAATTTCAAGGAAGCGCAGGTCGCGCTGGCGACCGTGCGTGTCCGGTATTACATGACTGACGCTCTTGCCGAGGCGACCTATCTCCTCGGCCTCGTCGCCGGGGAACTCGGCGCCGCGGAACCCAGGGGCAACCAGCTTGCGCAGGGCTACTTCCTCGAAGTGGTCCAAAGGCATTCCGGGTCGAAGTGGGCCCGGAAAGCACAGGAGAAACTGAACTAACCCCTTGGGAAGACCGTTCCCACTTAACAAGCCCACAGCCGGAGGCTTCGACCGAACGATGTCCAAGTACTTGAGTCGTGTTTTGGTACCAATGCTTTTCCTGCTCCTCTCCGCACCGCTTGCCCTGGCGCAGGAGATCGAAAAGCCGAGCATGCAGATCAGCGACGTGATCAGCGGCGGCGGATCTATCGGCTGGATGCTGATCATCCTGTCGGTGATCGGCCTCGCGCTGTTCATCGACAACATGGTCAACATGCGCAAGCAGAAGCTCGCCCCGCCGGACGTGGTGGACGAGATCGAAGCCCTCATCGAGGCCGGCGAGTACCAGGAGGCCATGGAGCTTTGTGAGGCGGAGCCGAACTACTTCACCAACATCGTCGCCGCCGGCCTGCCTCGCCTGAACGCCTCCTTCGAGGCAATGGAGAAGTCGGTCGAGGAGATGTCCGAGGAAGAGCAGCTCAAGCTGTTCATGAAGCTCGGCTGGCTCAGCCTGATCGCCGCGGTGGCGCCGATGCTCGGACTGACCGGAACGGTGCTCGGCATGATCCTGGCCTTCAAGGTCATCTCCTCCAGCAAGGGCGCCGCCGAGCCGGCCGACCTGGCGGACAACATCTCACTGGCGTTGATCACGACCCTGCTCGGGCTGTTCGTCGCCATTCCGATGACCGCGGCGTTCGTGTTCCTGCGCAACCGGGTCGTGAAGACCACTCTCGAGATCTCGGCCGTGGTCGAGGACATCTTCGAGCGCTTCCGTCCCACCAAGAGCTAGGTCACGGTCCCCGTCGGAAGGAGCCTGCCATGGCACTGAAGAATCCGCGCGACGAGATCATCAATCCGCCCGAGGTGAACATGACGCCGATGATCGACATCGTGTTCCAGTTGATCATCTTCTTCATGATCGTCATCGACATGAGCCAGAAGGATCTGGAGGACCTCGTCCTGCCGATGTCGAAGACGGCCATGGAGGACGAGCCCGAGGAAGGGCGGCTCTACGTCAACATCAACCGCAGGGGCGAGTACATCATGACTCGCGCCAACCTCTCGTTGAACGACCTGGAGCGGGAGCTCAAGGTGCGTGTCGACCTGCCGCGGCCGGAGGGTAAGCGGATTCGCGACAAGGACGGCCTCGCCGAACGACCCATCCTGATCCGGGCCGACCGGGCCTCCGAGTTCAAGCATGTCCAGAAGGTCATGTTCCTGTGCGGCAAGGAGGGACTCAAGATCTGGAAGGTGGAGCTGGCGGCGGGCCAGGAGAAGAAGGAAGAAGACGAGGCGGCCAAGTAGGACCCTCTTTGGGACGGAACCATGGCAAAACAAAAAAAATCCAGCCCCGCTTCAGAGGCAGCAACTGAAGAGATCAAGATCGAGATGACGCCGATGATCGACGTCACCTTCCTCTTGTTGATCTTCTTCCTCTGCTCCATCAAGTTCAAGATATTGGAGGGCAAGCTCCAGACCTACCTGCCCAAGGACGTGGGAGTGAACTCGACTCCCCAGATGAAGATGCTGGAGAAGATCGACATCCGCATCGACCGCATCGAGAACCGCTCCAAGAAGAACCTGGAGAACATCGATGTTTACAGGCAGTGGATCAAGGACGGTGCCTGGCAGGAAAGCCAGGTCGAGATCCGACTCCAGGGGGTCAAGGTCAAGGACCTGCATGACCTGTTTCTCAAGCTCAAGGAGTACCGCAAGAACATCCCGGCCCCGGTGGGCGACGAGGAAGATGAGCTCAAGATGAACCTGGAGGCGATGAAGGGGGTCATCTATGAGGATGTCATCAAGGTAGTCGACGTCGCGATACTGGCCAACTTCAGCAGCATCACCTTCCGCGGGATCGAGATGGACGCCTGAGCAGGCCGTTGCACCCCGAGGAGGGCGTGAGAGAGGCGGCCGGCGCTCGCGGGTCGCCTCTCTCTCTTGCAGCCTGGCCCGATGACAGCGATTCCTTTACGAATACCCCTGCCCCGCCTTCTCAGCACAGTCGCGCGAGAATGAGAGCATGCGTCGAATCAGACAGCAAACCGCGATGAGGGCGGGACTTCTTCTCGGAGGGGCACTGGCCCTGATTTTCGCCCTCGGTTGCTCGGAACGACCGGAAGCGCGGCCGCCCAACATCGTGCTGATCTCGATCGATACGCTGCGCTGGGACCGCCTGGGATGCACCGGCCATGCCGGCGCGGAGACGCCCAATATCGACGGCCTGGCCCGGCGCGGAACCCTCTACACGAACGCAGTCGCCCCCGCCCCGCTCACCCTGCCTTCCCACGCCACCCTGTTCACCGGCCTGCTCCCGATCGCGCACGGAGTCCGGGACAACGGCACGTTCAGCCTCGGCGAGGAACATGACACGCTGGCGGCTTCGCTTTCCCGGATGGGATACGGCACCTACGCGGCGATTGGCGCCCAGCCGCTCGCGCCCGGCTGCGGCCTCGAGCGGGGGTTTGACCGGTATGACTACGAGGTGGAGACCCGCGGCGCAGGCTCCGCCCTGCTCGCCGAGCGGGCCGCGGACCGTGTCACCGACGCCGCGCTGGCCCTGCTGTCGGGTCATCCGGAGGAGACGCCGTTTTTGCTCTTCGTGCACTACTTCGACTGCCATGCCCCGTACGCTCCCCCCGCCCCGTTTCGCGAGCGCTTCCTCGGGCGGCCATATGACGGAGAGGTGGCTTTCGTCGATCACGAGATCGGACGCCTGCTGGCGACTCTCGAACGGGAAGGAAGGATGCGAAACAGCCTGGTCGTCGTGACGGCGGATCATGGCGAGGCGCTTGGCGATCACGGCGAGGAGAGCCACGCCTTCTTCCTGTACGACTGCACCATCCGCGTCCCCTTGATCGTGGTGGATGGAGGACCCGCCGCGGCGGAGCCGGACGAAACCCAGGTCAGGCTGCAGGATCTCAAGCCGTTTCTCGAGGCGCGGGCCTCGTCCAGGGAGTTCGACCTCGCCGGACCGGCACGCAACGGGGAGCCTGCGTTGATCGAGAGTCTGTACGGAGCCATCCACTGCGACTTCGCCCAGCTCCGAGGGTTGCGCGCGCCGGACGGCACCAAGTACCTGGAGAGCGGTCAGGATGAGTTCTACGACCTCGCGAGCGACAAGGAGGAGCGAAACAACGTCGCTGAGAGTCGAGCAGAGGAGGTGAAGGCTGCCCGCTCGAAGCTCGCGGACGCCTTGACTCGAGGGTCGGCGGCGGGAGCGCCGGCGAAGCGACAGGTGTCGCTCCCCGGTTAACTTACCATGCCGCCAGCGGCAGAAAGGATCAGGAC
>JAZDLC010000272.1:0-12524 GCA_043802345.1 Planctomycetota bacterium | reverse complement strand
CCGCAGCAAGTGATCGAGCGGGCCATCCTGAGCATGCGGATCGCCGCGGTGTTGGAGAAGAGGGGCGCCGCCCGGGAGGCCGCCACCTGGCGCGCAGAGGCGAAGAGAATCCAGGAACAGCTCGGGTTCAAGGGCCCCATTCCGGATTCGCTCAGGCCACCGGAGCATTGATCAGGCCGGGCTCGTAGTACGGCTGGTGGCGCCCGTAGTCGCGGTAGATGCAGGTGCAGGGGCAACCGCGAGATGTCTGGACGTTCGCGCCGCAATCACGGGCTCGCACCTCATCGCCTTCCGAGGGAGCCAGATTCCTGCCAGTGGGCTCGTGAGGAGTTCGCCCTTTCGAATGCCCCTGATGTACACTATGTTCGCCCCAAGAGAAGCCGACCCTCACGTAACTGCCGGTACTCTGGTCGACGTAGCATGGGAATGAAGCAGGTATCTGTTCCGAAGGGCCGGGTAGTCCTCTACTTTCCGATCCTCTACGCGCAGTGGCCGATGTGGTCGCCGCTCTGCATGTTCGCGCTCGCCGCGGCGCTCATGGCCGAGGGGTACGAGGTCACCCTGATCGACGAGCGAGTCGACGAGGATCCGCGCGGGTGGTTGGAGAAGGAGCTTCCCGGTGCGCTCCTGGTGGGGATCCCAAGCAAACTGGGGGGGCAGTGCCGCAACATGGAATCCACCGCCGAATTCATCAAGGCGAAGAACCGGGATGTGGCCGTGGTCGCCGGAGGGTGGTTCCCGTCGCTCTTTCCCGAGCAGACCATGACCTCGGAGAACATCGACATCATCGTCATCGGTCCCGGGGATTTCGCGCTGCCAGAGGTCGCCAACCGTCTGCTCGAAGGCAGGAGTCTCGATGGAATCGAGAACGTCTTCTTCAAGCGGAACGGCAAGATCGTGAAGAACCAGGTGAACCACCTGCCGTCGCTCGAGAAGACCGTGCCAATTCCATGGGAGATCGTGGGTATCAAGCGGTACCTGCACCCGCACGGATGGATCAACTACTTCAGCAGCCGTGGCTGCCCCGGGGGTTGCGTCTTCTGTTCGATCCACTGCCTCGATCCAAGGCGTTGGACCGCGCTCTCTCCCGAGCGCGTCATCGAGGACCTGGAGACGCTCGTCCACAAGATCGGCGCCAGGGCGTTTCAAATTACAGATGCCGACTTCTGCGCCAGTCTGAAGAGGGTGGAGGGGATCTGCCGGTTGATCCAGGAGCGAGGCCTGCAGATCCGGTTCCATGTCCTGGGGCGGTACCAGACCCTCGTGCGCATGAGTGATGAACAGGTGCGCCTGCTGCGGCAGTCAGGATGCACCGAGATCGAGGTCGGGTTGGAGTCGGGATCGCAGAGCGTTGCCGACAGCATCAACAAGCAGGTCGACGTGGAGCGCTTCGTCGAAACCGCGCGCCGCTTCAGCGCTGCGGGAATTCGGATGAGGGTCAACGTCATGCTCGGCATCCCGGGCGAGACCCGCAAGGACCTGGTCAGTACTTTCCGCAAGATGCTGGAGCTGCGCGAGCTTGGCGACGGGATTCGGTTCCAGATGTTCCGGTTCACGCCGCTCCCGGACTCCGAGATCGGCAAGAAGGTCTTGTCGGTGAGCGCGAACGGTCGCGCGCACCGGGTGCCGACGACCTACAGGGAACTCCTCGAGTTTCCGGTCATCGACGAGGAAACCGAGATGTACTGGATCGACGCGAAACACGAGCGAGACGTGAAGCGTTCCTACTCTTTCTACGCGCCTTTGCTGTTCTACAAGGTAGCTCTCGATTCCGCGGAGGGGCGGCCGTGGTGGAGGTTCGCGCTCAAGTGCTTCATCCCGCTGGCCAGGTGGAGAGTGGCACGCGCGCGGTTCGCGTTCCCTTTCGAGCTGTGGCTGAACAGGGCCTTCGGCAGGCGCATGCCGCTCGGAACGGATGCCGGCATTCCTCACCCCGAAGACCAGCTCCCCGTGCCGGAGATGGGGCAGGCGTTCGACGACCTGCCGCCGCTCGAGCCTTCGTTGAGCAGCAAGGACATGCGAGGTCGCTGAGTCGCCAACTGGAGGATAGTGGAGCGCCGGAGAAATGAAGACAGGGCCGCGACAGCCAGAAGACAAGCGACCTGAATCGGCGGCAGAGTCCATCAGGGCGCTCTCGCAGCCGCTCCACCTCTACGAGTACCTGACCCATTCACACCACTACCATTTCGGGTGCTTCAAGGATCCGCAGGAACCGCTAGCCTCGGCGATGGACCGACTGGTTCTGCGCTGTGTTCCTTTACTGGTTCCCGGGGGCAGGACGCTGGATGTCGGATGCGGCATGGGAGGGACCTCAGCGCTTCTGGCCGCCAGCGGCTTTCCCACGGTCGGCATCGACCCTGAGGGCGGGTCGATCGATTTCGCCCGGAGGACGCTCGACCAGCAGACGCGGCTGGTGTTCTCCGTCATGGGGATTCAGGATCTCATGAACGGAAGGGCCCACGGCCTCGGGCCGTTTGACAACATCGTGATCTTCGAGGTCCTGCAGTATCTGCCGCCTCTCTTGGAACTGTTCAACTGGTGCTGTTCGACCTGCCGCCCCGGCGGGGTCGTCGTCATCAACGATGTGGCGACGGTCCCGGACCTAGGGTGTCGAAACGTTCCGTTTCCCAGGCAGGGGGCGCTGCGCGCGGTCGGGGAAGCCGCCGGTCTGGAGCTGATCGAGAGCCAGGTGATCACGTCAAGCGTGACCCCCACGCTTGGGAGGTTGATCGGACTTCTCGAGGAATCGCGGGAAGAAACCGTCTCGTTCTTCGGAGCCGAGCGCGGCGGAGTGGAGGACGAGATCTCGGAGCTCATCTCGCAGTGGAAGGAGCTTCGCCGAGGCTTCGCCAATCAGGACCTGGTGTATGAGACCGTAGTCCTGCGTCGCAAGCAGATGCCTGCCGACCATGGGTAGGTACACGATCAGGGCATTCTTGCCGGGTGACGAGGAGGCTATCCTCCGGCTGCACAACCTTTCCTTCTCCGAACACGAGGAACGTACCAGGCGGCACTGGACCTGGAAGTTCCGGGAGAACCCGCTCGGAAGAACCGAGATCATGCTGGCCGTGGCGGAAGACGGCAGGTGCGTGGGCGTCTGGCCCGGCGTGACCCACCGGTTCGTGCTGGACAATCAACCGTGCCTTGCGGGCAACCACCTCGACCTGGCCGTGGACCCGGAGTTGCGCCGGGGAATCGCGGGCGCGCGCCTGCTGACGCGGCTCGGGAGGGCATACTACAGGGCCTATACGGGAGGCGAGACCAGGGTGACCTGGGGCCTCCCCGAGCCGCAACTGCAGCGGCTCGGCCTTCGCCTGATCAAGTTCCAGGTGCTGCGGGACGTAGTTTTTCTCGTGCGAGAACCGGGGCCAACCGCTGACCCGCCGGAGGAAGTCGAAGTTCGATCAGTGGAGGAGTTCGGCGCCGAGGCCGAGGACCTCTGGCGGCGGTGCAGCAACGAGGTCGGCACGGGCATCGTGCGTGACGCGGCGTACCTCAACTGGCGCTATGCCAGACATCCGGACCACGACCACCTGCTGCTCGAGGCGCGCGACCGGAACCATGGCTCGCTCCGTGGCATTGCGGTGCTGCGGGAAGGAGGCTGGGATGACTCGATCGTGTCGATGCTGGACTGGCTCGTTCCTCTCGAAGACCGGGCTGCGGAAAGAGCGCTCGTGCAATACTCATTGCGGGAGACAGCGCGCCTGAAGAAGCCGTATCTCGCGGCCTGGTTCCCGGCCCCAACGCTCCAGTTCAGCCGCTTCCAGAACGACCACGGCTTCTGCGCGCAGGCTACGCCGTACCAGGCATGCTTCCGGGGGACGCCCAGCAGGCATGATCGCCGCTGGATGGAGCGGAACTGGTACCAGACCATGGGAGATATCGACTTTTTCTGAAGTGACGTTGTCGCTCAATCACCAGGCCTAGACGGCCAGATGAGCATCGTCAGGCAGAGCAGCAATCCCGCGAGGGTCAGTCCCATGCCGGCGTAGAACGAGATGGGTTCGTACGTCAGCACCACTCGATGGGTCCCGGGAGGCAGAGAGACACCCATCAGCGCGTGATTCGCCCGAACGAGCGGAACTTCCCGTCCATTCACCTCCGCGCGCCAGCCGGGGAAGCTGGTCTCGGACACCACGAGAAAGGCGCGGCTCTCGATCACCGCATCGATCTCGATCCGTTCAGGCAAGGGCCGCGCGTAGGCGACGGCGTCACGCTGTGATGGGATCTCGCCCGAAGCTGGCGCCGGAAACCCCTCGACTGCCTGCTCAACAACGGCCTCCATCCGGGGATCGAAATCAGCGGAGCCAAGATACGACAGGCGTCGCTCCCGGTCGGGGATGGCACGCAGATTCCGCACGAGGAAGGCGGGAGGCAACGCGGCCTGCCTCTCGAACACCGCCAGACCCTCGTCCCTGCTCGCGTAGACGAGCTCGATACCCGGCAGGTCATCAAGGGCCGCCATGATCTGCTTGTAGCCAAACCCACCCGTGACCACGTAGCGCGCGCCGAGCATGTCGAGCAGAGGAGAAGTCAGCGACGCAAGGTCCCTGAACGCAGCGGTCGGGCCGGGGGAACGGTCGTTGATGATCCCCGGCTCCAGCACGCGCATCAAATCAGCCGTCTGTCTGACTGGCATGCTGAGCTGGCCAAGGCATGAGCGCAATCCAAAGACCTGGGCGACACTCGCCGGCAGAACCTCGCTCGAGCTGAAAGCAACGAGGCGCTTGTCTCGACAGGCGCCCTGTCCCTCGAGCCACTCAATGACGGGTGTCGGTTCAAACAGGCCTTGAAGCCTCTGTGGCGGATTCAGGTGGCGGCCGAACAGGACGAGCTCACCCGTGGCGCCCGCAAGCAGCAGCAGGAGCGCGAGGCGCGCCCGCCTGGCCCTGACAGCCACGGCGGTCAGGAGCAGCACCAGGCCGGCGGCAATCGCACCGATTAGATCGGCGGCGACAGTCTCTCGAAACCAGGCACGGTCGCCGGCCGTGCTGTCGGGAAAGAGCCACTGTTCGAATGGCAGGGCCACCATGGCCCCGAGCGCCACGTAGATGAGTCCAAAAGGCAGCAGCCAGGGACTGCGACCTTCCTTCCGGAAGCGGTCGAATTCGAGAGCGGCCAGCCAGGCAAGGGCGAAGGAAACGAGAAACAGCACCCGCTTCGGGCTGCCCGAGGTGATTCCGGGAATCTGACCGCAGTAGCCTGATGAGAACAGGTATCCCATTCCGAAGATCAGGGACAGGAGCAGAAGAGCGCGCGGAAACATCTCTCGCAGGCGCCACCTTCGCAGGAACGACGTGAGCCCCAGAAAGAGCGGAATCAGACCCAGGAAGACGGCGTTCTCCTCGAAACCGTTGCTGGAGTCGATCTGCTGCCATGCCCTGACGGACGGGAATTCGAAGATCAGGCGCGGTCTGAGATTGTCACTGCTGAACTCCTGAACGGCGGGGCCGAAGAAGCGGGGCAATACGAGTCCAATGAGAGACTGCGGGGCAAACCGCTTCTGTGCCAGGACTTCAGGCGGAAAGCCGTGACTTCTCGTCGACTCGGACAGGAGTTCAGAGGCGGGTAGGAGCTGTATGCTGGACAACATGCACCCAAGAGCGATGGCAATGGCGGCAGCCGTGAGTGTTCGCACCCTGCCTCCACTCGGGCGCCTGATGAGGCTGACGAGGAACCATGCGGCGACCACAAGAAGGGCCAGGATGGAGATCTGCGGGAAGCCACCGAGCAGGCAGAGTCCGGTCACACCGCCCAGGGCTGCGGTGCGCCTGAACCTCGGGTCCTCGACCAGCGCGCGCGCCGCGAGCATCATCCACGGCAGCCAGGCGGCTGTCTGCACGAACACCGGATTATGCAGATGAACCGTGATGAAGGCGCAGAGAGAGATCGAGACGCCCCCCATGAGCGCCGCGGACGAGGCGAGTGGGATGTGGCGCAGGAAGAGCCACATTCCAAGACCGAGTATCAGCACATGCAGCGCCATGGACACCGCATACGCTCGAACGGGATTCATGCAGAAGTAGAGCAGGTTCGGGGGATAGAGCGGCGTGAATCCGAGCGTGGCCATCAGGGGCTGTCCGGAGTGTTCGCGATCATTCCAGAGAGGCAGTTCCCCTCTCTTGATCCGCTCCACCTGGAGAAGTGTCTCGGGCATGATCCAGGCGTTGATGTCGCCGCTGGCCATGTTCATGACCCTGGGAAGGTCGTCCTCTCCCATCAGATAGCTGAACGGAGGGGTGATCCTGTAGTCGAAGCTCATCAGGCTGGCGTCGAGAAAGAGGGACTCGAACAGAACCACCAGAGGCAGGATGGAGAGAGTCAGAGCTGGCAGGATCGCCTTCTTCAAACCGTCAGGACTCCGCGCATACGGGAATCGAATGGCCCATCACCGCACGGGCTCTCAAGTCCGGTGCTTCTTCTCGTACAGCAGCCAGTAGGTCACCGGGATCACGAAGAGGGTGGAGATGGTCGAGGCGAGCAGGCCGAAGATGAGGGCCCAGGCGAGTCCCGAGAAGATCGGGTCGATCGTGATCGGCGCGGCGGACAGCATGGCGGTGGCCGAGGTCAGCAGGATTGGGCGCAGGCGGACGACGCGGCTTTCCATGATGGCGTCGAACAGGGTCCGGCCCCTTGCCAGCGAGATGTGGATGAAGTCGACCAGGATGATCGAGTCGCGCGTCACGATGCCGGAGAGCGCGATCATGCCGATCATGCCGGTGGCGGTGAAGAAGATCGGGTCGGCGAAACCGCCCGCCTGGCCGGCGAAACCTGCGTTCAGCAGCCAGAAGCCCGGCATGATGCCGAGGATGGTGAGGGGAATGGCCAGCATCACCACGACCGGCACCATGAACGAGCCGGTCTGCGCCACCAGCAGGACGTAGATGGCGAGGAGCGCGGCAAGGAAGGCGATTCCGAGGTCGCGGAAGACGTCCAGGGTGATGTTCCACTCCCCTTCGCCGGAGAAGCCGACCCCGATCTCCTGCGGCACGCTCCAGGCGATCCCGCCGCCGTTGGAGAAGAACGTCCGTTCGTCCACCGGAATCGGCGCCGCGTCAGCCACGCCGCCCGCAATTGCCGTGTCGGAGCGGTCGGCCTGGACGTCCAGGACCACGTCCGCGGGCGGCCGGCCGGCGATCTCGGCGAACACGTAGACGATGCGCTCCAGGTTCTTGTGGTAGAGAGTCTGGTCGACCAGAGTCTCCTCGAAGCGGCCGAGCTCGCTCAGGGGAGCCAGCGCGCCGCCTCGGCCCTTGACCTGGAGCCGTGACAGTTCGTCCATGCCGGAACGGGCTTTGCGAGGCAGGCGGAGTTTCACTCCGAGGGGGTGGCGCTCCGCCTCCAGGCGGAGCGTTCCCACGTCCATGCCGGCCAGAGCCAGCTCGAGGGTCCGGGCGATCTCCGCGACCGTGATCCCGGTGAGCGCGGCCTTCTCCTTGTCGGTCACGAAGGCCAGTTTCTGCTGCTCCGCCTCGACCGAGTCGTCCACATCGACCACCGCCGGCTCCGCCTCCAGGCGGCGGCGGACGACGCCGGCCGCTGCGATCAGATCGTCGTAGGTGGAATCGGGCTCGCCGGTGACTTCAGCGACCACGGTGGCGATCACCGGCGGTCCGGGGGGGAGTTCGACCAGCTTCAGATTCGCTCCCACCCGCTTCGCGATCTCGCTGAGCTCCGGCCGCAATCTCAGGCCGATGGTATGGCTCTGCGTGGCCCGGTTGCGCTTCCCCACCAGGTTGATCCGGATCTCCGCGACGTTCTGGCCCTGGCGCAGGTAGTAGTGGCGCACCATGCCGTTGAAATCCATGGGCGATGCCGTGCCGACGTACGACGTGTAGTCGGTGACCTCCTTGACCCCGGCCAGGAGGGACTCGAACTCGCGCACTCCCGCGTCGCTTCTCTCCAACGTCGTCCCCTCGTCGAAATCGAGCAGGAGCAGGAGTTCGTTCTTGTTGTCGAACGGCAGCATCTTGAGCGGTACCGAGCGCGTGGCCGCCAGCGTCGCGGCCGCGCCGGTGAGCAGGCCGAACAGCAGCAGGAAGCCGAAGGCCCGCCGCCGCGACGAGAGGATCGGCGCCATCAGTGGGTAGAAGAACCGGTAGAGCAGGGAGCTCTTGAGCGCAGCGCCATCTGGCTGGTCCGGACCGTGATCTGCCGGAGGAGGGGCCGCGTCCTTGTACCGGCCCTTCAGCAGGTGGTATCCGAGCCAGGGAGTGATCGTGAACGCCACCACCAGCGACATGAACATCGCCACCGGCACGTTCACGGCCATCGGGCGCATGTACGGCCCCATCATCCCCGAGATGAAGAACAGCGGCAGGAAGGAGGCGATGACCGCCAGCGTGGCGGAGATCAACGGCGGCCGGATTTCGGAGATCGCGGCCAGTACGATCTCGCGCGTGGCCTTGCCGTGCATCTTGAAGTGACGCGTGATGTTCTCGACGTCGACGATCGGGTCGTCCACCAGCAAGCCGATGGAGAGGATCAGCGCGAACAGCGTGACGCGGTTGATCGTGTACCCGAACAGGAGATTGAGCGCGAGGGTCAGACCGAAGACGATCGGCACCGCCAGGGCGACGATGAGCGCCTCACGCCAGCCGAGGCCGAGGGTCAGCAGGGCGATGACGATGAACACCGCCACCGCCAGGGATTCGGTCAGTTCGTTGACCTTGTCGTCGGCGGTCTGTCCCGAGTTGCGCGTGACGACGACCTCAATGTCGTCCGGAATGATGTCCCCCTTCAGCGCCGCCGTCAACGCGAGGATCTCGTCGGCCACCGCGACGGCGTTCGTCCCCTTCTTCTTGGCCAGCGCGATGGTCACGGCGGACACGGAGTCGCCGGACACGCCGGCGGCGGCGCCGATCAGGCTGCCGGGCGAGCCGGGACGGTCCGCGAAGCCGCGCGCCGGCCCGAACCCGTGCCGCGTGTAGGTCTCGATCTCGTCCGCTCCGTCGACGATGCGCGCCACGTCCTTCAGCAGGATCGGCGCGTTGTTCTCGACCCCGACCACCAGCTCGGCCAGCTCGCCCGCGTCGACAAAAGCGCGGCCGGCCTCGACGCGGAATTCCCGGTCGCCCCGCTCGAAACCTCCCACCGGAAGAGTGACGTTGGCGCCCTTCAGCGCCTGCTCCACCTCGAGGGGCGAGAGTCCTCGCGACTCGAGCAGGTCACGCTGAAGGTAGATGTTGACCGCGCGCGGCTCCCCTCCGGTCAGCGTGACCCGGGAGACGTCGCCGATCCGTGCCATCCGCGCGGCGGCTTCCTCCGCCACCCGGCGCATCAGGTGAGTGTCCGCCGCGTCGCTGCGGAGGGTCAAGGTGACGATCGGCACGTCATCGATCTCGACCGGCTTCACGACCCACCCCTCGACCCCGGGCGGGACCAGCTCCAGGTGCTCGTCGATCCGCTTGTAGATCTTGACCAGGCTGCGCTCCCGGTCCTCGCCGACAAAGAAGCGCACGGTCACGATCGCGTGTCCCTCGCGGGACATCGTGTACACGTACTCGACTCCGTCAATCTCGTAGAGGAGCCGTTCCAGCGGCGTGGCCACGAGCTGTTCCACCTCGTGGGCGGAGTGGCCGGGGAAGCTGACGTGCACGTCGGCGAGCGGCACGACGATCTGGGGGTCTTCCTCGCGCGGCGTTACCTGGAGGGCGGTGATCCCCGCGGCCACGGCCAGGACGATGAGGACGATCGATAGGTTCGAACGCAGGAAGATCCCGACGATCGCGTCGGTCCAGGTGTGCTTGGATACCTTGGGGGTTGGCGGGTTGTTGGTGTTCGTGCTGGTCACGTGCGCCTGCCCCCTCACGAATCGGCCAGCGCCACGTGCTCGCCGGGCTTGAGGCCTGAGAGCACCTGGACGTTGCCGTCGTCCATCTCCCGCCCGAGCTGCACCGTCCTGCGGACCAGCCGGTCGCCGTCCGCCACGTCGACCAGCTTCAACTGGCCGACCGTGCGCACCGCCGCGAGCGGAATGACGAGGATCTCCTCTTCCTCGAGGGGGATCAGCAGCCGCCCGAACATGCCGCTCATGACGTCGGGAGGGCAGGGGCCGGTGACCTTCACCGAGAAGGTCCGGCTGGCCGGGTCGGAGGTCGGCACGATCTCGCTGATCCGCCCCTGGCAGGCCTTGTCGAGCACGTCAAGGCGGACGTCGAGGAAGTTGCCCACCTGCAGGCGCCGCGCCAGCGATTCGCGGACGTTCGCCACCAGTTGCATCTGGGTCGGGTCGTACAGCGTCAGCAGATTCTGGCCGGGGGTCACGGTATCACCGGCGTCGATCAGCTTGTCGACCACGATGCCGGAAAAGGGCGCCCGGATCGTCGCGTAACCGACAGTGGTCTTCATTTCCTCGAGATGCCGGTTTGTGCGGTCGACCTCGGCCTGGGCGGTGGCGAATCTGGTTTTCGCGAGGTCGTACTCGCTGGCGCTGGCGACATCCTCCGCGCGCAGCTTCTCGGCGCGCTCGAGGTCGATCTTCGCCTGCGCCAGCTCGGCCTCCGCGGACGCGAGGGCGGCTTGCGTCTGCTCCATGCGAGACGTGAGGTCGGAGCTGTCCAGCAGCATCAGGATCTCGCCTTCCTCCACCGGCTGTCCGGCCTGGACTTTGACTTCGGTGACCGCGGCGAGCAGGCGGGACGCAAGCGTGGTGCGGCGCACCGCCTCGACCGTGCCGGCGGCGGTTTCAACTTTCGGCACCCTGACGGTCCTCGCCTCGACCAGGCGGGTGTCGCCGACCGGCCGCAGGGCCGCGGATGGGGCGGCCGGGCTGTGGTCATCGATCTTCGGCTCGAACGCTCCCGCCAGCCACATCAGCAGCAGAGCGGTGACGGCCAGGAACACCACACCCACGGCGGTGTTCCGCAGGATGGGCCACACTCCCTTTCGCTTCACCATTGCCTCCTTCTGCTCCTCGTGTCCTTCTGAGGTGTCCTGCGCGATTCTACCGGATCATCGCCCCGGTCGGTTGATCGGCCTCGGCGCTCCCAGGTCGGCGCGCAGGAGCGCGGCGAGAGCGCGCAGCTGTTCCGGGGATGCGTTTGCTTCTGGTGGATCGAGGTCGAGCAGGGGCGCGGCGCGGATCAAGTACGGGCGGGCGGAGTCCGGTTCGTTCCGGGCCAGCAGGCGCTCGGCGAGAATGGTCAGATCCTGGGCGAGCACCCGGACATCCTCCTTCTCTCCGCCGATGGCGAGAGCCTGCTCCGCCGCCTCCAGGGAGGTCCGCAAGTAGTCGTCCCCGACCAGGTGTTCGCCGCGGCCGTCCGCCCGGAGCGCTTCCCGGAGTTCGCTGTCGGCGACCGACCTCGGCCAGAGAGCGTTCTCCGGGTCGGCTTCCAGCAGGTCCGACACCAGTCGCAGGGGATCGACCGGGCTGGCGCCGCTCCTTCGCCACTCGAGCGCCCCGTCCAGCAGATCGACCGCCTCGCGGTCGAGTTCGTCTCGCTGGCGGGCGATGCTCGGATCGAGGGCGATCCCCTCCACCAGGCAGCTTGCGGCTTCCTGTTGGCGCTCCGCCAGCAGGTGGGCGAAGCCCCTGGAGAGGGCCAGCCGGGCCCGCCAGGAGAGGACGCTCTGCTCGAACTCCGGCGCGGTCTCCAGGCTCGCCCGGAACGACTCCTCTGCCTGGCGATAGGCGGCGATCGCCCCATCCGGATCCTCCTGCCGGCGGCGCCAGTTGCCGAGCAGCGCCTCGGAGTAGCCGACATACCAGGCGCAGGCCCCGCTCTCCGGATTTTCCGCGGCGATCTCCTGTGCGTGCAGAACCGCCAGTTCCGGCCGCCCGGCCCTCCAGAGAGCGTTGATGACGTCATTGGCGAGGAGATTCGATTCGGGGAGCCGCCGCCGGCCCTCGTCCAGCCAGGCCAGTTCCTGAAGCGGCAGGCCGACCGCTCCCAGGTAGGAGGCCGCGCTCTGCCAGTCGACCTCGTCCGCCTGTGGCTGGACCGCGGCCAGCAGCAGGGCCCTGCCGCCCTGGAGCATGCCGACCGCCTCCGCAACCGGATCGGCTCCCGAGCGGCCGGAGAGGAGTCGTCCCGCCGCATCCCCCAGCCACTTGAGCGCATCCAGGAACTCCGGCGACCGTGTGAGCTGCTTCGCCGCGTCCTCCGGCGTCCCGGGAAGCGGGCCTTCGAAACCGCCGAGAATCCTGAGTGCGTCCAGGGCGAAGGTTTCCTGTTCCTCGAAATTGCCGGAGTAGTAGGCGGCCCTTGCCGAGGCGATCAGCAGGACCGGATCGTCGAAGAGCCGCTCGCGCGCCCGGCCGAGAAACTCCCGGGCATCCTGCAGGTAGATCTCCCCGCCGGCCTCGCCGGTATCGATCGACCACTTTGCCAGCGCAAGAGATGCCCGGCCCACCGCCGCAAGCGCAAAGGGATCGTCAGTCGCCGCGGAGAGCCGGTCCACCGCGTCGGCCAGGTCACTCCTCAGAATGTCCGGATCGGCTTCGGGCTTCACTTCCGGTTCGCAGCTCACGGACTCCCGGACGGCGCGCGCGAGATGCAGCATGTCGGACGCGCACAGCG
>JAZDLC010000271.1:0-2088 GCA_043802345.1 Planctomycetota bacterium | reverse complement strand
CACCGGTCGAGGTCACGGTCACCTTGTAGGGTCGTCTCTCGGGACTGTTCACACCCAGGAGTTCTCACGGCGGGACGGCAACCTGCCGGCCGATACATTCCGCCGCTGATATCCAGAAATGGCGGCGGAATCGCATTGCCGTTCCACGATTCCGCCGCTAATATTCAGGAATGGCGGCGGAATCAATCATCGGCAGGACGGGCGAGCAGAAGCGACTCCAGGAGATCCTGAACTCGAAGGAGGCGGAATTCATCGCCCTCTACGGGCGGCGGCGTGTCGGCAAGACCTTTCTCATCCGCGAGTTCTTCGCGGCGCACACCCTGTTCGAGGTTACCGGGGAGCACGGGCGAGCCGCCAGGCTGCAACTCGACCGCTTCTGTCACGAGGTCACGCACGTCTTCTTCGACGGCCGCCCCTTGCCTCCCTGCGCTTCCTGGAGTGCCGCGCTCGAACTCCTTTCCGGGGCGATCGAGAACTTCGCAGAGCGCCATCCAGGGAAGCCGATCGTGGTCTTCCTCGATGAACTGCCATGGCTTGCGACGCATCGCTCCGGATTGGTGGCGGCCCTGGATCACGCCTGGAACGCGCGGCTCTCCAAGGTGAAGACGCTGCGCCTCATCGTCTGTGGGAGCGCGGCATCATGGATGCTCGACAAGTTCATCCATGCCAAGGGAGGCCTGTACAACCGCATCACCCAGCGAATCCACCTCCGCCCGTTCACACTCTCGGAGACGGATGCCTTTCTGCGCGCTCGCGGCGTCAAGCTCAACAACCGGCAGGTCGCGCTCCTGTACATGACGGTCGGTGGCGTGCCCCACTACCTGAAACAGGTTCGCCGCGGACGATCGGTGACCCAGGTCGTCGGCGAACTCTGCTTCGGCAGGGACGGAATCCTGCGGGACGAGTTCGACAATCTCTTTCGCTCGCTCTTCAACAGATCCGAGGTCCATGCCTCGATCGTGCGCGCCCTGGCTGCGCGCACCCGCGGGATGTCGCAGTCGGAGCTGGTCGAACAGACGGGCCTGAGCGGGGGCGGACGATTCCGGAAGTACCTCGACGAGCTCGAGTCCTCCGGGTTCATCGCCTCCTTCAATCCCTTTGGAAAGAAGAAGAAGAACACGCAGTATCGCCTGATCGACGAGTACTCGTACTTCTACTTGCGCTGGATCGATGGCGCGCCAAGCGCGGCCTTACAGGGGGACGGCGCCAGGTACTGGCAGCGCAAGGCCAGATCGCAGGCATTCGCGGCCTGGTCCGGCTACGCCTTCGAGAATCTCTGCTTCAAGCATGTCGACCAGCTTCTCGAAGCTCTCGGCCTTTCGGCTATCGGCGTCGACTCCAGCACGTGGCGGCACCTTCCCGGTCCAGGCCGTCCGGAGGCCGGGCGGGGAGCGCAGATCGATCTTCTGCTCGACCGCGAGGATGACACCATCACCCTGTGCGAGATGAAGTTCACGGAGTCCGCATTCACGATCGACAGGAAGCACGCGCGGGAACTCATGGAGAAGATCGGCGTCTTCGAGGCCGTGACGAAGACGCGAAAGTCGATTCAATTGGTAATGGTCTCCGCGGCCGGTCTCAAGGCAAACTCCTTCAGCGAGGACCTCGTGGCGGACTGCGTGTCACTGGAGGCGTTCTTCACCTGACAGGTCAAGGGCCGCAAGCAGAACGAGAGGTTTGACGCGGCCAATCTGCCGGCCCCGACCCTCTGTGGGGACAGGCGGCTAGTGAAACGACGAATCGATCATCGATGTCAGCCGCTGCTTCGCTTCCCTGACCGGAACGTGACGTTGTCCCTGAGCCGGGAAAGGACCGCTTCCTCGGTCTCGTTGAAGAGAAACAGGTCCGCCCACACTCCGACCTGCATCAATCGCCCCTTCAGCGACCGCGGCGCGTACTCCATGAAGAAGTCCATCTCGCGAGCGGAGAAGCCGAGGAAACTCTCGATGAACGGGCTTTCGAAGCAGCCGGGACCGAACTCCATCCGCTTGTGGGCGGTGACCGTGAAGCCCTTCTTCTTCATCGAGCTCACGTCACGCGGCAGGTAGCGGTCGGCGACCTTCCTGACGATCCACTTGCCGGCCATCA
>JAZDLC010000270.1:0-5398 GCA_043802345.1 Planctomycetota bacterium | reverse complement strand
GAGGAGCCGCTTGATGGCGACCTTGCGGCCGGTGGACTTCTCCCGGGCCATCCAGACCGAGCCCATGCCTCCCTTCTTGCTGGAACCCTCGAGCTCGTAGAGATCCTCCAGCGGCCTCCAGGGGAACGACTCGCCCGCCGAATCGCTCGGCGTGTTCCGAGGATCCCGGGAATCCCTCCTCTCATCCTCCGCCGCGTCGATCTGCTCGGCGTCATGATCGAACTCCGCCAGGGCGAGCATGTCCGGCAGCCCCTCCAGCTCGCGCAGCAACTCATCCGCTTTCAGGAAGGAGTCCGGCGCGTCCGGCCGGCAGCGGCGGCAGAGCGTGCGCAGGGAAGGCGGGAGCTCGTGCCGCAGCTTCTCGATCAGGCGGCCGAATGAGACCAGATCGACCCGGAAGCGGTCCGTGGCGCTGTCCGATTCTTCCTGGCCGGGGTTGCAGCTCGTCTCCTCGCCCGAGTCTTCCGGGACGCCGTACCCCGCGATCTGGAACTGCCCCTGGTCCGTCTCCAGGATCTGATCGGTCGCAAGCTTGGCCGGCGCAATGCTCCGGGCGTGAAGGTAGTTCAGGGCCCGGCTGACGCCCCGGGCGACCAGGTGCAGCACGATGGCGCTGGGGAACCCCACCTCGAGCCGGTCCGCGAGGGTACCCCGCTCGGTCCACTCGGTGACCAGATAGATGCCCGCCTCGTCCCGCAGCACCTCGGTGACGGGCAGCAGGTTCGGGTGATCGAGGAGGAGCAGCTTCTCCAGCGCCTCTGGATTCGTGGTGAACTCAGGCGAGAGACGCCGCAGCCCGACCGTCCTCCCGGAGGAACGCTCGGTGGCCCGGATCAACGCCCCGGACTCGCTCGTGGAGGCGCTTTTGGCCACGTCGAAGCGGGTCGGAATCGGTACCAGAGCCGGCAGGGCACTTCCTGGATTGCTCATCTACAAGGCCTCCCTGTCCACCAAGCGGTCGCCACGGACCTGGCGAGTATAGCAGCCCGAAGAAGAACAGAATGGCGTGGCCCGCTCCCCGGCGATAACGTGGGGTTCGGCTCCAGGATGGCGCCCGGGAGGGTCCAAGATCTTGAAGAGATCGTCTGTCGTCATCGCACTGCTCGCAGGTCTGTCGCTGAGTGGCTGCTGGTCCTACCCCGTCGCCATGACGGGTGCTACAAGACCACTGACGAGGGGCGCCTACACGGAACTCGGGCCTGCCCAGGGGTCATCCACTGGTTATTCGGTCCTCCACCTGATCACGTTCGGCATGGACGATCCGATCGGCCGTGCCCGGGACGCGGCGCTAGGAGGAACTCGCGCTGATGCTTTAATCAACGCAACAGTGCAGATGAATCACCTTTTCTTCCTGGTTCTTTTCGGAATCCACACGACGACGATCTCGGGGACGGCGGTCGTCGAGGAAGATTGAGGGCTGAGCGTATGACCACGCGACACCACAAGTACTTGCTGCTTCTACCTGTTCTCGCGTTTTTGTGCGGCTGTCAGGTCTTCCCGATCGTCATCTCGCCATCCACCACGCCGCTCGAGCCGGGGCAGTTCACGGAGCTCGGCCCGGCCCGGGGCGACTCCACCGGGTACTACATCTTCTTCATCCCGGTCAGCTCCAGGAGCACCCTGGAGAGCGCCATCGACGAGGCGCTCGAGACGACCCGCGCCGACGCCCTGATCAACGTCACCGCCGACGTGAAGATGACCTATCTGATCCTGTTCAACTTCATCACCACGACGGTCTACGGCGACGCGGTCAAGGTCAATAGATGATGCCCGGCATGCGTTCGATCCTGGCACTGCTGCTCCTGCTTTCGGTCTCCGCCTGCCGGGCCCGTCCCGCGTCGTTGGCTCCCTCCACGACGCCGGTGAAGAAGGGCGAGTATGTCGTCATGGGAGACGCGGTCGGCACGTCCTGGGGCGCCATGCTGTTCATCATCCCGGTCAACACGTGGATGGCGGAAACGGCGCGGGACAACGCGATCGCCAAGTACCCCGGGGCGGACGGCCTGGTGAACGTGACGATGGACTACACCATCTTCTATCTGCCGCTCGCCACGATCACCCGCGCGCGGGTGTACGGCGAGGCGTTCAAGCGGATCGATTGAGGAAGCCCGCCCTCAATCCCCGCACCAGAACTCGATCGCGTGCTCCTGGTCACCCTCCGGATACTCGCCCAGGTAGATGAACCCGCTCTTCGGCATGCGCGTGGCTTCCCGCTTCAGGAACTGGCGCTCGCCGCTGTGGAAGACCAGGTAGGTGCCGTTCGTGCTGTGATCGGTGAGGTAGTAGGCGCCTTGCTTGTACTCGATGCTGGCGTGCCGCCTGGAGACCTTCGGATTGTCGACGATCAGGCCGCAGTCCGCGGAGCGGCCGAGCGCGGTCGCCGGGCAGTCCAGCGCCACCTCCGTGCGATGATCCTGATACAGCAACACCATGGTGCGCAGGCTCCCCACGATGATCCGGGACGAATCAACGGTCTGGGTCACGGTGGTCATCTCGTCATCTTCCAGGACGACGCCGTAGATGCTGACCGGACTCGACTTCCCCTTGAAGGTGGCCTGGCAGATCTTGTGCGTCAGCGTGCGCAGAGCGGGGCTCAACTCCTCGGCGGTCGACTTGGTCATCAGGATCTCGCCCGCCTTGGACATGCCGACCACTCGCGAGGCCACATTGACAGTGTCGCCGTAGAGGTCATCCTCCTGGAGCAGCACCGGACCGCTGTGGAATCCGGTCTTGACCCGGATCTCGTTGCAGAGCGTCTCGTGCATCTCCGCCGCGGCCCGGAAGGCGGCATCCGCGCTCGAGAACGAGCACATGACCTCGTCCCCGATCGTCTTGATGACCTTCCCTTTATGGTTGGCGGTGATCCGGGCCAGGATCTTGAGCGCGTTCTCGATCTGCTCGTGGGCAACGGTGTCGCCCTGCACCTCGTACAACTCGGTGCTGTCGCAGATGTCGGCGAAGAAGACGGTGACCTGTTCGTCCATGCTGGGTCGTGATCGCTCCGTTGCTCCGGATTGTAGCAAAAACGAGCCGGATTCAGGCCTCCGGTCGGGGACGAGGTAGAGCGGAAACCAGAATCGTCAGCGTGGTGAAGACCAGGAACAGGCCTCCGAGGGCCTCCAGGGTCTCCTCCATGTTGGACCGGTACAGGAGGATCCACCTGAAGTTCCAGACAATGACCCGTCCGATGAACTCGAAAACGCCGCGGTCCAGCAACTGCGACACCACGTAGCTGACGAAGGAGAGAGTGAACAAGGAGGCGGCCCAGCGTTGCGCCAGGAAGGCCCGGCGCTCCTCCTTCTTCTTGATGGCGGCCCAAAGCAGGAAGAGCAGCCCGCCTACCAGGATCGGCCCCGACCCGTAGAAGTGCAGCTCCCGGCAAAACAGAACAGCTCCGAAGAGGGTCATCCAGCCGAACGCAAACTGGCGCGTGAGGCGCCAGCCCTGGAGTGAGAGCAGCGTGAACAGGACCAGGAGCGCGGGATGGATCACCTCGAACAGGACCTTCGGCTCGACCTCGTTGTGGAAGATCCCGACCTTCTGATGTGACAGGTAGGAGATCAGGGCGAGGTGGATCGCCGGGATGAGGAGCAGCCACCAGTAGAAGGTCCGCCTGAACCAGTGCCGGAAGCGCTGGGCCCGGCTCGGTTCCGGAGGCAAAGGGGACTCGCTCACGGAAGGGGAAGGACTCGGTGGGGGGGTGCCTGTTTCATGTTTCACGGGGCCAATCCATACGGGCCGCCCTGCCCGGGCGCAAGCTCCAACTACCGGGGGAGCCAGTCCGTGCGGAAGGCGGCCGGGAGGCGCCGCATTTCGGAGATGGCCGCGATGAACTCCCCGTTCTCGCCGGCGCGATGCGGGTTGAGAAACTCCCAGACGATTTCCTTTTCGGGCGTGACCTCGAACGCCCGGCCGCGATCCGATTCCGTGATCAGGGTGTTCCCGTTCGGTAGCCGCTGCGCCGTCCCGAGCGCCCGGGAGAAGAACGGCTTCTCTGCCGTCCCTTCGTACGTCCAGACCGTGCGGAAGGTGGCGGGGTCGAGTTCCAGCACGCGCGAGCGGCCCTCCCACCCCCCCCGGTTGTCGAACAGCAGCAGGTTGCCGTTTTCCAGCACGCTCGGATCGTGCTGAGCCACGAAGTCCCCCCGGCGCGCCCAGACCACCCGCTTCTGCTCCGGATCCACGACGGCGATGGTGTTCAACTGCCGCACGGAGATCAGCAGGTTGCCCGCCCGGAACTCCTTGAGCTTGTCCGCGATCCGTCCGTCGAGCAGCGCCAGCGTGTTGGTGTGGAAGATGTCGCCTGGCCGGCGCTTCTTCGGGTCCGCGCTCGAGAGCCAGAGATCCATGAACTCGGAGTTCTCGAACGCCTCGATGAGCGACAGGCGGCTCTTCTCGCGACCCGCACTGTCCAGCACCGAAATGAAGTCCTCCAGGATCGGATGCGCCTGGCTGATGCGAGGGAGCATGTGCGCCTCGCGGGTCAGAACCAGGACGTCGCCGTCCGGCAGCACTTCCAGATCGTGGTGAGCGCCGATCGGGCTGGCCCAGAGCAACTCTGAGTTCCGGTCCAGCTTGATGATCGCCTGTCCCTCGAAGATCGCCAGGAGATCGCCGTTGTCGCAAAGGAACGTCCGCCGCCACCAGGAAACCGGCTCGCCCTCCGGGTCCTGATCCGAGTCGGGCCAGATGTCGAAGAAGGAGTGGCGCCAGCGGTGCAGCTCGTTTCCCTCCATGTCGAGGAGGATCGCCTCGGGTCCGTGGCCGGACGTGTACAGGTTGAAGCCCGGGTCCACTCGCTCCTTCTGGTAGACGGTCACGCCGCTCGCGTTCGAGGACGCCTCGAAGGAGCCGCCGGTGTAGCCGATCGCCTCGAGCTGCTCGATCGATTCCTGCTGTTCGGGTGTGAGCGCCTCGTCCCGTGACTCCTGCTTCGCCCAGCGTCCCGCCCGCTTGCCGGTCTCTGCCGACTGCTGCTCCGTCTCACCGGCCTCGCTCTCGCCGCCCGCCGATTCCTGACCCTCGGGGCCGGAGAGTACTCGCAGCATCAGCACGACCCCCAGCCCGATTCCAAGCCCCGCCAGCAGGATCAGCTTTCCGAGGGAGGTGCGCATGCCTGGCAAATGTACAATCCCTCCCTGGCGGCCGCGCGTTTATTGAGTTTCTAAGGAGGGAAGGATCCATGAATCCGGACAGGGCGAGCGATCCGGATTGCGACGGAGCGGAGGAGATCAGCGGGGATGAGGAAAGCACCGCCTTCGTGCCGGAGCCCCCGGTGTCGGACCCGGACTGGAAGCTGCTCATCGAGCAGCTCCGGCTGAGGGGGGGCGGCTTCACCCGCTACGAGATGCGGGGCGAACTGGCGCGGGGAGGCATGGGGGTCGTCCACAGGGTGTTC